>QHRA01000211.1:0-14727 GCA_003221295.1 Verrucomicrobiota bacterium | reverse complement strand
TTCGAACTATTGGCCCGCATCTCCAACCGCATCGTTAACGAAGTTAAAGGCGTGAATCGCGTCGTCCTCGATATCTCGACTAAACCCCCGAGCACCATTGAATGGGAGTGAGGCAATCGTAGATTGCAAATTTCTCCATTGGCGATTGCCGCGCGTTTCTGTAGAGGCAGGCGTGTCGCCTGCGGGGTACGAAACATATTTGCAGCCGGCACGGCCGCCACCACAGAAGGCAAACTGGGCTTTGCGGAAGTTATCGTTAGCTAAACTACAGCAGCGGCGTTTTCCATCGCCGATTAACCTCTAAGTCAAGCTGTCAGCGAAGGTCTGAGTGCATTTTACAGGGTGTCGGTGTCGGTAGCGCTGTTGTTTGCGGTACCGGCCGGCAACAAGGCGACTTCGGCACGATCAGCCAGCTGAGGTAGACCGCGGATTTCGCTGATACCACGGATGGGAAGAATACAAAACAAAGCGCTACTTAACCGCTAAATACGCCAAAGGACGCTAAAATCAGAGCATTTCAGCGTTTCAGTTTTTCAGCGTTTTCTTATTTGGCGGATGCTGCGATCGGAATCGGTAGCTGATCGGATTTTCAGTCGTTCAAAAACCAAATGTCCGGTTTATCAGTCACTCCGGCTTGCTGCATTCGTTGGCGCAAGTCATCCGACGCACCGAACTGTTTCGCTTTGTTCAGATCCTGCGCAGAAAAAAGCAAAACGACTTCATTAGGATTGTCGATGTTGCGCAATAGACGTTCCTCTTTCAGGCCGGCATTCGCCCGCGCAGAACCGTGCGCGTCATAAGCCGGTTTCCACTTGGCGAAGTCAGCAACTTTGTGACGAATCAATAGGTAATTCATAATGATCTTCCTTCTAGCTCTCGGCAGATTGTACGGCAACCGCTTCGTTGCCGAATTAAAAATCTGTAACGGCAGTTTACGACTGCCGCACCAATGTTCCTACCCCGCCCAAGAAGCCCAGGGGCCACCACTCCGCTCCTCATCGCGGTGCTGGTTTAAACACAGCCTTAACGAGAGAACTGTAGCCCAACGAATCAGCGACGTTTGAAATACTGCACCGCCTTTTCGTGTTTCTTTGCAGCGGCGCGCGTCTTAAATGTGCCGAGGTTTCGCCGTTTTCCGGTCTTCGGATTTTTCTTCCGAGAGTACAAACGATAACCGCCAGATTTAAGTTTTCTGATCATGATCTTTTATCAGGAGCACGCCGACTTTGCCGTCGCGCGTTTCTATCTTGAACGTCTTCAAATCTACTTTGGCCGGGCCGTTCGTTACCTTGCCTGTTCGAATGTCGAAACACGAGTTATGCCACGGGCATTGCACGTTGAACCCATGGAAGCTGCCCTCGGAGAGCGGTCCAAAGCGATGGGTGCAAAATTCTTGAAAGCCGTAAAGTTGATTATCAATCCGGACGATTGTCATTACCTGCTTGTCAATTTCAACGCGCAATGTTTCACCATTGCCTAACTGTTCGGCGTTAGGAACGGGAACAAAGGTGACCTCGCCATCACTGGCCGCGTGTCCGGTCGAAAGGTGAAGCGTGTCTTGCGGAGTTGGGGTGTGACGTTTGTGGCGCCCGACCGCGATTCCTTCGTCGTAAACGAGACGGCCACCCAGATAACCGGACACAGACAGAAGGCCAATGCCGATGATGGAGAGAAGGAGCGGCGGCAAACTAATTTTTGGATCGCTCAGTGCGGAAGAGCGAATCCACAAATTAATGCCGTAAATTGCCACAACCATTAGATTCAAAATCATGTGTCTGCTAGCTATGACCTTGCCTGGGTGATCGCGGCGAATGTCGGAGTAATCGACGAAGCCGGGCAGAGCCGCGAGCAGCGCTGCGATGATTCCGAGGAGCATTGCGTAAAAGGAACCGCGCAGCAGACCTGGCACTTCCGGAAAAGCCAGGCTAACGAGATCGAGCAGGAAACTCAAGACAAGAAATCCAATTGGAAAATGAACCAGCATCGGATGAATCGGATGCCGCAGCGGTTTGCCTTCGAGAAGATCTTTCAACAGAGGTCTCCTATTCCGGTGGCAGGTCGGCGCCGCCGGCTGTAGCGAGCTTGCGCCATTTCTTTTTCGACATCCGCGCAACGCTGATGCCGTACTCGTAAACCATTCGTCCGCCCAAGTAAGCCGAGCTGATCAGGATAAGCGTGCCGACGGCTGAAAGTAGAAGCGGTATTCGATCAACTTCCGAAGCATCGCGAAATGTTCGCCAACGCAAGGCGAGATTCAGCGCAAACAGCAACGTGGCGGTGAGATTGAGCGACATGTGGTAGAGGCCGATTTTCCACGCCGGCTTTTCCTTCTTGATTCCACTCCAATCTACTAATCCAGTCGGCGCCGCCAGGAGCGCGGCTGCCAGACCAAAAACGATTGCGTAAAATGATAATCGGACCATGGCGTTGCCGCCGATCTGATATTGCGAAAGCAAATCGAAGATGAGCGCGCCCGGCCACATCGCCATTGGCACATGGGCAAGGATTGGGTGCAATGGATGCCCGAGCCATTTCCCCTTCAAAAAATCCAGTAGCGACTTCATGGGACGGAACTGTCCTCCTATCTGAGTTCGCATCGAGCGATCAGAATGTGCGTCTTAGATTTCGGTGGGCGCTCAATTTCTATTGCGACTCCGAACATCTCCGCGAGTAGGCCGCTCCCGGTTGCCGATCCAAATAATGCGGCAGGCGACGCGCCTGCCCTACAATTCTTTTCGTTGCGCGCGGTTTGTAAACCAGAGCGCTACGAGTAGCGCGAGCAAAACAAAATCGAGCGCTAGATGACCGAAGAAGCTGACGTATTTGCTGGCATGACCGAAGCAACCACAAGTGATGTCGAGGCCTCGGGCCTTCGCGATAACGCTCGCGATGATGAAGATCGAAATTAGCATAGTCAAAATCAACAAGCCGCCGCGATACAACAGGCCGAGAATCACGGCCAGGCCGCAAAGAATTTCCAGCCACGGCAAGTAGAAGGCCAGCCGAACCGTTAACGGCCAGGGCAGAATTTTGTAGTTATCGATGTCGTTAGCGAAGCCAACCGGATCCATGGCTTTGATGACGCCGGCATAAATGAAAATGCCGCCGATGATAAGACCAACGATGCGCCAAAGGATATTGCGCGAGGGCAAGTCCATTTCTTACAAGAGGAGCGAACGCCCAACGTCCAACATCCAACACCCAACGCTCAATAGTAGAATCAGATTGCTGCAATGGACATTGAGCGTTGAGCGTTGGGCGTTGGGCGTTTTCTTCATCTCTTGTTCTTGAGCCACCCTTCCCAGCCGCCATCGAGAACGAAAACGTTTTTCAATTGCGCTTCGTCGCGCAGCCGTTTCGCCACTTCGCGGCTGGCGTTGCAACTTTGCGCACTGCAGTAAACCACAACCTTCCTCTCGGGCGACCATTGCCCCAGAAATTGCGGCAGCAATTCGTTCCAGCGATCTTCGTTCAACGAAATCGCGCCCGGGATATAATCACGGTCAAACTCTTCAGACGGCCGGGCATCTACCCAGATCACAGTATCGCCCCAGCTTTGCGCTTGTGCGACCGTCACCAATTCGGATGCGGGAATGGGTGCCTGCCACGAGACTTTATTGCGAAAGTAAATCGCCTCGCCGATCGCAGGCACTAGGGCGAGAGCAATGAGCAATAGCGCTTGTCGGACCGCGCTGACCTTCACGGTGTTATTGACTGGGTGATGCCGCCGTCGCCGCTGGTGTGGCCAGGTCGCGTCGAATAGTAGAAAGGGTAGATTTGGTCGCCGGCGTACTCGTTGTTGCTGCTGTTGGCGCAGGAGGCATCACCCGTGCTGCTACGGCGAACATGTTTCCGGTGTTGACTGGGGAATCGGGTTTGATGCTCAACGTTGCGTAGGCAGCCTTACCGGTGTCCCGCGGTTGGACACTGATCTTGAATTCATTCGGAGCAGAGCCGGCATCGACTTTGGCAGTGAAATCGGGAGTGGACGACGCGACATCCAGTTTCTTGATGGCTGCAGCCTTATTTGCTTTTGCGGTGATGATCTTCGGCTTGGGCTCCTCACCGTTCTGCCAATAAACAAGTGCCGGCTGGATCTCGAGTAACGGCGTAATAACCGCCTTGAGAGTAAGCACAATAGTGGAGTGCGCGGGATCGGGATCGTCGGTCTGGACCGTAACGGTTTTGACTTGCGTGCCGGTGCGGCCGCCAATGTTAAAGGTCGCAGTAATCTCGCCCTTTTCGCCGGGAGCAACCTGCTCGTTTTGCGTCTGTGCCGTGGTGCAACCGCAGGAGGCATGGACTGATGTAAAATGGACCGGGGTCTTGCCGACATTTTCATATTTGAAATGCGCAACTGCTTGTTTGTCGCCCAGCGCTGGCTGCAAATCGACCGAGGTCTGCTCCCACTTCAGCTCCGCGCGCGCGCCTTGGGCCAGCGCAGTTAACGCGACAATTCCAATTAATCTCAAAAAGTTCATACTCATTTCTTTAAAACGTGGGCGGTAATATATTCAGCAACCGCATCGCGCCAATGGCGGGGTTTCACTCCGGTGAGAGCGGCGAATTTCGCGGTCGATAACACCGTATGCACCGGGCGTTGCGCCACGAAGTTCTTCATATCC
The DNA here is from genome assembly GCA_003221295.1 of Verrucomicrobiota bacterium. Classification (GTDB taxonomy): domain Bacteria; phylum Verrucomicrobiota; class Verrucomicrobiia; order Chthoniobacterales; family UBA10450; genus AV69. The sequence continues at coordinate 10,102 of QHRA01000211.1, read as the reverse complement.
GCCAGCGACACGGCTCCGATTCGTTCAGCCTTCAGCCGAATCCCGAGGCCACCGCAAACATCGACCGCATATTGGGCCCATTCCTGCCAGCTGCATCCGCCGTTGTTCGCTAGATGCAAAATGCCATTCGCGCTTTTGTCGATGGCCAGCCGCAACCAACTCACCACATCGATGGTGTAAGTAGGCGCGGAAAATTTGTCGGCTACAGCCGTGACCACATCGTCTTCGCGAGCACGCTGAATGATTTGATCAATAAAGCTCGGTTTATCCGGCCCGAATACCCAGGAAAGACGAACTACCAGATGCTGTGAGGAAACCTCCAGCACGCGGCGCTCCCCTTCCAGCTTCGATTCGCCATAAACGCTCAACGAAACCGCTTTATCTTCTTCAGTGTAGGGGTCGCTCTTTTTGCCATCAAAAACATAGTCGGTGCTGAAGTGAATTAAGTTAGCCGATTTCTCGTTAGCTATTTCGGCCAGCAGACCCGGGCCTTCGGCATTAACTAGAAAAGCTTCTTCCCTGTGCGATTCGCAGTAATCAACGTTGGTCAGCGCCGCGCAATTGACGAGGAGCTCAAACTTGGTCTCAGCAAGAGCAGATCGGACGCGATTGAGCCGGCCGAGATCGAGCTGACTGCGTGCAAAACTGGTCATCTCCAAGTCGCGACTGTACTCGCGCGCAAAAGCTGCACCAAGCCGTCCCCCCGCGCCAATGATAGCGATTTTCATCTTCTGTAACAATGCCTCACAGCGCGTCCGATTGATTCGAACAATGGTTCCATTCGCCTGCGCTCAGGACAAGCACAGATCGCCGGGTGCAGGTTGAGGACATAGGTAACACAAAAGGTTCAAGACATAGGTAACACTGTTGCGGCGTAAAGGGCTAAAAGCGCTCTATGCCGTGGAGAAAAACAGAACCTATGGAACAGAGAACAGAGTTTGCGTTACGAGCGATGCAGACGCTCGACTTTCGAGCGGTCTGCCGAAAGCCAAGACGGGCTACAAGCGGAAAGAGCGTTTTCGGCGCAAAGGGTTGGCCGGAATGGAAGAAGAAGCGCGTCGACCTAAGAGCAGTCCGGAACAATGGTCTGGGGGGGAGTATGCGAGATCGTGCGCTTGAAACTGGCGCATACCTCGTCAGAATCACGCGTCACGCACCGGCATGATGAAGCCGATTGCAAGTATCTCGGGAAGCGCTTCGTCTGCGGGAGCGAAAGATGCCCTCCAGGTGCTGGGCGAATACAGCTGCGAGGGATCGCATATTACCACTTTGCGGCATGTCTTCTGGGTGTATGGCCTTGACCGGGCATCAACAAATTTCGACAAACTTCAGACCTCCAGAAACAACTCTCCAGAATGTGCACCGCATGAAAAACGCAGCTCTCCTTCATCTCCCTCGCGGTCATTGCCGGTCTGGCAGCGGCCTCGGTTCCAATTAACAGTTTCGCTGCCTTGGGGGACCTCTACGACGCGGACTTTTTCGGCAACAGGATTGTAAAAATTACCCCTGCTGGGACCGCCAGTATCTTCGCCTCCGGGCTGGCGCTTCCGAGGGGCCTGGCCTTTGACCGCGCGGGCAATCTGTTTGCCGCGAACGCTGCCACTAGCGCCAGCACGATCGTCAAAATCACACCCGCTGGAGTCAAGAGCACCTTCGCCACCGGTTTCAACTCGGCCACCCACTTGGCTTTTGACGCCTCGGGTAATCTCTTTGTCACGGACTTTCACGCCGGCACGATTGTCAAAATCACTCCGGTTGGAGTCAAGAGCACGTTCGCCTCCGGGCTATCCGGCCCTTGGAGTTTGGCTTTTGACGGGTCGGGCAATCTGTTTGTCGGAAACGATGCAGCCACGATCTGGAAATTCACGCCCGGCGGTAGCAAGAGTACGTTCGCTTCCACCGGGCTAAACGCCCCTGAGGGTTTGGCTTTCGACGGGTCGGGCAATCTTTTTGTCGCGAACTTTAGCCTCAAACAACATCGTTAAAATCACGCCCGCTGGAACCCAGAGCACCTTCGCCTCTATAGATCACCCGACGAGTTTGGCCTTTGACCGCTTGGGCAATCTATATGTCTGGACCGCTTTGAACATAATCTTCAAGTTCACGCCAACCGGGACCAAGAACAATTTCGCGACCGTAAACACCGACGTTGAGGACCTGGCCTTTGAGCCTCCGACTGGAATCCTTGCCAACATTTCGACGCGCGCTGACGTAAAAACGGGAGCTCAAGTTTTGATTGCCGGTTTTGTCGTGACTGGCTACGTCAACACGGGACGAGCGCCCTTTCTTAGCGGCGACCTTGCCGGAGCCATTGCGACGAATCGCAAGGCGTTCGAGTTGCGGAAGGCGCTTGTCGCTGCGGACTCGACCAATGGAGACTACCGTCACCTTCTTTCGCTCGCATATCAGAATGACGGCGATTACCAGGCTTGGAACAAAAATACAAATGCCGCGCTGGATAGTTTTCAGAAGAAGCTCACCATCGACGAGCAGTCGGTCGCTGCTGACCCGGCTAACGCTCAGGCCCGCGATGACCTCGCGTAGGCGAGCGCGCGATTTGGGGATATGTTGGTGGATTCCGGCCTGGCCAAAACGCAGGCGAAAGCCGGGCAAACAGCGCCAGCGGGAAAGGAGTGCCGTAAAGCAATGGAGCTTCTCCAGACAAACGCTGATGATCCAAACAGTGCGAGCCAGTGCCGGTCCAAGGTTATTGCCTACGGAGACCTCGGTGAAGCGTACGCCCTGCTGGCTACAGGTACCCGGGATGGTGCAAAGGCTGAGACCTGGCCGCTGGCGCGCGAGATGTACCACCGCAGCCTGCATCTTATGGAAGACCTCCGGGACCGGGGAATCTTAGACGCCGAGGAGATCCCTGAAATCGAAACGATGAAAGCGAAAATTGCGGAGAGCGACGCGGCGTTAGAGGAACGCCATCAATAGCGGCCAGCGCGTTCGAGCAGCGGCTGCCACCACGATTGATTGTCGATATACCATTGGATCGTTTCGGCCAGGCCTTCTTCGAAATTGTGGCGCGGTTTCCAGTTCAACTCACGCTCACTGAAGGAGGAATCGATGGCGTAACGACGGTCGTGCCCCAGCCGGTCGGTTACGAACGAGATCAGAGTCTCCGGTTTGCCTAGTTTCTTGAGGATCAGTTTCACCACCTCGAGGTTCACCATTTCTCGGCCGCCGCCGAAGTTATAGATCGTGCCCGGTTTTCCTTCGAACAAGGCGGCCACAATCCCTGCGCAATGATCGTCGACATGAATCCAATCGCGCACATTCAAACCATCGCCGTAAACCGGGAGGGGTTCGTCGCGCAGCGCCTTAATGATCATGAGCGGAATCAGTTTCTCCGGAAATTGACATCGCCCGTAGTTGTTTGAGCAGCGGGTGACAATTACTTCCTGGCCGTAGGTCTTGTAGGAAGCGAGCGCGAGAAGATCGGCTCCGGCTTTGCTCGAGGAGTAAGGCGAACTCGGATCCAGCGGCGATTGTTCGGTAAATTTTCCGATCTCGCCTAACGAACCGTAAACTTCGTCGGTCGAAATTTGAATGAAACGCTGCACCCCATGCCGGCGGGCACAATCGAGCAGCACACTGGTGCCAATCACATTGGTGTGGATGAAATTTTGCGGCGAATTAATACTGCGATCGACATGGGATTCGGCCGCGAAATTAATAACGGCGTAGAACTGGTGCTCGGTCATCAGCTCATCCATCTGGTCGGCATTAGCGATATCGGCCTTGAAGAATTCGTAGCGATCGCCGTGCTCCTCGGCCACGCCCTCGAGGTTGGCGAGATTGCCGGCGTAGGTCAGGACATCGACATTCGTGAGGTAAGCCGGCTTGTAATGTTTCAGAATGTAGCGAATAAAGTTGCTGCCAATGAAACCGCAGCCGCCGGTTACCAAAATGCGCATCGCCTCGCGTACTAGCAGCGGTCGCAAAGGGGCGCGAGCGGATTTTTCCTCGCCCTCGCCGGATGTCGCTCAAACCATCCTCAATGCGCTGGAAAGCGACTGGATGTTCTGGGGCATTCTCGGTTTGGCCGCAGCCTTACGTATCCTTTTCCTCGGAATAAAGCCGCCACATTTCGACGAGGGAATCAACGGCTGGTTCGTCGATCAAATGGTCAAGGATGGGTTCTATCGATATGACCCGACCAACTATCACGGCCCGCTTCACTTCTACATCCTGTTTTTATCTCAAACCTTGTTCGGCCGGAATCTGTACGCCCTTCGGCTCCCGGTAGTTCTGGCCAGCATTGGATCGGTCTGGCTGGCATTGAAATACGATCGCCTTATCCCGCAGCCAGTCGCCCGCCTGGCGGCGCTGGCGATGGCTCTATCGCCCGGTTTCATTTTTTATGGCCGTTATTCCATTCATGAGGCATGGCTGCTTCTCTTTTCCATGATGTTCATTTTCGGACTACTCGGTCTGTGGCGGGAAGGAACACTGAACTATCTTTGGTTCACGGGAATGGGTCTCACCGGAATGATCCTGACCAAGGAAACTTACATTATACATCTTGGTTGCGCGCTGATTGCGCTGCCGCTGGCTTACGTATCTACCTTAATCATCCCGGCCGAAGGTTCCAAGCCCGCGCCGCAAAAATGGAATGCAATCGATCTCGCTGTTGTCTGCCTGACGGGAATTGGGGCGATTGTTTTCTTTTACTCCGGCACGTTCTTCCACTGGAACGGGCTAAAAGATTTGTTTAAGACATTCCATGCCTGGTTCGAAACTGGCAGCAGCGGCCATGGCCATGAAAAAGCCTGGTATTACTGGCTTAATTTAATTGCGCGCTATGAGTGGCCCGCCTGCGCGGGATTGATTCTGTGCGCCTTTTCCTTGCTTTTCCGAAATTTTTCTCTGCGCTTTCTTGCAATCCTTGGCGTCGGTACCTTCGCAGCTTACAGCATCATCGCCTATAAAACGCCCTGGTGCATCATTAGCATCATCTGGCCCTTGTTCTTCACCTTCGGCGCTTTTGTTGTCGTCGTGCCCAGAGCACGCCTCGTCCTTTCAACCATAATTGCCTCGATTCTGCTTCTGGCATCGTTCGGCTACGCCATCTCGCTCAACTATTTCCGTTGCACCACCTTCGCCGAAGCCAACTGGAATTCAAACCGACCGCTCACAATCAATCTTGGTGAATTTTTCGCGTCAGAACCGTACGTTTATGTCCAGACCTACAATGATATCTATAAACTAACTACGCCGCTACTGGAACTAGCGCACGCCGACCCGAGGTTCTACCATCTCGTCGGCCATATCCTGCGGCCGAGTCCATACCCGTTGCCCTGGATCCTGGGCGACTTCCCACGCGTCGGCTACTACGAGCACGACAATAATCCGCCGGACCTCGACGCCGATTTCCTTCTCGTCGAAGAAAGCAAGATTCCTGAGGTCGAGCAAAAATTGCGAGACACTTACTATAGCGATTCATTGACCGTCCGGCCGTACCAGGACACGTCGAAACTATATCTGCGCGCCAGCGTTTTTCGGGATTTCTTCCCCGGGAGATTGCCGAATTTTATCGGCCCCGGGAAACAATAACGCTTCTGCAATGCGCCTGTTGTCGGCCGGTCTCATCTATGTCGCAGTTTCTACCGTAACGGCACTGTTGCTTGGCGAGAATGCTGGCGGACTGAATTGGAGCATTTCATTTGTTTCCCTCATTGTCGGAGCAACCGTCGGAATTGCCCTTTTTTTTCTAATGCCCCCTACGCCCATCCGGCTCGGACCTTCAACACAATCTCCTGCTGGGACTGAAGGCGACGATCCCCTGGCAAGGTATCGGTCGATTTGCCTCTGCCTGGTTGGATTTGTTTTCGCGATTTTCGCGTTTCGCTCCTTTTGTTGGCTCTTTTACTTCGAAGGGGAGAATATTGACATTCAATCCCCTTTCAATCTCGGCGACCTTGGGCTGCATCTTACCTATATCAAGACTTTTGCCAACGGCGTCTCGCTCTGGCCAGACAGCCCGATCTACGTGTACAGCAAGCTCCGTTATCCTGTCGGCATTGATCTATTCAATGGCATTCTAACGAACCTCGGATTTGACCTTCGGCCTCAACTTGCAGCCACCGGACTTCTGGCTTCGGTTGCCACCTTTTACGCTTTGTATCGCTGGGGCGGCACCTTCACCGTTGCTGGATTCCTTTTCAATGGCGGGATCGCCGGCTACGCATTCCTCCAGACGCATCAGTTTCTCGACTATCAAGGAACGTCGCATGTCTCGTGGAAAAGCATTCCGCTAACGATGTTTGTTACTCAGCGCGGCCTTCTTTACGCCATCCCCGCCGGTCTTCTTCTTCTTCGGCAATGGCGGGTCAAGTATGGATCCGATTCAGACCAAGAGAACCAGCTGCTGCCTGTATGGGCGGAATACATTCTCTACGCGACCATGCCCCTGTTTCATATCCACACCTTTATCGCCTTGAGCATTGTCCTTGTGGTTCTATTTTTGAGCCGGCCCCCTTCCAGACCGCCGCTTTTCAAACTCGTTGCCGCTGCCGTTCTCCCAGCGGTGATTTTTGTTTGGCTTACCACCGATAAGATGCACGCCGGCTCAATTCTCCAATGGCACCTGGGCTGGACGCAAAATGTTGGCGAACTTGGAATGCCATTTTTCTGGTTCTGGTTGTTTAACTTCGGTGTCTTTCTGCCGCTCGCAATCGCGTTGGTCGGGATTGTCGCACGGCAGGAATGGAACGGACTTTTCGGCCGACAGTCTTCTGCACGGCAGCCGAAAAAGCTCGGTCCAGGCCTGATAAGCTCGATCATCCGTCGTGCCCATGACTTTGAGCTATCAATTGACGCCGCCTATCTCGCTGCCGCGGTCTTAATCTTCCTGCTGACCATATCGGTCAAAACTGCACCATGGGAATGGGACAACATTAAGCTACTTATCTGGGCCTACTTTATCACCCTGCCCATTCTTTGGAATCGTATGTTAATTCGTTGGCCGTTTTCGGCGCGAGTTGGAGCTTGCCTCATTCTGTTCTTTTCCGGTTTCGTCAGTCTAATCGGGGGGCTGGCTGCAGGCCGACCGGGCTACCAGTTTGCGAACCGATCCGAAACCGATTTCGTTGCCGCCGCCGTTCGCCGGTTGCCGCTCGAGGCACGATTCGCTGGTTTTCCAACCTACAATCATCCATTGCTGCTTAGCGGACGGAAGATGGTTTGTGGATATGCGGGACATTTATGGACGCAGGGAATAGCTGATTACGCGACAATTGAAAGCCAACTCAACAATCTAATGTTAGGTCAGGGAGACTGGAAAAAGAGCGCACGCGAGCTACAGGTGCGGTATCTATTTTGGGGAACCCTGGAGAAGACGAATTACGGCAACAGTACCCGTCCGTGGGAGAAACAATTGCCGCTCGTCGCCCAGGGTGCCTGGGGGATTATTTATGATTTCGGCCCGAGCACGAAGCGCTACTGACTCAGCACAAGACCCCGCGACCACAGGACGACAGCTAGAAGATAACAATTAATAGACAACAATCAGCGACGCTGATCACCCATTGACGAAGTAAGCAAACTTCCAGCTGCCATTGACCCGCCGGATACCAGCACGATAGCCATCGTAGTTTAACGACGGATCGGCGAACTGTGGTGGAGCTACCATGTAGTCCTGCTTCTTCACGAAGGTTTCCGAAAGGATACCTTCGAGCTCCGGCCAAAGGTTATTCTCATCCCAATATCGGAAGACGCCTTCTCCGGATTTTTCCGGATTCAAACTATAGCCGAAGTCTGCCGTCATCATTGAGGCAATGGTATTCATATCGTGCGCCGCAACCGCTTTACGCAAGCGCGAGATAAAGCCATCAAAGTCAACATCGGTCGCTTCCTGGGTCGGTTTCACTTTTGCTGGTTTCTTTTCGTGGGCGGCCGTCTTCTTGGGTGGGGTTTTACAACCGCCTGCCGCGAGGCCAAACAATAATACGACGAAGGCGAGAAATCTGACTCCAGCTTTCATTGGCGATACCTTTGTCAGTATTTCTCGAGAATGGCAAGTGCACCATTACGAGCGATCTCAATTGGAGGGGGCGCTCCGGCGAGCCGAAGTAGTAGCACAGTCATCTTGTCCGCCACGGGACGGACTCGCTGCGACGAGGCTGCGAGCCAACGGGCCTCTTGCCGGTTGCGGTTAGATTTCTAGCCTGACTCGGCCGAAATGATCAATGCCGCTCATGATGATGAAAACGACTGCGCAATGGGTGCTCGATAAAAACAAAATAAAAGGTGCTGATAATGTCCTGAAAGGTCGCAGCCGGACTATTGATGCGTAACCGGCCCGCGCGAAGCTGGGCGAATATAGACTCCGCCGTTAGCGGCGACGGCCGTGGTATGATAGTATAATGACGGCCAAAGGCGCTAAGCCGATGCGCATCGGAAGTTGCAACCAACGGTTTGCTAAATTTTTCCGCCACCCTCATCGCCGGGCGGTTCGGGTTAAAAAATCCTTTGTGAAAATGACAAAACTCAATTGCATCGAAGCAATCGATTTCATCCAGCAAACGTTTCCCGATTGAACCGCCCAGCAGATAAAAAGGATGCGGCGCGATGGTGAAGAGCGATTGACCACGGCGCTCCCGCAATTGCCGGACATCATCGAAACTTCGCAGTCCTTCCACATCCTCCCGGTTTATATTTAGAAGAATAATATCCGCGCCTTGGATCCGCATTTCGGCGGCGGGAATAAGGAGAATTTTCAGGCGCTGGGCAGCGGCAAAAACTTCCGGCCGACCAAAGACCGCGTCGTGCAGGGTGATGGCAAGGACGGAGAAACCGAGCCGCCGCGCCCGCGCCAGGAGTTCGTGCGCCGAATAATCCAGTTTGTCCTTGGGATCCTCGAAGGTGTGAATGTGGAGATCGAGCTTGATCCAATCATCGCTTTCCGCGTTTCTCATGCTCATGCTCATGTTCATGCTCGATTTCAGTTTCGATTACGAAATCCCGAGCTTCAGGCAAGGCTCAATATTCCTACGACGGAGCATGAGCATGAGGGCCAGAACCGAGCACGGAACGCCGAATATCGAACGTCGAACATCGAACGCCGAACCCACCTTGGCTCAGCGAAAGCGCTTGCGGCTCCCCATCTCCCATTTACCATCTTCTATCTTTCAAACGCTCGCTCGGGTGGTGGAATGGCAGACACGTACGTTTGAGGGGCGTATGCCGAAAGGCATGCGGGTTCAAGTCCCGCCCCGAGCACAGCTTCCGCTTCGCTCGGCGCGCCGCCATTTTTGGCATTCGGATTTCCTTCGTCATTCGGGTTTCGTCATTTCTAATGCGATTTTTTTTAAACGGCATTCTGTCGCATCAACGCACATTGACGATTGGAAAGCGACTCACGAGTTACAACCAACAAAATGACAGACTTTTAACCCAGCCAGAGAAGAAATTTCGCAAATTTTATCCCCTTTTTTGCGAGCTTTTGGTTGTCAGGCAACACCTGTATTTGGTATAAAAATTGGACCCACATTCCGTCCCGTATGAATACCCCCGACTTGGGCCCTATCATTGAGGTCACAAGCCAACCCTCAGAGGTCGGAGGTCAGAATGAAACAAGGGTTTCGCCCGAAACGAAGACTGCAACTCACCCATTCGGGTCCGTGTTACTTCGCTTAGAGCTGGCTCTCTCACTGATTTGCATCAGGCGAACTCCAGCCTGCCCCGCCGAAGCCAGAACGAGGGTCAGGTCAATGGGTTGAATCGCGCTCAGCGTTTGGAATTCCGTATCCAATGAATCCCTGAGGGGAGCTGGCCCAGGCAGAAAAGGATAACGTACCCGGGCAACTCCAACAGCGGCAACTGCGGTTCTGGTGGCGATGGATTCTAAGTCTGCTTGGATTTAATCCAGCGGTTTACTGATTCCTCAAGCACGTCAAGCGGCAGCGCGCCGTTCGTCAGCACTACGTCGTGGAACTGGTGAAGATCGAACTTCGCTCCGAGAGCACGTTTCGCTTTCTCGCGGAGCTCGAGGATTTTTAGCATCCCGATCTTGTACGCCGTGGCCTGGCTTGGCATCACGATGTAGCGATTGATGGCATCGACACAATCGCCCTCACTATTGGGCGTATTCTGC
>QHRA01000210.1 GCA_003221295.1 Verrucomicrobiota bacterium | reverse complement strand
GGCGAAGACACCGAGCAGCACCATCATCAACTTCGCTTGGCCGAGCGCTTGCGCCATGAGCTCGCTGACTGCCTGCGGCAAAATAAGCGCGAGACTGGGATCGACCGTGCGCAAGGCGGACTGCACTAACTTCGTCACACTCCCCGGCGGCAGCGGACTGCGCACTGTGATGCTGAGAAAGGGAAAATTCTCCTGCGCGAACGGCCGGTAAAATTCCATGTCGTTACGTTGATCGAGCCGCACGGAACGCACATCGCCGACCACGCCGACGATCTCGACCGGCACGCTCCCGCTCGTGACGAGTAATGTTTTGCCGATTGGATTTTCGTTCCCGAAAACTGTTTTCGCTCCGGATGCGCTGATGAGAACGACATTGGGATGATCGGCGATGTCCCGCTCATTGAAATCGCGGCCGGCCAGGAGCGGAATGCCGAGGGTGCGGAGCCATCCCGGACTGATGTCATTTGATGGCGCGCCTTTGCGTTCCGCCGCTGGAGGAACATTGCCTTCAGCGCGCGTGTAGAGTGTCGCGCCGGCACCGCCACTCAGCGGAATACTGGAACTCATCGTTACGTCCTGGACGCCTGGCGCGGCGCGCAATGCGTTTGCCAATTGTTCTGCCAAACGCGTCCGCGCCGCGGGGTCGGGATATTGTGCCTGCGGCATAACGGTGAAGGCAGTCCAAAGATTGTCGAACTTGAAACCGGGATCCTGATGACTGAGACGCAGAAAGCTCGCGATGAGCAACGACGCGCCCGCGACCAAAGTGACCGAGAGGGCAACCTGCGCGCCGACAAGCAATTTGCGGAAACGTTGCTGCCGGACGCTGCCGGCGGTGCCGCGACCGCCTTCCTTTAATGCATCCATGATATCAGCGCGCGAGCTTTGCAGCGCGGGATAAAAGCCCATCAACAGACCGGTCAACAGCGAGAGCGCAATCGTAAATGCGAGCACGGGAACTGAAAGTGCCGTAGCAGTGCCGGCTTCGATCGGAAGGAAGTTCGCCGCGAGACGCGGCACCAGTGGCACCAACTGCCAGGCGAGGAGCGCGCCGAGAATTCCCGCGAACAGGCTGAGCAGCACACTTTCAAAAACGAAAAGCCGTAGCACGCTCGCGCGCGTCGCGCCCAGGGCCATGCGCAATGAAATCTCCCGACGACGCCCGGTGAACCTAACGAGTAGTAGATTCGCGACGTTGCTGCAGGCGATGAGCAAGACAAAGGTAACGGCCGCGAGTAGCGTGGCGAAACCGGGCCGCAAGTTTTCCGTCACATCTTCCGGCAACGTCTTAACTACCGTGCCCGATCTCGCATCGATCTTCTCCGGATATTGCCCGCGGTAGCTATTCTCGAGCAATTGCAAGGCGGCGCGCGCTTGCTCGAACGTCACGCCCGGTTTCAACCGTCCGACCGCGCGTAGAAATGCGGTGCCGCGCATCATTCGTTCATGCGAAAAACCCGGGATGATGAACGGCTTGGTCGTCCAGATATCGGCATTCGGTCCGGTCCACGAGACCGGCAGCTTCGGTATCACCCCAACAATCGTGTGCGAGACCCCGTCGAGTGTGAGCGCGCGCCCGATAACGTTTGGATCGGCGCCCAGTCGCCCTTTCCAAAAACGATCCGTGACCACAGCGACATCGGCGCCTTCCTCTTCCTCCGGCAAAAATGTGCGGCCGCGAATCGCGCGCAGGCCGAGCATATCAAACCAATTCGATGTCGTCTTGAAGATCGGAACCTGAAACGGATCGCCAAGTCCCGTCACCGTGGCGGCGATACCATTCTCACCAGCAAATCCGTCGAAAATGGTTTGCCCATCGCGGAAATGCATGAAACGCGGTGCGGAAAGTGGGAAATCGACCGTCTGTTCCTTGAAATGCGAGAAGACGTGTAGCAAGCGGGTTGGTTGCTGGAAGGGCAACCCGCGCAGAAAAAGATCGTTGATTAAACTGAAGATAGCAGTGTTCAACCCGATTCCGAGCGCGAGCGTGAGCACCGCGAGAAAAGTGAACCCGGGTGACTTGAACAATTGGCGAAAAGCAAAGCGAACATCAGTCATCATGGCGCTTGTAACTTTGTAACCCTTTTAACCTTTGTAACCTAAAATCTGACGCGGCAATCGGTGCGATTGGATTCATTTACAGACGCCGCTGCTATCGATTTTTGTCTGAAGGGCCGGCGCCGGCGCCGAATTTTTATTCCGCAGAGACAGTTTGGACTCGGATATCGAGGTGCGTCGAGGCTCTTGAGGTTGCCAGGCACTGATTGAGCGGCGATTAAGGTTACATGACGCGCAAAGCTTTTTTCTTAGCGGCAACTGCGGCCGCAACAATTTTCTTATGCAATCAACCAGCATGGCCCGCGGACGATTTGGCCGATATCAAGGAGCAAATCACCAGGCAGCATGATCAATCGGTGAAGCGGTTGCAGGATTGGATTCATCAGGTCTCGATCGCGGCGGAAAATCGTGGCTACCCGGAAGGGGCGGATTACATGATCAAATTGCTGCAGGAAGCGGGGTTTGATCAGGCGAGACAAGTACCGACCCAGGGTAAGCCGGGCGTTTTCGCTACGCTCGATGCTGGTGCCCCGAAAACCGTCGGCATTTATTTCATGTACGACGTGAAACAGTTTGATCCGGCGGAATGGACTTCGCCACCAACCGACGCAGCGCTGGTAGATAAACCGGATTTCGGAAAAGTAGTTGTCGGCCGCGGTGCGGTGAATCAGAAGGGGCCCGAGTCGGCTTTCCTGGCCGCGCTGCATGCAATTCGCGCCGCGGGAAAAAAATTGCCGGTGAACCTCGCGTTTGTGGCAGAAGGCGAAGAAGAAATCGGTTCGCCCCATTTTCCGCAAATCGTGCATCAACCCGAAGTGCAGGCGCCATTGGCGAAATGCGATGGCATTTTCATTCCGTCGGCGGAACAGGACCCCGATGGAACAGTGACTTTGACACTGGGGGCGAAGGGCGTGATCGAAGTTGAGCTGACTTCCAGTGGCGAGAAGTGGGGACGCGGTCCGAAGAAAGATGTTCATTCGTCGAACAAAGCGCGGCTCGACAGTCCGGCTTGGCATTTGGTGGAGGCGTTGCACACGCTCGTCTCGGCGGATGGCAACGAACCGGCGATCGATGATTTCACGGCGAAGCTGCGGTCGATGAGCGCGGAAGAAAAAGCGATGGTGGCGAAAGCGGCCAAGCGCCTCAGCGAAGCACAGGCAAAGAAGCTGCTGAGCGTCGAGCATTGGGTGCACGATGTGAATTGGGAGAAAGCGCTCGAGCTATTGATGTCGCGCCCGACGGTGAACATCGAGGGGTTGGTCGGCGGTTATACCGGTCCCGGCGGCAAAACGATTTTGCCGCACAGGGCGGTGGCGAAATTGGATCTGCGGCTTGTGCCGAACATGACGGCGGCGGATGCGATCGCGGCGTTGAAGGCGCATCTGGCGAAGCGCGGCTTCGCCGACATCGATGTGAACATGACTGGCGGCTACGATCCGAACAGCACTTCGGTGGATAGCGGTCTGATCAAATCGCAAATCGCGGTTCTGAAAAATTCCGGGATCGATCCGATCATTTTGCCGCGCAGCGCGGGTTCGTGGCCGGGTTATGTCTTTACTGGCGCGCCATTGAACAAACCGGCCGGACATTTCGGTCTTGGTCATGGCAGCGGGGCACATGCGCCGGACGAATATTTTGTCATCGAATCGTCGAATCCGAAGATTCAAGGCATCGACGGGGCAACGATGTCGTTTGTTCAGTATCTATACGAGCTCGGGAAGTAGGTAATCGCGCCCCTCTCCTTCGACGGCGCGACAGTTCTTTTCCGGTGATATTTTGCGTGAAATGGAAGTGGCCGATTGGGCGTCATTGAGTGACAAGGAGCATCCCGACGTCGTTTAGCAAAGCCGATTTTCTTGACTACCGCAGATAATCGCCGGGCTCGATCAGCTGAAAACCGGGCGTGTTTTGAACGAAGTGCCGGAGCCAAAAGGCGTGGCCTGAGCCGAAGACGACCAGGGCCCGTTCACCGGGCTGCACGATCTGGGTAAGCTTGGCGAAGATTTTGGCGTTGCGCTGCTACCAGGCTGCATTCAACTCCGCACCCGGTTGTTCCTTCTCGTTCCCGAGCGAGAGAAGCGCGTAATAAAAATTCTGGTGATCGGAAAGGACGCGCGCGGGGTCGTTCACATCGGCAAGCATGAGCCGCACGGTTTTCGTCTTCTGCGCCGCTTCCATTTGTTTGATCATTTCCGCGACCTTCTCCTGCATCCGGCCGAGTGCGGCGCTTTGCTGGTGCGCCTTGGCGTAGGTATCAACTTTGTCGAATGGAAAGTAATCAATCGTGTTGCTTTGCTCATCGATGCCGTAGACGGACTTCTGGCCAAGCTGATGAGCGAGACGAAGGGCGATCTGGATGCGTTCGTCCGGATCTTTGCTCAATTTTTCCAAGGTGAACCCGTCAAACTTGTCACTGACAAAATCAGTGCAGTCGGACAAAGCCTCTACCGCAATCTTGGTCGGATTGAATTTGGCGAGACGTGAGACGACATCGGCCAGCTCGGCTTGTTTGGCGGGCGTGAGCACACTATCGACTTTCATATTGTGCATGTCCTGACCGGGATTGCCGAAGTGATATGTGCCGAGCACCATCACCTGGATCGGAGCTGGGGCTGGGGGCGAGCTTTGCGCGAGAAGACTGGTGCTGAAGAGAGTAACGAGACTGGCAGTGACGCGAAATTTCATAGGGCTGGATTGCTTCGCTCGATTCGACGAGATCGAGATGTAGTTTGGATTCAGTTTTCTCGGCTTTTCGAGCGTCAATCCTGCATCATTACCTTTCGAAGACAGAAAAGGTTGATACTTTGCGCGAGATGGAAGCCGCGGCCGATTGGGTGTCATTGAGCGACCAGGAACTGCTCGAGCGCCGCATCTCCACGCTCGGCTTGCAGCTTGAGGGGACAACACTCGAACCTCTGATCAAACAACTTTACGATGAATTGTCGGCCAAGGGCCTTATCTTTCATCCGCCATGTCACATTGGCGATGAATGGTTCGTACCGGTAGGTATCCCCGCGGTCTTTGTGCCGTTCTTTTTAGTCCACGACCGGCTGCGCGTGCTTGAGCGCACAATGATGCTCGAGGTCGAAGGCGGAACAAAAGAATGGTTTTTGAAACTGATCCGGCACGAGGCGGCGCACGCCTACAACTACGCCTACCAGATTCCGCGAAAGAAAAGATGGCGGCACGTTTTCGGACGCACTTCGCGCGAGGAAACCCCGGACACTTACCGGCCACGCCCGTTTAGCCGCAGTTATGTGGTGAATCTCGATGACTGGTATGCGCAGAGCCATCCGGATGAAGATTTTGCAGAGACCTTTGCCGTCTGGCTTACGCCCGGCCTCGACTGGCGCACGCGTTATGCTGGTTGGAAGGCGTTGCAAAAACTCGAATATGTCGATGAGCTGACGCGTTCTCTGGCGGGAAAGCCGCCGGTGCATACGCCAAAATATCGCGTCGCCGACTACGATTGTCTGAACCTTAAGCTCAAGACCTATTACGCGCGGAAACGCAAGCTCTACGAAGATACTTATCCGGATTTTTACGACACCGACCTGCGGCAGCTCTTTGGCGCGCCTGCTGGTTTAAAGGCCAGCGCCTATTTGCGCCTGCGGCGTCGCCGGTTGCTCAATGCCGTCTGCCTGTGGACTAACGAGAAGAAGTACCGTGTAAATGAACTTCTCACGCGCCTGATCGAGCGTTGCGACCATCTCGGCCTCCACGTCCATAACGATGACCCGCAGCAGGACTTTCGCGTCTCCGCTTTCATTACTACCCTGGTGATGAATTATCTTTTCACCGGCAAATTCAAGCGCACCAAAACGTGAAAAAGAAACTCAAAGTCCTCGCCCTTTTCGACGCCATCCGGCCGACCACGATCGATCAGGACTTGAGCAAGGAAATGAAGACGGAGGATTGGAAGACCGAAGCCAACGTCCTAGGCGCGCTCGGCACGCTCGGTTACACCGCAGAACACCTCGCCATTTTTGATGACCTCGATCTGGTCCGGCAAAAATTGGATAACTTCGCGCCCGACGTAATTTTTAATCTCGCCGACCAGTTCAAGAATAACCGCGGGTTCGACCAGAACATCGTTTCCTTTCTCGAAATGCAAGGCGTCCCCTTCACCGGTTGCAGCGCGACCGGACTCGTTCTTTGCAAACACAAAGGCATCTCGAAAAAAATTCTGCATTATCACCGCATCCACGTTCCGAACTTCGTCGTCATTCCGCGCGGTCAGCGCATTGCCCGCCCCAAGCAGCTCAAGTTCCCGATCCTGGTGAAGCCGGTAAAAGAAGAAGCCTCCTACGGCATTTCGCAGGCCTCCTTTGTTGAGACGGACGAGCAGTTCCGCGAACGCGCCGCATTTATTCATGAGAGCCACGACGCCGACGTCATCGCGGAGGAATATATTGAGGGCCGCGAACTTTATGTGGGTTTGATGGGTAACCTGCGGTTGAAGGTTTTTCCGATCCGCGAGCTGGTTTTCCGGGAGGTGCCGCCGGACGAGCCGAAGATTGCGACTTACCGCGCGAAGTGGGACGAGGAATATCGCAAACGCTGGGGCTTGCAGAACAAGTTCGCCGTCGGTCTAGAGCCGGCGCTGGTCGCGCGCATCGAAGAAATGTGTAAACGCATCTATCGTCTCCTCACTATTGATGGCTACGCCCGTATCGACCTGCGGTTGACGCCTGGAAACGAAATTTATTTCATTGAGGCGAATCCAAATCCGATTCTGGCCGAGGACGAAGACTTTGCGCAAGCGGCGGGGAAGGCGGGATTGCCGTATCCGCAATTGATCGATCGGATCATCCGCCAGGGGATGAATACGCTGCGGGATTGAGGCGATTCATGAATTGGGAGGGACACGCGCCGTCGTGTCCCAAAAATCAGCGCCGCAACGGCGCGTCCGCCCTTACCCACAAATCGAAACTCGCAATTAGCCGCGGCTGATTTCATCTTGGTTGAATGGCCGACGTGATTACTCCGATGATGCAGCAGTACCAGCGGCTGCGCGGGAGCGTGCCGGCCGACGTGCTGCTGCTTTTTCGGCTTGGCGATTTTTACGAACTGTTTTTCGAGGACGCGAAGGAGGCGGCCGGCCTCCTCAATGTCGCGCTGACGAAGCGGAATGGCGTGCCCATGTGCGGGGTGCCGTATCATGCGGCGCAAAACTACATCGCGAAGTTGATCAAGGCGGGAAAGCGGGTCGCGATCTGCGATCAAACAAGCGAGCCGCAGCCGGGACGAATCGTGACCCGCGATATCACCCAAATCATCAGCGCGGGAACGGTGAGCGAGCTCGGTTTGTTGGAGGCGAAGCGCGCGAATTATCTCGGCTCGATTTACGAACACGAATCCGCCAGTCCGGCTCGGACCATTTTCGGGTTTGCCTACGCCGACTTAACGACCGGCGAATTTCGTCTGATGCAGCTAAGGACGCAGGGTGCGCTGGCGGATGAACTGGCACGGGTAGGACCGTCGGAAATTTTGGTGAGTGAGGAACAGCGCGAAGTTTTCGCCTGGATCGAGCACGCTCTGGCGCACGACAGCTACGCCTTCTTGCCCGAACAGGCGACATTTACGTTATGCGAACAGTTCAAAACCAAATCACTTGATGGTTTCGGTTGCGCGGAAATGCCGGCGGCCATCGGCGCCGCGGGCGCGATCATTCATTATCTCAAACATCAGCTGCGTCGGAAGATTGATCACCTGTCGTCCTTACGCTGCGAGTCGGCAAATGATCATGTAGTGCTGGATGCGGCGACGCAGACGAATCTCGATCTGGTCGAATCCCGCGGCGCTCGCGATACCAGCTTGCTCGCCGTGCTCGACCGCACGATGACGCCGATGGGCGGACGAAAATTGCGCAGTTGGATTTTGCAGCCCCTGCGTGATTTGAACGAACTGAACTGCCGACAGCAGATGATTGCAGATCTGCTGCATGAATCCGATTTGTTGGGGTCGTTACGTAGCGCGCTCAAATCGATTCGCGATGTCGAGCGAGCCGCTGGCCGCCTATCGCAAGCTTCCGGAAACGCGCGCGATCTCGTCACCCTGAAAAATTCGTTGCAACAAATTCCGGAATTGAAAGCGCAGCTCGGCAAGCTGATCGAGCGGATCGAATTCGGGAAAGGTATAGGCGCTCCTTCGCGCGATGCGCTGAATTCTGTAGAGACGGCCGTGTCGGCCGCAACCGAGCAGGCGACACGGGTACCGCAGGGTGAATTCTTGGCGCATCATTTGCAAAATGAAATTGCGGAAATGCCGGAGCTGGCCGCGAAACTGCAACTTGCCGTGGTCGACGATGCCCCGCTGGCATTGAAAGAGGGCGGAATTTTTCGCGATAGCTTTGATGCCCAGCTTGATGAGCTCCGGAATGCCTCACGGGATGGGAAGAATTGGATCAACGCGTTGCAGGAGCGCGAAATTGCCGCGACCGGAATCAAATCGCTGAAGGTGCGCTTCAATTCCGTCTTCGGTTATTTCATCGAAATCACGAAATCGAATCTGGCGAACGTACCGGCGCGTTACACCCGCAAGCAAACGACGGTCGGCGGCGAGCGCTTTATTACGCCGGAGTTAAAGGAAATGGAGGCGAAAATTCTGGGCGCGGACGAGCGCGCGAGAAATCTGGAGTATTCGCTTTTTCAAAAATTGCGCGAGGAAACGCTAACGGAACTGGGACCGCTGCAAAAAACGGCAGGCGCGATCGCGACCCTGGATGCGATTTGTTCGCTGGCGGAAACGGCGCGGTTGTTCCATTACTGTCGACCGCGACTAAATGAGTCGCTCCGGCTAACGATTCGTGATGGCCGGCATCCAGTGCTCGATCAAAATCTGGTGGAAGAGAAATTCGTTCCTAACGATACCGAGCTCGACGGGGAAAAATTGCGGCTCGCCATCATTACCGGGCCGAACATGGCCGGGAAATCCACCTATATCCGGCAGGTCGCGCTCATTGTGCTAATGGCGCAGATTGGAAGTTTCGTGCCGGCGACCAGCGCGGAAATCGGGCTGGTCGATCGCATTTTCACGCGGGTTGGCGCGAGCGACGATCTTTCGCGCGGACAATCGACCTTCATGGTGGAGATGAACGAGACCGCGAACATCGTCAATAACGCAACCGAGCGCAGTCTCATTATTCTCGACGAAATCGGACGGGGAACTTCAACCTTCGATGGCCTGTCCATTGCCTGGAGCGTGGCGGAATTTTTGCACGACAAAATCAAGGCACGGACGCTCTTCGCGACGCATTATCACGAACTGACCAAGCTGGTGGTGGAACGAAAAGGGGTGGTGAATTTCAATGTTGCGGTGCGGGAATGGAACGAGCAGATCATTTTCTTGCGCAAGATCGTGCCGGGCGGTGCGGACAAGAGCTACGGAATTCAGGTGGCTCGGCTGGCCGGTCTGCCAAAGGAAATTCTCGATCGCGCGAAAGACATTCTCTCGCATCTCGAAAATCCGAACGGCGCAGTCGCCCACGCCAAATCGAAACGCAAAAGATCAGCGCAAAACCTTCCTCAGTCGCAAAAGCCGCAACTCGATTTGTTATGAGAGGGGCCTTTTCTTTCGTTCTTCTCTGATTAGCGCCCGCATCGCTTAGCCGAGCCCGCACCATTCAGCGATCAATGGCTTTGCGTTAATTTACACTGGCGCGCTTGTCTGTTCGTTGTCGCATCATTGGCAGCCACACCGGAGCGCCGTGGGGGATCACATTGCGCCAACGCGTGTCGAGGCGCCAGAGGCCGGCCGCGCGTGCTGATTCGCGGGCGTGACAGAATTCGCCGTCAGAAGTGCGGCGATTGATCTCGCTGAAACGGGGTTCGGTTTCGGCTTTGTGAGCAGGATAATATTGGTCCATCACATTAACGTAAGTGTCGCGTGAGAGTGTGTCAGCGATCCACCGCATGATCTCTCGCGTGTCCTCAAGCAGACCTGGCATGACGAGATGCCGCAGCAACACGCCGCGTAAGGCGAGGCCGTTCTCGTCCACTTTGAGTTCGCCGACCTGGGCGTGCATCGCTGCGATGACCCCGCGCGCAGCTTCGGCGTAATTGCTGGCGACAAGATATTTTCTGCAGTGCTCCGCGTCCCAGAGTTTGAAATCCGGCATGTAGATGTCGATCAAACCGTTCATCCACTGAATGCTTTCGGGACTATCATAGGCCGAAGTGTTGTAGACCAGAGGCAGCCGCAGACCGCGTTCGACGGCAATCACGAGCGCTTCAAGGATTTGCGGCACTACATGCTCGGGCGTGACGAAGTTGATGTTGTGGCAGCCGATTTCCTGAAGGTCGAGCATGATGCGAGCGAGTTCGGCGGCAGTCACCTCCGCGCCTTCGCCGAACTGGCTGGTCTCGAAATTTTGGCAGAAAACGCAGCGTAGATTGCACCAGCCAAAAAAGATCGTCCCGGAGCCATTCCATCCCCGGAGGCAATCTTCTTCGCCGAAATGCGGAAATGCACTCGCCACGCGCGCTAGCCGCCCGCTTTTGCACACTCCGATCTTGTTGTTCAAACGATCGATCTCGCAGTCGCGGGGACAGACGCGACAGGACCGCAACGCCTCGATCGCTTCGTCCGCTCGCTCCTGAAGAATGCCTTCCTCGAATGCACGCAGGTAGGCGGGAACAAAATTTTCGCGCGAGCAAACAAAGCGGCCGCCGTCACTCAGCTCGATCGGCAATAACGAGTTGCGTCCGGTTTTCATCGGGCCGTTGAATGCACGCATGGCTCTATTTATACCAATCCCGTGTAACTGCTAAACGCATAGGCTTTCCCAGCCGGGTTTTTGGAATTAACATTTGATTATTGCACCTGCAACACCGGAATGTTAACAGAACCAACGGCTCCAACTTTCATTTCCCTATGGGACCAAAGACTGAAGAATTGTTAAATATTTTGTTCTGGTCAGCCGACTTACTGGTGAATCCAAGTTGGCGCAGCCTTTTTGAGTCCTACGAAGGCTGGGCGTATCGGAACGGACTGCTCATCCAGATTGGGCGGCTCGAGCAGCGCAAATGGGTCACGCGGAAATCCAAAGCGCGAAACGATCGTGTGTACCGCTTATCCGCGCAGGGACGCCTCCACGCCCTGGGCGGGAGAGATCCGGAAGCGCGGTGGGGGCGTGCCTGGGATGGCCGCTGGCGCCTGGTTATTTTCGATATTCCAAGCGGACAAAACGCGGAACGAGAATGGTTGCGACGCTATCTGCGCGCCAGAGATTTCGGTTGTTTGCAGAATGGTGTCTGGGTCACGCCGGATCCGATGGAGGAAGAACAGCGTACCCTCGCCAGGGGTTCCCTTAATGTGGAGTTACTCGTGCTCTTGGAGGCACGTGCTTGCGCTGGCGAGTCAGACGAGGAAATCGTTAACAGCGCCTGGGATTTTGATCGTATCAACCAAGCCTATTCCCGGTATCTGAAAATTCTCGGCCGACGGCCCGCTGGGGTGCTAAAGAGTGAGGCGGCGGCAAAGAAACTCTTTCGCTGGATGTCGGAGGAGCGTGAAGCCTGGCTGGCTGCTATCAGAATAGATCCGCTGTTGCCTGCCCGGCTGCTCCCGGGGAATTATTTAGGCCAGAAAGCCTGGCGACGACGGCTCCAAGCGATGGGGGAAAGCGCGCGGCAAGTGGTCTCGGCCCCGCCCAAATAAGAACCGGAAGATGGGCAAAATCCGAGTTAACATTTCGATGTTGCAGGTGCAACATTGAAATGTTCGCTCTTTTACCTCGGCGCTGCTCTTGGGAGTGTCCGAGACTTTGGGCGGAGCAATCGTGGTGCGCGGGTGTGACGTCGAGCATTTGTCGTGACGGGGGAGCGATGCTGAAATTATAGTCACGGCGACGCGATATGGCGGTTAAGACGGAGAAAGAACTGACTGAAGATCAGCGCGCGCATTGGCTGAAGGCGGTGGCCGCGATCGAGCTGCGGAATTTCGGGTATGCCATTTCCCTTTTGCAGGGAATTCTGAAACAGGAACCGCAGTTTCTCACCGGCCGCCAATTATTGCGCCGGACCGAAGTAACGCGACTGAAAGCGGCAAAGAAGAAATTTTTCAATGTCTCGACCGCATCGATGGCGGTGATGAAAGCGCAGCGCGAAATGAAGAAGGATGCGAAACGGGCGGTGGAATTAATCGAAAAAATTCTCGAAGACGAACCCTATAACAAACAGGCAAACCTGGCGCTAAAGGAGGCAGCGGTAGCAGCGGGATGGCTCGAGACTGCGGTTTTCGCGCTGCAAACATTGCTGGAAGAAAACGCGCGAGATACCAAAGTGCTGCACGAGCTGGCGCGGCTCTATCACGAACTGGGCGAGAGCGAGCGCGAGGTCGAGATTTACAATCGGATCAGCGCGATCAATCCGGCCGATGCGGCGGCGATGCGGCTGGGGAAGGATGCTTCAGCGCGCGATTCGATGAAGAGCGGGGGTTGGGGCGCAGCTGCGAGCTATCGTGATTTAATTAAGGACAAGGAAGCGGCGGTCTCACTGGAACAGCAGAGCCGAATGCAGTTAACAGAAGAGTCGCTTGGCCAGCAGATCGCCGAGACCTATGCGTTACATGAAGCCGAGCCGCAGAATGTCGATGCGGCGCGGCGGCTTGGCGCATTGAGCGAACAGAAAGATGATCTGGACGCGGCGATTGCATGGTACCGGTACGCTTCTGATTTAATGCACGGGAGTGATCCAGGGTTGGTTCGAAAAATTTCCGACCTGGGCGTAAAGCAGACCGAGCGCGAGATTGTGGCATTGGAAGAATCGGTCGCGAACAATGCCGGCGATACCATGATGCTCGCGGAAAAGAATGCCGCATTAGCGGCAGCGAAAAAGCGGCGGGCGGAAATGTTGATCGAGGATGCGCGGAAACGGGTCGAGCGTAATCCGACCGATCTGCAGTTTCGTTTTGAATTGGGTGAACATTTGATGAATGCGGGACATTTCCGTGAGGCCCTGCCGGAATTGCAGCGCGCCCGGCAGAACCCGAATGCGCGCTTGAAGGCGATGAATGCGCTCGGGCGATGTTATCGCGAGTTGGGGATGTTTGATCTGGCGGCAAAGCAACTGGAAGAAGCCGCGCGCGAGATCGCAACCATGGACGCAACAAAGAAGGAAATCGTTTACAATCTTGGACTGGTTTACGAGCAGATGGGTAACCGCGAGAAGTCACTTGGCTGCATGAAGCAAATTTACGAGGCGGACTACGGTTACAAAGATGTAGCGACGCGAGTGGAAAGTTCGTACGTGGCTGGGAGCTAAAGAGGCGGAGCCCGCGAGCTTTACAGCCATCTCATCAGCGCGACGCGAATCAGGTGTGCCGAACTTTTGATTCGGCACCTGTTATCTTGTCAAAACCTATGAGAGATAAATTTTCCATAAATATTCGGTTCGTGCTTGCCGTTATTGCGATTGGCTGCATCGGCCTCAGCGGGACAGCCTTTGCACAAAATCCGAGAATGTTTCCAACAGCGACTCCGAGTGGCTCGCCTGAGACCCGTAACAAAGCTAAAGGCCGCACATTAAGTTCCGCTGACAAGGCTTTCATCAAAGATGCGGCCAAAGGTGGAATGATGGAAGTGGCAATGGGCCGCGTGGCAGAAAAGAACGCGACCAACAGCGAAGTTAAAAACTTCGGTGCGCGGATGATGAAGGACCACAGCAAGGCGAATGAAGATTTGAAAGCGATAGCCAAGGAGGAAAACGTCGAGTGGCCCGCGGAGAAGGAAGCGGGAAAGTGGAAGTCAGACAAGGACTACATGGATGCGATGGTGAAAGACCATGAAAAAGATCTGGCGGCGTTCGAAAAGGAGGCGAAAAACGGAAGCGATCCAGACGTGAAAAGTTTCGCCAGCAAAACCGCCAAGACAGTGCGGGAGCATCTGGGAATGGCGAAGGAGATCGATGCCAAGTTAAAGTAGTCTGGTTAGTGTTGTTGCTGCTAGACGGCGCGTCGGACAAGGCGCGCCATTTTTGCATGAAAGCGATGCCGACGAAGGAAGCGCGAATGCTCGGCCGAAGCGCCCGCAGGCCTTCGAGGAATCGTATACGATCGAGCGTCTGGGCCGAATTTTTTCAGATCTGGCTCTGCCGTTGGTTTCGCCCCCGCCAGTAATGCCGAGACGGCGCTTGGCGCACACTGCTTTCGATTTAAACTTCGAACGCGATGACAAAACTGGCTGCGGAATCCGATCCGAAATTCTACACCGCGGGTCCGACCCAATTCTACCTGCCGCTGTTGCAGGACATCGTTACCGAGGAAAAGCCGGGACTAATGGTAACGCTTGGCCTGGGCGACGGGCAGGCGCATCTCGCGATGTGTCAGATCGCGACCGAAACTTCGTTGCCCTGCCGGTTCGTAGCGGTGAGGCGTGCGAGCGAAAATGAACCGGCGCAACAGGACCCGGCCTGGGTGGAAGCGCTGAGAGCGTCGGCTGATTCTTACTCCGCCGTTTCGGAACTGCTCGACGGCGATTCCAAAATTCTATCGCAACGATTCGATGATCGTTCGATCGACGTTTTGTTTATCGACGACGTGGATGCAGGAGAAGTTATTCAGAGTGAGCTCGCATCCTTTTGCAAAAAATTAAAAACGAGTGCGCTCGTCCTTGTTCATGGGATTGACTTGGAACGGACCGATTCGCCGGGCGCTGTCTGGGACGGTTTTGCGCGCAAAAAAACACGAGTTGAATTTCACGAAGGCATTGGATTGGGAATAGCGACGGAGCCGGCAGCGCGGGCGGCCTCGCAATTTCGTCGCTCGCTCTTTGCGGAGGCGCGGCGTGAAGCGAATGAGGCCAGCTATCGGCTTCGAGCAAGCACCTTCATCGCCCGGGCTGAGTTCGCTCGTGTTCTGCATGAACGATCGAACGAAAGCGCAAAGAGTGATGGAGGGGCAGGCGGTGGCTTTGGCGGAGCTGGAGAAACGTTTTGATCATTTAAGGCGAACCACGCAGAACGTGATCGAGGAATCGACCAAGCGCTTCGCCATCTTGCGAAGCAGCCGGGACCAGGCGCAGGCCATCATGGAAGCGCAGGCTGACCAGATTGATCGATTGCAGAAGCAACTTCTGGAATTGAAAAAACTTGTGAGCGCAGCAAAGGCCGCTTGCCGTAAAAAAGGACGCTGCTTCGATGTTGCGAAAGGACCAAAACCAAAACGTTCTCCTGGCGAAAAAGTTCGGCGGGAAATTGCGCGCGTCCCCGGAAATCTACGGCGGCTATTCCGACTGACGCCAGCCATCGATGCCGACAAAAAACTCGCTCCGCCCTCCCTTGAAGAACGTTACGCGAAATGGATCGCGCAACACGAGCCAAGCGCGCAACAAATCGAGGCGCAGCGGACCGAATCCGAAAATTGGGATGTCCGCCCGAAAATTTCGCTCCTCATTCCGGTTTTCGATACCTCTCAAAGATTTCTTGAGGCACTATTTGAATCGATTGCGGGGCAGAGCTACGGCAACTGGGAGGCGTGCGTGATTGATGGCGGTTCGCATTCCAAGAAAACGATCGCGACGCTGAAGCGGTGGGCGAGAAATGATGCGCGCATTCGGATAGAACGACTTCAGAAAAATCTGGGGGTCGCCGAAAATACCAATCGAGCACTGCGCCTGGCGAGTGGCGAGGTGGTGGCATTGGTGGACCATGACGACACGCTCGCGCCATTCGCACTTTACGAATTAGCGGCCGCCGTTCAGGCACACCCAATCGCTGACTTTTTCTATAGCGACGAGGATCGTTTAAGTGAAACTGGCGCGCGCTCGAAGCCGTTTTTTAAGCCGGAGTGGAGTCCCGAACTTCTCTACTCATTCATGTACACGGGACATCTTAGCGCTTATCGGCGGAGCTTCGCGCTGTGCCTGGGCGGTCTACGCAAAGAATTCGATTTGTCGCAGGATTACGACTTTGCATTGCGTGCGAGCGAGCGCGCTCGCGAGATCGTTCATATTCCGCACGTGCTTTATCACTGGCGGGAGCATCCCGCTTCCGGCGCCGCCGGCGGAAAGCCGCACGCACGCCAGTCGAATCTCGCGGCCCTGGCCGATGCGGTGAAGCGACGCGGACTGGATGCTGAAGTTTTGGAATATCCGACCGCGAATCGAGTGCGGATGCGCCTGCGAAATCTGCCGCGGGTTTCCGTCATTGTTCCTACTGATTCGCCAATTCGTCTGACAAAGTGTGCGCGAAAACTTCCGCAGCAAACAGCGTACGCGGACGCGGAATACATCCTGGTTACAAATTCCGCTTTGATTGGCAAACTCCGCGCCTCGGCCGAGCCGATCTCACCTAAAGTGCGTTTGGTTGCGTTCGACGCGCCATTCAATTTTTCGGCAAAATGCAATGCGGGCGCGAAGGTGGCTGCCGGCGAACGCTTCGTTTTTCTGAATGACGACGTTGAATCCAAGCAGAGTGACTGGATTGAGAATGTGATCGAGCCTCTGGAGAACCCGGAGGTCGGCGCGGTCTCGCCGAAGCTTCTCTATTCGACCGGCCGAATTCAACACGCCGGCCTTGTCACTGGAGTTCGCGGTCTGATTGGCACCGCCATGCACCAGTGGAGCGACGATTCGGTTGATTACTCAAATTTCGCGCAATCGATGCGAAATGTTTCCGCTCTTTCCGCTGCCTGCCTGGCGATGCGGCGCGAGGTTTTTTTTGAAATTGGAGGGTTCGATGAAACAAACACGCCGATTTCGCTTTCGGATATCGATCTTTGTTTTAAGGTTCGCGAAACCGGGCGCCGCTGCGTTTATACGCCGTTCGCGAGCCTAACGCATCACGGTCACGCCTCGATCGGCCCAACAGAAGAAGAAAGCGCTGAGACAGCGCCGGACAAGTGCTCGATCTTCCTTCTCAAGCGCTGGGCGGCGTTTACCTGCCATGATCCTTATTTCACCGATCGGATGAGGGAATGGCTTTACGCCGACTCACCGATGCCGATTCAGATGTTCGCGGGGAAAAATTCCGAGACGGCAGCTGGCGAGCGCGACCTTCTCTTTGTGACGCATGATCTCAGTTTAAGTGGGGCCCCGATTATCCTGTCGCACTTGGCGAAATGGTGCAAAGCGCGCGGTATTTTTGCGACGGTGATGTCACCGGCAGATGGTCCGGCCCGCGCGACCTTCGTCGAGGCGGGTATCCCGGTGATCGTCGATTCAGTCGTCGCCACAGGATATGATCGGTTTATCCAATTCGGCCAGCAATCGCTGAGCAGGAGCCACGAATCGTTTACTGCGTTTGCGCGCAATTTTGATTGTGTGATTGCGAGCACGATTTTCGGCGCCCCTCTGATTCACGATGCCACCGCGAAAGCGATCCCGCTTTTTTGGTGGATTCACGAGGGATTGGTGGGCGACCATTTCATTCGGAAATTCCCGATCCTTGCCAGCACCATCGGTCTCGCTGAATTCATCGTCACGCCAGATCAGCGAAGTCGTCAGATTTATCAATCGTACACCAGGCATTCGGTCCGGGTTTTGCGTTATGGCATTCCGGATATCGGATCCGCGCGTGATGCCGAGCGCAAACCGGGGCCGCTGCGTTTTCTTTTGCTGGGAACAATGGAGTATCGAAAAGGTCAGGAGAGCTTGCTGCAAGCGCTTGATCAACTGCCACAGAAGATTCTTGAACGAACGTTGTTCCAGATCGTCGGCCGCCCTCATGACGACCGACTGGTGAGCAAAATCAAGGCAGCGGCGACTAAGTCGGCGCACTTGCATTTCTCGGACTGTGTTTCCCATAAGGAAGCGCTGGCTTTAATTCGCGAAGCGGATGTGATGGTTTGTACCTCGCGAGATGAAACCGGACCGCTCACGCTCATCGAAGCAATGGCGTTTGGAAAACCGATCCTTAGTACGTGGGTGGGCGCGGTAGGCGAAAATCTCGTCCCCGAGGAAGATGCCTTGTTTGTCGAACCGGGTGATGCCGCGGGTCTGGCGGCGGCGATCACACGTCTCGTTAGCGAGCCGGCGCTGTTGCAAAAATTGGCCGTTAATTCGCGAAAAGCCTATGAAAGCTATTTTTCCTTCGATCGCTTCGGCCAGGAATTCCTATGCCTGGTAGAGGAGGTGATCTCTGCCCACAAACTTAATCGAGCTGCCAAACCTCTGGAAGAAGCGATCGCCATCTCGCCGTGATGACTCAGCAGCTCGAGGCCGACGAAGCACATCGAACCGCGCAGTCAAGGAGCCACTCCTACGGCGCGTGGGTGACAGCTTTTGATTCCGTGGAAGAGCGCGAACGAATTATGATCCGCCGGCAAATCCGCGGGCTTCGCCGTCATCCGCTGATTTCAATCGTCCTCCCCGTTTACAATCCTGATCGGGCACACCTTTCAGCGGCAGTTGGGTCCGTTCGTGCGCAACTATATCAAAACTGGGAGCTGTGCCTCGCGGACGACGCTTCAACGGATCCGCGCGTCGCGCCGTTCTTGCGAGACGCCGCCGGAAGCGATCCGCGAATTAAGGTTATCTTTCGTGAAGAAAATGGCCACATCGCGGCGTGCTCTAATTCTGCCTTGACCCTCGCTACCGGCGAGTGGATTGCGTTGCTCGACCAGGATGATCTTCTGGCCGAGCACGCGCTCGCATTCGCCGCAGCAACGATCGTGGGCCATCCCGATGCCGGTCTCATTTATTCGGACGAAGACAAGATTGATAACGCCGGCGCGCGGACCGAGCCGTACTTCAAAAGCGACTGGAATCCCGAGCTTTTTCTGGTGCAAAATTTCATTAACCATCTCGGCCTTTATCGCCGGGACTTGCTCCGCGAAATCGGCGGTTTTCGCGACTTGTTCGGCGGCTCGCAAGATTACGATCTTGCCTTGCGCGCAATTGAGCGATTGCGGCCGGAACAGATCGTACACATCCCGCGCGTGCTTTACCATTGGCGCAAAATCCCAGGTAGTCTGGCGGCGACGTCAGATGCAAAAGAGTACGCGCACGAATCGGCGCGACGCGCGATTTGTGAACACTTGAGTCGGACCGGGATCAAGGCGCAGGTTGTTGCCTGTCCGGAAAATTCCGCTGCCCATCGGATCATTTATGAATTGCCAGCAAACCCCCCGCTGGTGTCGATCGTGATTCCGACGCGTGATCAACCCAAACTGCTGCGACAATGCATCGAGGGTGTGCGGGCGCGGACGAGTTATCCGCGATTTGATTTTGTCATTGTCGACAACGATTCGCGAGGAGCGGAAACAAAAATGTTGCTCGATGAACTGCGGTGCGCGGACAGTGTCACTGTCATCGAAGAAAAAAGCGAGTTCAATTTCAGTCGATTGGTAAATACCGGTGCCGATGTCGCGCAGGGAGAACTCCTGGCATTGATCAACGACGATGTCATGCCGGAAAATCCCGAGTGGCTCGGCGAGATGGTGAGTCAATTATTACAACCGGGCGTGGGTGCGGTTGGGGCGCGGCTTTGGTATCCCGATGGCCGGCTGCAACACGGCGGTGTTATCGTTGGTCTCGGCGGAGTGGCGGGGCATGCCCATTATCGCTGGCCTCATGGCCACCCGGGCTATTTCAATCGCGCGATATTGCAGCAAAATTTTTCCGCAGTCACAGCGGCCTGCATGCTGGTAAGCAAAAGTGTTTTCAAGGCGCTGGGCCGTTTCGACGAAGAGAATCTCGGCGTTAGCTTCAACGATATCGATTTTTGTCTGCGGATGGTGGAAAAGGGATTGCGCATCGTCTGGACGCCACAGGCAAATTTAGTTCATCACGAATCCGCGTCGCGTCGCCGTCAATTTAGCGAGGAGCAAAAGCTGGAATTTCGTCGAGAAGCGGAGTGGATGCAGGAGAGGTGGAGCGACACGCTCGCGCACGACCCGTATTACAATCCAAATCTGTCACTCAGCGAAGAGGGTGGGTTTACCTTGGCATGGCCGCCACGTCTGCCACCGCTCGGCGTCAGTTTGAACTCTGTCACCGGGGACGTTTTGAGCGAACTATTTTAGGGGCACTTGCGTTTCGGCCGCCAGCTACAATTCTCCCTCCGATGCGCAGGACGAAAATCGTTTGCACACTCGGCCCAGCAAGCGAGAAACCGGAGATGCTACGGCAGCTGGTGCATGAAGGCACCAATGTTTTCCGGCTCAACATGAGTCATGCGCAGCATGATTGGGTGCATGAGGTCATCCCGCGAATCCGCGCCATCGCGGAGGAACTTGGCCGTGCCGTCGCCATTCTCATGGATACACAAGGCCCGGCCATTCGCACCGGCGATCTCAAGACCGAGTTGCATTTGAAAGCCGGAGACATTCTCGAGTTCACCGTGCGCGGGGCCAAAAGCGAGGAAGCCTACTCGGTGGATGTGAACTACGATGGCTTGATCAACGACATCAACGAAGGCGACACCGTTCTGGTTGATAACGGCGTCATTCATCTCCTCGTGCTGGAGAAACGCGAGAACCGCATTCGTTGCAAAGTGATCACGCCCGGAACGCTGGGCTCGCGACGACACATTAATTTGCCGGGTGTGCGGGTGAACTTGCCGCCGCTTACCCAAAAAGATCTCGGAGATATCGCGCTGGGGGTGGAAATGAACGTGGACTTCATCGCCTTGAGCTTCGTGCGCCAGCGGAGCGATCTGGAGGAGTTGCGGGAATTATTGGCGCAAAAAGGAAGCAAAGCCCAGGTCATGGCGAAGATTGAAGACCAGTCCGCCGTCCGCTTGATCCACGAGATTATCGCTGCGGCCGACGCCATCATGGTGGCACGCGGCGATCTGGGGATCGAATGCCCTATTGAGGAGTTGCCAATTATTCAGCGCAAGATTGTGAAGCTTTGCGCGCGTCTCGGAAAACCTGTGGTGGTTGCGACGCATATGCTGGAATCGATGATCCACAATCCCCTCCCCACCCGCGCGGAAATTACCGATGTGGCCAACGCGGTTTTCGAGCAAGCCGATGCCATCATGCTGAGTGGAGAAACCAGCGTAGGAGCTTATCCGGTGGAATGCGTGCGCATTTTTCATCGAGTTGCAGTGCGCATTGAGCGCAGCGGCGGCGCCGGTTACGCCAAAGCAGCCGTGCTTGAAGATGCGCGACAAAAAACGGTGGCATCCGCAGTCGTCCTGGCGAACTCGCTGCCGCGGGCACGCATTATCGTCTTTACCCGGCACGGCACGATGGCACGCAATACCTCGAATCTGCGTCCAGAACACGCCACCATTTTCGCCTTCACCCCGAGCGAGGAAGTGCGACGCCAACTCGCGCTTTGTTGGGGAACGTATCCGGTGCGGATAAAATTTACCGATGATCCCAACGCTACCATCGAAGCAGCCGAGAGATATCTGCGCGATGCGGGATTGACCTTGCCGGGCGACAATTTGGTGATCATCAGCGATCTGCGTGCGGGCGAGACATTGGTGGACACTGTGCAATTACGAACGGCGCGATGAGACGCTGAGGAAGGAACACAGACCTGAGGTCTGTGCGCCACACAGGTCTGTGACCTGTGTTCCTATAACAAAAGACGCGCGGATTACTCCGCGCGTCTTTCCTAATATTGGTGGTAGCTTTTACGCCTCGACCGGCATCTCCAGGTCGATGTCGATCGGCCGCTCTTTTTTGGCCAGGGCGCGACGCAATTTCGACAGCGCGATGTTCTGCAACTGCCGAATGCGTTCCCGCGTCACGCCAAATTTCTTCCCGACTTCTTCGAGCGTCTTCGGCTTGCCGCCGTCGAGCCCGAAGCGCGAGAAAATAATTTTGCGTTCGCGATCGTCCAGCACTTCCAGCAAACCGCCCACTTCGTTGCGCAGATTTTTGTCGCGCAACAATTCGAACGGCGTCATCGCTTCCTCATCGCCTACGATTTCACCGAACTCGGTCGAATCATCATCGCTGATCGGCGCGTCCAACGACGCCGGGCGGATCGAGACTGTTTTCAATTGCGAAACTTTTCCAGCGGCAATTCCGATTTCTTCGCCGAGTTCGTCGTCGGTCGGTTCGCGGCCGAGCTCCTCGCTCATTTGCAAGGAGACGCGGCGCATTTTGGAAATTTTGTCCACCAGATGGACGGGGAGGCGAATTGTCTTCGATTGATTGGCGAGCGCGCGTTTGATCGATTGCTTGATCCACCACGCCGCGTAGGTCGAAAGTTTTCCACCTTTCGCCGGATCGAAGCGCTCGACCGCTTTCATCAGGCCGATGTTGCCCTCCGAAATCAAATCGAGCAGCGGCAATCCAAGATTCGCATAATCGTGCGCGATCTTCACGACCAGACGCAAATTCGAACGAATCATCAGGGCACGAGCTTCCTTGTCGCCGCGCTTAATTTTAGCGGCGAGCTCAATCTCCTGCTGTGGAGTGAGCAGAGGAATCTGCCCGATCTCGCGCAGGTAAATTTTTATTCCAGTATCGCTATCTTCAGCAGCCATAAAACTTCTCTTCATGAACGTAAAAGGGGGGTGCGGTATCCATTCTCCGACTATTCAGGTTTCGCCGGCATTCCTCAATCGCAGCATTTATCACGCGCGAAAGTCCTTAACAAGGTTAAATATTCGCAATTCTGACACTTGCTGGATGTATTTTGTTCAAATAAGGTTTTCTCGTTCGCTGTCAGGCATTTATCGGCTATGGAAATTTGAGAATTTGGCTGATTTTTGACCGTCGAAAAGGGGACTCCAACTTTCTTCGATTTTTTCGAGCCAGGGCGCGCCAAAAATTCCCGCCTAGCCGCCTCGAATTTTTTACAGCTGCGTCAAAACCGCCGGGACCGGCCTTATTATATTATATAGTGCTAAATAACGCGACGTGGTCCATCCCGAGACGCGAAGACGTCGAGGGACCCCACCAACGGGCGATTGGTCGCCAAACAACCTCGTGCGATCCACCATCCTGGGAGAGGTCCCTCGCGTGCGCTCGGGATGACAAGCATGCGGCGCGGCGTCTTGTCGCCCGAAGAGGCCTCTTTTCGCCCGCAGTTTCAATGAAAATGGATTTGTCCCTTTTCGCGCGAAAATTTCTCTGCCAACCTCGCGCAGATGTTCGCGAAAATTTATTCCGCCGCGGTTTTCGGCGTTGATGCCTACGAAGTCGAGATCGAGGTCAACTCGGCGGGCGGATTGCCTGCGATCGTCGTCGTTGGTTTGCCCGACGCCGCGGTCAAGGAAAGCAAAGACCGCGTCACCACCGCGATTTCCAATAGCGGGTACTATTGGCCGCGAGGACGCACGACGGTGAACCTCGCGCCGGCGGACATCAAAAAAGAAGGACCCAGTTTCGATCTGCCGATCGCGCTGGGTATGATCGCGTGCAGTCTGGAAACAGACACCGCGGAATTTTCTCATTACAGTTTTGTCGGCGAACTGGCGCTCGATGGCGCGGTGCGCGCAGTGAAAGGCGTGTTGCCGGTTGCGATTGAAGCGCGGAAACGCGGGAAAAAAGCGCTCTTTGTTCCGGCAGCAAATGCGCAGGAGGCCGCAATGGTGAAGGGAATCGCCGTTTATGGCGTGCGCAATTTGCGCGAAACATTTTCGTTCCTGTGCGGCGAATGCACTCTTCAGCCAACCCGCGGTGATCTCGAGAAATTTTTTGCGACCCATCAAAGCTACGAGGTCGATTTCGCGGACGTGAAAGGTCAGGCGCACGTGAAGCGCGCGATGGAAGTGGCCGTTGCCGGCGGACACAACATTCTCATGGTCGGACCGCCGGGCTCGGGCAAATCGATGTTGTCAAAACGCATTGCCACCGTCATTCCACCGATGTCGCTGGAGGAAGCGATTGAGACGACGAAGATCCACAGCATCGCGGGATTGCTTACGCCGGAACAATCATTCGTGCCGACGCGCCCGTTCCGCTCGCCCCATCATACTATTAGCGATATCGGTTTACTCGGCGGCGGCGCTATTCCAAATCCCGGTGAAGTCAGTCTGGCACACAACGGCGTGCTTTTTCTCGATGAGCTGCCGGAATTTCATCGTTCCACGTTGGAAGTGATGCGTCAGCCGCTGGAGGATGGACGGGTTACCGTTTCGCGAGCAGCCGGCAGCGTGACCTTCCCGAGCGAATTCATGTTGGTCGCGGCGATGAATCCTTGCCCGTGCGGTTACTTCGGCGATTTGAAACGCGAATGCCGCTGCGGTCCGAATCAGGTACAACGATATCGGCAGCGCATTTCCGGACCGTTGCTCGATCGGATCGACCTCCACATCGAAGTGCCCTCGATTGAGTATCGTGATATGGCGAGCGAACGGTCAGAGGAACCCTCCAGCGCAATTCGCGAACGGGTTTCCGCAGCGCGGAAGAGGCAGCAAGCGCGATTCGCTAACGATTCCAAGACAAACTGCAATGCGCGCATGGGAACGAAGCATCTGAAACAATGGTGCAAATTGGACTCCGATTCGCAAGAATTGATCCGGGTGGCGATGACGGAATTAAATCTCAGCGCCCGCGCCTACGATCGCATTCTCAAAGTTGCCCGCACCATCGCCGACCTCGCCTCCACCGAGGCCATCACCGTGGAACACGTGAGCGAGGCAATCCAGTACCGCACTTTCGATCGGACGCTTTGGGTTTGAGTGACGTGATGGCTGCCCGATTCCTCGTCATCTCATTTCAACGCAGCGGTTTGAACTGGCTACGTTACTGCACAGAATATTTCACCGGCGTGCGCACACCTGGGCGCAAACAAATAATCGCGGAAGGCTCCGTTTTTTTCGATCGCGCTCATGATGTGCAGCGAAAGCCGGGACGGAGCGATTATACAGGTTTGTATGACGCGAGCGGGGCCGAGATCTACGAACGCGTAGCGCTATTGCTGCGCAATCCATACGACTGCTTCACCTCGCACTACCTCGGGCGCGCAGGGATTACCTTTAGGAAGGGCCTGGAACGATTCGAGGCCTACGCCGTCAACATCATCAAGTTTGACGCCTTGAAAGAGGCGAGGAAACGCGTGTTCTTTTTCGAAGATTTCATAAACAATGAGGAGGGCACATTGGGCTTTCTCAGCTTCTTTGGCATTGATCCCAGCGCGCGACTTTACAATTTTTCCGAAATGATAGAAGCGTCCCGTGCTTGGTATCATGGCCATCACGGACTCTTCGTTGAGCGTGAACGTCCGGAGTTGAAAACGAAAGAACGTACTGCGATTGCGCGCATGTTGAAGCGGCAGCTCGGCCAGAAGGTCGAGCACTATCTGGGCCGCTATTTGTTCGAAGATCCTTTCCCATCACCGCCGAATACGTGAGCAAAGCAATTCAGCACCCCAGTTTCGATCGCACACTGTGGGTCTGAATTTTCCCGCGCCTCCGCTAAGACGCTTTGCCCGCACGATTGAGCTGTTCGGCTACCGGTTCGATGGCTAGAGGTGGGTACCGAAAACGGGATTCAGTTTCGAATAGTAGCCTGCCAAATTACAGCCAGGTGCTCCGAAAAGGAATGCGTTCGAGATAATGCTTCTACCGCCGGTCAGTCTCATCATCACATCCTATAACCAGCAGGGGTATCTCAGCGAAGCTATCGAAAGCGCCATTGATCAAACGGTCGCTGCTTTCGAAATCATTGTCGCCGACGATCATTCGACAATGGACGGTTCAATCGAAGCCATTCGTGAATATGAGGCACAGTATCCCGGATTAGTTCGCGGTCTTTTTCAGGAGAAAAATGTTGGTATTCCGAAAAACCGAAATAGCGCGTTGCAGATGGTTAAAGGGGATTATGTCGCAATCTTGGACGGCGACGACCGTCTCTTGCCGAGATTTATCGAGCAGCATCCCGCCGCTCTGACCGCGAGCCCGCAAGCGCACGTCAGTTACAGCAATCGTTACGACGTTAATCAACTTGGCGAGCGGCGCCGGCACGATCGCAATCCGCAACCCTCAGGCGATGTTCTCGCCTACATCGCGCGCGGTCGCAAAGGTATTCTGCGCTCAATGGTGGCAAAGTACGACTTGGTGAAAGCGGCCGGATTTCTCGATGAGAATCACTATCACTACGATGGTTTTATCCTGACTTTGCGTCTGGCGAAATTGACTCCGTTCGTTTATCTATCCGATCCGCTGATGGAAAAACGTGACCACGCCGGAGGCACTTCCAGAGGAATTTCTTTTTCGGAAAAAGAGCGGTGTTTTCAGGACGTGCTCGCGGAGGTCATGCGTGTCACCAAAGAGTTGCCGGAAAAAGAGAAGCGGGCCATCAGCAAGAACTGGCTGGCAAAAATTTCGCGACTCTACCTCGAATCGAAGGTAGAAGACGGTGATTGGTCGGGGGCATGGATGGAAATAGCGCGTCGAGTAGTGAGCGATCCGCGTCGGATAAAGGAGAGTTTGAAAATGGTACGCGACATACTATCTCGGGCGGGACATACGTGATTCTGCATCATTCAATCTACTTCTTGGATGGTCTTCGCTCTTGAAAGTCCGTTTCCGTTTTCGGCAGCAAAAGGGATCGCGGAGGGATAACTAGAGATCTTTCCCTGCCTTCGCGTAGAGCTACGGCCCGATAGGCGACTTCACTGCGCTCCGCTGAGGATGACAACAAAATTAAGTCGCGGGGCGGCCGATCCGCCCCGCGCTTTCGACTAGTTCCAACCTTCGTCCGAACTCAGCCATGACTTCGGCACCGTCAGGAACGCTCGCCTCTCAGAGGTAGATGGGTTTGATACTCCTACCCGTAATCTCGCCGCGATCGTTCGTTCAGACTATTTCCCCGACTGTTTGTGCCGCCGAGGAATTGAGGTCAGTTAGCTGATATTGCGTCCCCTAGGCGAAGACTAACGCCGCGCCGCCGAGCGCGACCAGGATGATGAGCAAGAGAATCCATCCTCTGTATCCGTTGTTTACGGCAGAGTGAGCCGAATACGGCCCACGGTCTCTGCCCACGGAAGGAGAATGGGTGTTAAGAACTTGTTTTGGTGTTGTCATGATATTCCTCAGTTAATGAATTGTTTACTGAGTATCTTTTTAGTAGCTGGTTCTGGATTGTGAAAGAGCCACTTCGCGCGTGCGACCTAGACCACTGCTGCCGCCAAAGGCGGCAGGACGTTGAAAGGCTAAAACGTTAAATCGTTAAAACGTTGAAGAGTTGAATCGGTGAACCGTTGTATCGTCCTGCTCGATAACATTGACGACTTCTAAATTGTAGGGCAACCGCGCCGGTTGCCGTTTCTCAGTTTGTTAGGCGACGCGCCTGCCCTACAACCCGAAATAGATAGCTTTCACGAAAGGCAGACAACAAAACGGCCGCGGCTTCAGCTACTACCTTTTTTCTTTGGCAGTTCCGGTCGAGGAGCGAGAGGCCCTTAGTTTAAGTGTGGAGGCGAACTTAATCAGGCCTTCGCGAATTTGTGCGCGAGACCAGGCTGCGAAGCCGAAGGTAAGCGCGGGGTCCAGTTCCGCTTTCATGAAGCATGAGGATAGCGGCGACGGCCTGATACCGATTTCGGCGCAAACCCGCGTGATGAACGGTAGATCTGTTTTCCGCCGTAACCAGGCAACGAAATGTAAGCCAGCTTCCGGAACTTCCAGAATAAAGTAATCGCTCAGCAAGTTATTGAATTGTTCGATAAAGAAGTCTCTTCGATCGGAATAGAGTTTCCGCATTCGCTTGATGTGGCTCAGGAAATATCCCTCGGTTAGGAATCGAGCCAGCGTCGCTTGATCTATTGCCGGCGAATGCTGATCGGTGACCGCCCGGATCTTGATTATTGGCTCTACCAATTGCTCTGGCGCCAAAATATAACCCAAGCGCAAGGATGGATAGAGGATCTTGCTCATTGTCCCGGCGTAAATGACGCGACCAGAGTTATCGAGTCCTTGCAAGCAGGGGAGCGGAGGACCGGTGAAGCGAAACTCCGAGTTATGATCGTCCTCAAAAATATAGGCGTCACGCTCACGCGCGAAATCGATCAACGCGGTCCGGCGTGCCAAACTCATGGTCATGCCGAGCGGGAATTGATGAGAAGGTGTGACGTAAATAATCTTTGGCGCTGCCTGTTTCGACGGCCGTGCGATCACGATTCCTTCCCGGTCCACTGGTCGCGGAACTACTGTCGCGCCGGCGAAACCAAAAGCGCGCCGGGCCTGATAGAATCCTGGATCTTCGATCCACGCGACCTCACCCCGATTTACCAGCGCCATCGCGCTGATCATCATCGCCTGCTGCGTTCCAGCAGTGATAATGATCTGGTCCGGATGACAGCGCGCGCCTCTGTAATCACACAAATAAGCTGCGATCGCTTTGCGCAGGTCAGGGTCACCGCGGCTCGATGCGTATTGGAGCAAATGAGCGCCCTTATTCGCGAGGACTTGTCCTCGGAGGCG
>QHRA01000290.1 GCA_003221295.1 Verrucomicrobiota bacterium | reverse complement strand
GAGTCGCCCTTCGTTTTGCAAAATGGAGGCTTTGATCGCATGTGCCGTCTCCGAATCGGGGGAAATCTCCAGGGCTCGGTCAACGAGGGCGCGCGCATCATCGAAGCGTCTCAGATAACCATAGAACTCGCCGCCGAGAGAGCTTAGGAGCGACACATCGCGCGGGTCGAGCTCGAGTGCTTTGTTATACGTCGTTTCGGCATCCTGCCAGCGGCCGGCGCGCCGCAGCACGAAAGCGAGGTTTTGCAAAAGGAAGGCATTGTTTGGCAATCGTCGTTGCGCTTCCTGGTAAGCTGTCACCGCGCCCTCGAAGTCGCGCAAAACGGCTGGTGGGGTATTTGCATTTCGGTCAATCGAGTTGAAGAAAAGAAAGCTCCGGAGCACCGCGAGCCTCGCCCAGGCGAGAGCAAACTTCGGATCGAGCTGCACTGCCTGCGCATATGCGGTGACCGCATGTTGGTAGCTCTCGTAACCATACTGATTGTGCTCGATTGCAACTCCGCGCAGGTAGGCGTCGTAGGCAACGGGATTGTTAGTCGGCTTGTCCGTAATCTCTTTGTGCTCCGCGCCTGTCAGCTTCGCGTTGAGCTGTTCAGCAATGGCGGTGGCGACCTCGCCTTCTACGCTGAAGACATCGTCCAGTTTGCGATTGTAGCTTTCGGCCCAGACGTGTTCGTCCGTCGCCGCGCGGATTAGCTGAACGTTAATGTGAGCTGCGTTGGCGATCTTCTGCACGCTACCCTCGAGAATGTTTGCAACGCCAAGCTGGCTGCCGACCTCGCGCAAGTTGTCGGGGGCGCTTTTATATTTCTGTGTCGAAGTTCGCGAGATAACCTTCAGGGCTGCAATCTTTGAGAGGCGGGTCAGAATTTCGTCCTGAATGCCTTCAGCGAAGTAGGCATTCTCTTTGTCACTGCTTAGATTTTCGAATGGCAAAACGGCGATGCTCTTTTCCGAAATGGCCACTCCCGGCCCAGCTGCGGTTTTCTCGGCGACGACATTCGAGATTTCGGCTGTAGCCGTGCGTTTCGTTACCGGGCGATGCCAAAACCAATAAGCGCCAACGCCAACCGCTGCGATCAGTAGTCCAAGTCCCGCCAGCGCCCACGCGTAGCGCATATTCCTGGCCGCGCTAGTTCCTGTTCCGTCCGGCGTTTTCTCGATGCCCGACGGCGTCACATCAAACGCCCACGCCAGCACCAGCGCGACCGGAAAGCCAACCCCCAGCAACACGATCAGCACCGGCAGCACAAACTCCGGCGCGTGGAACGCCGGCAATACCGTCGCCGCGATCTGCACCATCAGCCACGCCACGATGGCATAGCCAATCGCGACACGATAAACACGCCGTTGCTTCAATTGGCTGAGGAAGGAAGTCATGTGGGCTTACGCTTATAATCGACGCGCGGTATCCTTGCCAGCCTCGACAAACTGTAGCCAACGCCGAAGAGAAGTAAAAGGTGGGAAGGTCCGAACGCCAGCGGAGAAGAACGTTCTTTGTTTTGCACGGCTTCACGAGAGAGAACGGCTACAGCGTGACCGGGCGATCCCATTCGGCTTAGCTCAGGCTAGGCTCCGACCGCCGCGACAGAAGAACGGCGCGAAATGCGGACCGCCCACTACGGCGGGAATGCGGATTGCAGATTCGGCCAACCGGAAAGTATAAGTGATATATGACTACACCCATGAATCCAAACAAAGCACTCTGGGAA
>QHRA01000034.1 GCA_003221295.1 Verrucomicrobiota bacterium | reverse complement strand
GATCAACGCGCGCACGTGGGGTTATCTCATCTTCTCCGCATTCGCAGGGTCGGCCGTGGGCACCGTTTTTTTTACTTTGGCGCTCAAATATGGGAACCCCACGGTCGTCAATGTGATCCTTAACATCCAACCGGTCATCTCCACGCTCGGTGCGTTCTTCCTGTTTGGCGATCGGCTGACCCCGCGCTTCTTCTTTTACGCCGGCATCGCCATTCTGGCGGGAATCTTTTTGTCAGTCGAGCATCCCACGCTTATCGGAGAATCTTTCGAGAAAGCAGGATTGAACTTGGGAACGGGTTACGCGCTGGTGTGCGCCGTATTCTGGGGACTTTCCACCGTAGCCGGTCGTGGCACGATGATCGGAATGCCATTGCGCCTCGCCGCGAGTCTGCGCATAGCAGTCGGACTGATCTGCATGACGCTCATTCTTCTTATCTACGGAAAACTGAACCGCGTTTCCCTTTGGCCGCCGGCCGCTCAGGGGCACATGACCACAGCCATCGTCGCGCTTCTTCTTCTCGCCTCGATCTCGGGCGGCATTCCACTTCTCATTTACTTTGAAGGATTGCGACTAACCCGCGCGTCCACCGCCGGTTATTTCGAAATGATGCAAACGCTCGCCGCCGTTTTCATCACCTGGGGATTCTTCCATGCTGCTTTACATTGGCATCAGGTCATTGCCGGAATCGTGCTGATGGCTGCGGTGGCGATGGTACAAAGAGCGCAGGCCGCAGTGGAATCGGTGTAGCTACGTTGTAACTTTTTACTTGTCGCGCCGCAGCCTTGCGCGAGGCGGAACCTTTTAACTCTTTTCGCCTCTCACTTCTCACCATATCCTTGCCCCGTCTTGCTCCTTGCTCCCTGATTCAGCCGAGCCGGAGAAAATCATTGTCCTATCTTACCTATTGCTTAGGATGGCTCCGTATTTTTTATCAGGCGCGCCCGTTAGGAACATTAAAAAGGAGATCACATGAAAAAAATATTAGTGACGTTGGGAATGACGGCGGTGGTTGCGGTCGTCGGATCGATTGTAGTAGCGCAGAACCAGGAAGAGTCGCCCAAGAAGGACGACTTGATTTTTGCCTCTGCGGAGAAGGCCAAGTTCAAAGAGGTCAGCCCCGGGATATCCAAGGCAGCGGTGTGGGGAGACGAGGAAAAAGGGGCATATGGGACATTTACCAAGTTCAAGCCCGGCTTGGACAACGGCATGCACACGCACACGAACGATATTTGGGTCGTTGGGATCAAGGGCGCGTACGTCTACCGGGATGAAACCGGTGAGAAGCGAGTTACGGCGGGGAATTTCATTCGGATTCCGGGTGGAAAAAAGCATTGGAGCGGCGGCGACAAAAAAACGGGTGCGTTGTTCTATGAAGAATCATCTGGCAAATTCGACATTGTGCCCGCGAAGTAGAACAACATTGCCTGTTGGATAGTGGACCGGGACCTTTCCGGACAACTGTTAACTGTTATCTCATAAGTGCGAGGCGTTGGCTCGCCTGTCCTCGGACTTCTGGTTCTTCGTCATTCAACGCGAGTCCGGCTCGGACCATTCGTGCTTCGCCGCGTATAGGGCCACGTTAAACGGGTTGGAAGGCTCCATGTTTACGCGGCTTCGTCGTTTCCACTTCTCTGGCCCCCAATTGATTACCAATCACGGATAGGCGGCGAAGCTTACCGCTTTACCGAATTAGCTCGACAGCCGTGCCCTCAAATGTCACAACTTTTCCCAGTTTACGGTGTTAATTTTGTGAACCCTCTGCAATCCCTATGAATACGAAATCATTCCTCATCTGCTTTATTGTTGTGATGCTGGCAACGTCAATGGCCACGGCCGGAACGCACCACGGACATTTCGCGCCCGCTCAAGGCGGTTTCGTTCGCAACGGAACCGGCTCATTCCACGGCGGCAATTGGAACGGCCATTGGAATGGCGGAAATTGGAATGGCGGCAATTGGCATCACCACCACCACGACGGCAACTTTAATAATTTCGTTTTCATAGGCAGCTTTGGCTTCCCGTTCCTCGGCTATCCGTATGGCTATGGATATTATCCTTACAGCTATGGCTATTCTCCCTACGGTTACGGGTATGGCTCCGGTTATTACGGGTATGGGTCGGGTTATGGATATGGCGCCGGCTACTATGGCAACGGCTATTACGGCAACGGCTATAGCGGCGCCGGCTACTACGGCAATGGATACTACCCCAGCAGTTATTACCGCGGCTACGGCTACAATGGTAATCGATCGCGCGTTGTCCGTCTCCAGCAACAACTTGCTCGGGCCGGTTACTATCGTGGTCCAATCGACGGAATAATGGGAAGTCGAACGCGCTACGCGTTGCGCGCCTATCAGCACGATCACGGAACGGCTAGCTTATAAGCATTCAGTCGATCGGCCGCCCTTCGGTAAGCTCAGGGCGTTTTGGCATGCCGAAACGGCTCCACGGACGTATCTGTTTAACGTCCGCGGCTAGATGATTTCGCCTCTCCCTTTCCAAAAGGGAGAGGACGAAGGTGAGGGATTTTCTTCTCTGTTGACTCGTGGATTCGAACGAGAGTATCCGATCTATCGACTCTTCACCTTAGTCCTCTCCTCGCACGAGGAGGAGAGGAGACGATTCTCGATTCACGATTCACGTTGCTCATTCACCACTCCCCGTCATCCAGTTGTCCGCGGTCTAGTCGTCCTATGGTCTGGCCGTCGCTCTGCGCTCCCCGCTCCTTGCTCCCTGTCCGCCGTTCAGGCGGACTCGCCGTGGCGAGCTACAATCTCCCACCTTCTATCTTCCAAGTCTTGACTATTGCTTATCGTAGTAGGCCTTGTCCGTCACTTTCTTGCCATTCGCATCGGTGTCGTTCGCGGTGACCACGCGCGACTTCCCATCTTTCGCTACCGCAATCGTGCCCGTCACCGCGACCTTGCCATCCTTCATTCCGGTGAACTTGTTGGTACGATCGTTCACCATTTCGTAGGCAATCGTATCCATGTTAGTATTCCCTTTTACCTTGTATTGCTTGCCGTCGAATTTTCCTTCCCATGTCCAATGGGTCGCCTTCCCGTCCTTATCGACGCCCTCCACTGACAGCTTCATCATACCGTTCTTGGCCTCGGTGTAAGTGACGGTATTATTTTTAGTACCGCCCACGAGCTTCGACTTGCTTTCGTTGAGCTTCCAAGTGCCGAGATGAGGATTGGCAGCGAACACCGCCGCCGCCGCCGTCAACCATACCGCTACAGCCACTAGCATTGTGCGAGTTATTTTCATAACGCGATTCCGACCTTTTGCGGCCTCGCGGTCAATCCAAATCGGCATTCTTTGAAATTAGGCCTGCCCCTGAGCGTAGTAGAATGGGTAGCGCCTCCCCACTATAGCGGCGGTCTGTGACCGCCGAGCTTTTAGATTTCCGGAGGTGCTTCCGTAGGTCCTATGACGAGCCGAAGCGCGTCCCTCCGATTTAACGATTCATCGGTTCAACGATTCGCCAATTAAGCTTCAGTGTTCGACCTTTACCTCGAGCTTCGCGTGGTTCATGCGCGTGTCCATGCTGGGCACATAGTAAACGCTGCAACCGCCGCGATGGAATAGCCGGGTCGGTCCCCGATCGGCGATCTTGAATTGCTTGTTCGTGATGCCTGGTTGCCGATAGCCATAGTTGCCGTTCGTGCGAACAAATCGCATGTGTTCGTAGTCAATGATCGTGACGCTGATGTCGAACTGATCGACTCCGTTTATAATGAGCTCGACATTCGGGCCCCCTGAGTTCTGAAGCTTGACCCGTTGCCCAATCTCCACGTCAAGGGTCGTCTGCTGAGCCAGAACAGAGCTGGTAAGAAAGGCGCCGATACTGATAGCCCGGAATATCTGTTTCACTGCCTTTGCCCTAACGGACCGAGAGGTGAGCGATAATCATTAAAACAGGGGAGCCTTCTTGCGGTCACGTCTGCCGGCGCGAGTTCGCCTAAACCCGTCATATCCGCATTACATCCTCTGAAGCTCTAGCCCAGTCGCCACCTCGGTCACGCGTCCAATTGCGCACAGTAGCTCCTCAATGTCCACCGGCTTAACTAACGATTCAGCGAAGCCTGCCCGCCGGTATTCTTCACGGTCTTTGGCGGTTCCGAAACCCGAGATCGCAATGCCCGGAATACCCCGTGCGCCTAACTGTCGCATGAGATCGCGACCATCGCCATCAGGCAGCGCGATGTCCGATAACAACAGGTCG
The DNA here is from genome assembly GCA_003221295.1 of Verrucomicrobiota bacterium. Taxonomy (GTDB): domain Bacteria; phylum Verrucomicrobiota; class Verrucomicrobiia; order Chthoniobacterales; family UBA10450; genus AV69. The sequence continues at coordinate 460 of QHRA01000034.1, read as the reverse complement.
CCGGGTTGTGATGATCCGATTGCTTCTGAAACAGTTCTGGCTTCTCGAACTTCGAAACCTTTGTGGCGCAAGATTCTGGCGAATGTAGATAACGTATCGGCGTGATCTTCGACTAGTAGCACGCGGCGCGGGCGCGGATATTTTTTTGATAACGGCAGAGGCTCCGGCTCGGGAGCGGGCAGTTCCAGACGATAGAGTAGATCACTGACCAGCCGAGCTTCGCGGAGGATGTTCTTGCGTAAGACCTGAATGCAGTCGTGCACCGCCGGCGCATTGTACGGGGCGACGGTTTGCTCTAGTTCGGTTAGCGCAGCTAAAAGTGGTGCCAGTGGGGTGCGGAGCTCATGGCTGACCGCGGCCAGCAACTCGTCCTTTGCTTCGGCATGCGCCTCGGCGCGGAGCAATTCATTGTTAACAGCGAGCCACTGGGCAGTGGTCGGAATTTCCAAAATATGAGGAA
>QHRA01000033.1 GCA_003221295.1 Verrucomicrobiota bacterium | reverse complement strand
CCCGCCGTTCAAGGCGGTGAATTCCTGTCCATTCAGCTCGAACGACACCGTCATGACCTGGCCTTTCTTTTCGGGAATGTCTTCGCCGGCGTAATGCGTGATCTGTTTGACCTTCGAATTCTTGAACACCGAGACGTAGAAATTTGCCGCTTCTTCCGCCTGATTATCGAACTACAACATTGGAGTAATTTTTTGCATGTCTCATGGTGTGCGCAGCGAGACGCAATGCAAAGTCCGAGGTGCGAGCCGCACTAGCATTCAAATGGACTTGGCTTTTAGCGCTTAGCCCTGCGGAATTTCCTCGAACTCGCCGCGCTCGCGGTTTTTCCGGACGCGGTCCCAGGGAAAGCATTGACCGTGTATGGCAATGTAAACTCCGGGAGGCAGTGCCTGCGCGAACGAGAGCGCGCTGCCCAGATTGAAGAGGCCATCGGAACTGCCAAAGGCGTAGGGGATCATCGCGCCGGTTAGCACGACTGTTTTCCCGGTGACAGCGCCAGCCACCGCGGCCGCTGTTTCCGTCATTGTGTCGGTGCCATGGGTAATCACGATGCGATCCTCGGCCGATTGCAGGCAGTTTTGCACAATGAGATTTCGATCGGCGTCGGTCATCTCCAGGCTATCGGTCATCATGACGGTGCGAATGGATACTTCCACCTGCGATCTTCCTAACCGGAGCATCTCGGCAATGTGAGTATCCTTGAAATAGAGCTGGCCGGTCCGCTCGTTGTATTCCTTGTCGAACGTACCGCCGGTGGCGAGGATTCGAATAGCCATGGAATGTTTGCGCGAAACGAGTCTCGGGCACGGCTTGCCGCCAGCCAATCAAAAATTAAAAAAGTTAAGAAATAAGAGGTCGCGTCTAAACATTAACATTCGGTAATCGTCCGGTTAGCGGAGGAAAGGGATGCTAAGGCCGTCGTTTGCGGAACGGAAAAGCGGGGCGAGAATTTACGTTCTCGCATGAGCAAACCGAAACCGAAACGAATCCAGCGCAGCCGCGCGAAAGGCTGGAAAATGCCGGCGAACGCCATCTACGTCGGTCGACCGACTGTTTGGGGAAACCCGTACGTGGTGGGCTCGGAGCTGATGAACGGCGAAACGCTCACGGCCGAAAAAGCCGTCGAGTTATACGAGCAGCACCTCGCTGATAATTTCAGCGAGGGCGACATCCGCCACTGCCTGCACGACAAAGATCTCGCCTGCTGGTGCGCGCTCGACGAGCCGTGCCACGCCGACGTGCTGCTGCGGATCGCGAACTCGCGGCCGAAGTAGCCCGCCGCTCGCCACGGCGAGCAGGCTTTGGCTAAACTGTGCGCGGATTTTCGCAAACGCACAGAATGCGCGACGTTGCTCGCCCGTGAGCGATATTCCGATTACCGAGAAACTCCTCCTCAATGCAGGGGGATGGCAGGCGATGAAGCCTGCGCGCGAGTTACTAAAAAACGGCCGCGTCTCTGAGGCTAAATATGAGGCACCGCTGTTGAGCGGTTACGTGCGCGAAGGCGCGAAGAATTATCGCTCCGGCCTGCGAATCAAAAGCGCGATCGACGTCGAGAATCTTTGCAGTTGTTGGGAGTCTCGCTCGGCGGGGAAAATTTGTGCGCATTCGGTCGCGGTAGGCCTGTGCTATCTGAAACCGCCGGCCGCTGTAGTCGCAGTGCCTAACGGGCCGACGATGCCCGAAGCTCCGGCAGGTCCGCAATTCGTCGCGGCTGATTCGGCTGACGCCGCCCTAACGACACTGCACATGATCCTGCCGCCCAACTTCGCGGGCGCATGGCAGAAAGGGCAGATCATGATCGTCGTCGAAGCGGAAGTTTCTCGAAACCGCACGCTCGTCTCCGCGCTCCCGAAGAAGAATACGTTTGCAGTCGACGGCGCCGATCTCGTGTTGATCGAAAGCTTGCGCGCGGTCCCGGCGATCTTCGAGAGCGGCATGGCGATCTTGTCACGCGACGTATTCCTGCGGCTGCTCCCGGCGTTGCAGAATCATCCACGTGTTACTTTCGGCAAAGCGACTCGGGCGACGATCTCTTCGGCCGCGCTGCGTCCCGAGCTTCTGGTCGAGTCGCGCGGCGAGGGGAGCATCGCGGTGAAATGCAACTTTCCGCCGAATGCTCTACTTCTTTGGAACGCGACCGATGCGTGGCTGTTGCAGAACAACGAGTTCGTCCGCTGCGGCGAAGCGTTGCCGGCCGGCTCGACGCGCCTGATCGAGCGGCCGTTGCTGCTCGATGGCGACCGCGCGTTACCTTTCCTCGCGTTCGATCTGCCTCGGCTGCGCGATGCATTCGATGTGCGCGCCGGCGAAGGCGTTTGTCTTCCGGAAATCGCAACGGCGCGGCCAGTCTTCGAGCTGCGGCTGGCCGGCGCGCTCTTCAGCGTCACGGGTGAATTGATGTGCATGTACGGGGACCGCGCGCCGATCAAAGCATTGGCCAACGCGCAGGATCAATTCGTCTTCCGCGATCCACAGAACGTGGATCGAGTGCTGATGCGGAATCTCGACGCAGAGAACGCGGCGGTCGCGCGGCTTGAGCAAATTGGGTTCGCCCGAACGGACGCCGGCGGCTTCGTGCTGCACGGCCAGCCCAATGTTGTCCGGTTTTTCGCAACCGATTATCCAAGACTGCAGCGCGACTGGAAGGTTATCCTCACTGCGCAGGTCGAGAAGTGGACCAACGAGATCGAGCGGGTCACGCCGAAGCTCGAGATTGTCGGCTCGGGTCAGAATTGGTTCGAGGTGCGTTACTCGCTGACCACGCCTGGTGGCGAAGTGTTTTCAAACGCCGACATCCAGCGGCTGCTTCGCTCCGGCCAATCGCAGACGCGATTAAAGAATGGCCACCTCGCGGTGATCGACACCGCGGGCCTGGAGGATTTCGAGCAAGTCATTCGCGATTGCGATCCGGCGCAGACGCGGCCCGGGCTTTACCGCATCAACCGCGCCCACGCCGGATATGTCGAACAAACCGCGCGCGAGCTCGGCTCCGCTGTCGCCGATCGTCGCGAAGCATTGAAAAAGTTCATCACCGGCCGCGACGCGCCTCCGGATGCGAAGACGAAACTCGGCACCCTCGCAGAGATATTGCGCGAGTATCAACTTGTCGGTTTCGAATGGCTCGCGCGTCTCGCGGCGAACAATCTCGGCGGCATCCTCGCGGACGAGATGGGTCTTGGTAAAACGGTGCAGACGCTGGCGTTTCTACGCGCACATCAAGGCCTGAGCCCGGCCCTGGTCGTCTGCCCGACATCGCTGGTGACAAACTGGGAGAATGAAGCGCGGAAGTTTACTCCCGAGCTCAAGACCCTCGTGCTCGAAGGCGCCGATCGCGCCGCGCGTTTCAAATCGATCGCGGACGTCGACATGGTCATAACGAGCTACGCATTGCTCCGACGCGACATCGACACATTGCGCGACATCAACTTTTCCACCGCCGTGCTCGACGAAGCGCAGCACATCAAAAATCCGGAGACGCAAAACGCGCAGGCCGCGTTCGCCCTCCGCGCGAAGCATCGCTTCGTGCTGACCGGTACCCCGATGGAAAATTCGGTGCGCGATCTCTGGTCGATCATGAACTTCGCGCTGCCGGGTTATCTCGGGGATCGCAACGACTTCCGCGAGCGCTACGAATTACCGATCGCGCGCGGCTCCGCGCCCAACGTGCAGCGCCGGCTCTCGCGCCGGCTGCAGCCGTTCCTGCTTCGCCGAAAAAAACGCGACGTCGCGAAAGATCTACCCGAAAAAATCGAACAGGTCGTGCCTTGCAGCCTAACGAGTCATCAACGCGCCGCCTATGACGCGCTACTGCGCGAGATCCAGCAGGGTCTCGGCAGTTCCAGCAAGAATGTGAACGCCGGTGCACAACGAATGAAGATGCTCACTGGCCTGCTCCGTTTGCGCCAGGTCTGCTGCGATCTGCGCCTGGTCGGCATCGATAAGGAAGAGACCTCGGCAAAGCTGGACTTGCTCGACGAACTCCTCGAGGAAGCGATTGACGGCGAACACCGCGTCCTCGTCTTCAGCCAGTTCGTCTCGATGCTGCACCTCATTCGCGAACGCCTGGAGAAGCTAGAGATTCCATTCTGCTATCTCGACGGCTCGACCAAACAGCGTCAGGAAATCGTGGATCGCTTCCAGAGCGATTCCGCGATTCCAGTCTTCCTGATCAGCCTGAAAGCCGGCGGTGTCGGCCTCAATCTCTCCGCCGCCGACACCGTCATTCATTTCGATCCGTGGTGGAATCCCGCGGTCGAGGCGCAAGCCACCGACCGCGCCCATCGCATCGGGCAAACCCGGGTCGTCACCGCCTACAAGCTGATCACCCGCGACACGGTCGAAGAAAAAATCTTGCGCCTGCAGGAGAAAAAACGCGCCGCGATCGACGCCGCCATCGAGAGCGAGGAACCGCTCATGACCGGCCTAACGACCGAAGAACTCGAAGAGCTACTCGCGTAGGCATCACTCTTCCGCGGGGAGGAATCCGGGTCGCGTCTACGCCGCGTAAATCGCTTCACTCCACGCGGCTTGCCAAATTTTAGCTTTTTCGTTCCCACAACTCCGCCAGTTGCGCGCAGGCGCTTACGGCCGACT
>QHRA01000032.1 GCA_003221295.1 Verrucomicrobiota bacterium | reverse complement strand
GGAGAATGCTTTTCTCAGGGCGCTTTGCCTTGATGCGCGCCAGGAGAACCCGGGCCTGCTCAAGGATTGCCTCGCGACCGACCAGCTCAGGCGGTGGTGCCCCGGCCCCCGGGGAAAAAGGGTTCTTAACAGGATCCATTGGTGAAGGTTTCTAGAGACTTATACATATTTCTAGCCGATTTTCGCTAGAAATGCCTAGAAATGACTAGAGATGCAAGCACTGTAAAACATGTTTGTCCTGGTTCGAGCAGTTACTTACGCTACGCTTTTTATCGGCTTCGTGCTGGTTTATCTGCCCGGTCGGTTCTTGACGTGGTCGGGTGTTGTTGAGCCTGCAACCACCGGAGCGCCGCAGGTCGCGGGGATGATCATGGTAACGATCGGCACGGTGATTGCGCTTTGGTGCGTATTTACTTTCGTGTTCATCGGGAAAGGCACGCCCGCGCCGTTCGATCCGCCAAGAAAACTCGTGATCCGTGGGCCGTATCGTTTCGTGCGTAATCCGATGTATATCGGCGCAGGAATGACCCTGGCCGGCGCGGCGCTCTACTACGGATCATTGTCGATCTTGATCTACACCGGCTTGTTCTTTCTTATAACTCACCTCTTCGTTGTGTTGTATGAGGAGCCGACTTTGCGGCGAACTTTCGGCGCTGAATACGAAGCGTATTTCCGGCGGGTCAGGCGCTGGTTACCGAAGAAAAGTTGAGGGTTGCGGGACAACAAGTGTCCAGGATCGAAATCGGGAGTTTTCGACTGATTCGCCTCGTTAAGAGGCAGGGTTCCAGATAGAATGAAGTCGTATGACGTCCGAGCGTTCCCCAGATGTGAAATTCGAGATCGGGCATGTCTTGTTCATCGACATCGTCGGTTACTCAAAGCTGCTCATCACCGAGCAGAGCGAGCAGATTCAGAAGTTAAAACAGATCGTGCGCGGAACGGAACAAGTCCGCCTTGCCGAAGCGGAAGGTAAACTGCTGCGTTTACCGACCGGCGATGGTGGCGCGCTTGTTTTTCGCACTAGTCCGGAAGCGCCAGTGCTGTGCGCAATGGAAATTAGTAAAGCGTTAAAGAATCATCCTGAACTTCATGTGCGCATGGGAATTCACAGCGGACCGGTTAACGAAGTTACTGATCTAAACGAACAAGCGAATATCGCCGGCGCTGGAATTAATATCGCGCAAAGAGTGATGGATTGCGGCGACGCCGGCCATATTCTTCTCTCCAAACGGGTCGCGGATGACTTGGACCAATATCCGCGCTGGCGGCCGCTTCTACACGATCTTGGAGATTGCGAGATAAAACACGGGCAGAGAATATCGGTTGTAAATCTCCACGACAACCAGGTTGGAAATCCGCAGAGGCCGGAGAACTTCAAGGCGAGAAAAACGGAAGAGGGAGCTGTTTCTCGTTCAAACAAAAAAGCTCTCACGGCGGCCGTCATTACTCTTCTTTTCGTACTGAGCGTGGGATTTTTTCTTTTCCCGCACCTGTTCCGGCCAAGCGAATCAAAGGTCGCCTCGAACCCGCATGGAGTTTCGACGGATGACAAATCAATCGCGGTTTTACCGTTTATCGACCTGAGTCAGGCCAGAGACCAAGAGTATTTTTGCGACGGCATTAGTGAAGAAATTCTCGACGCACTGGCGAAAGTCGAGGGATTGCGTGTGGTCGCACGCACCTCGTCATTTTCATTTAAGGGCAAAAACGCCGACGTAGGCGACATCGCGCAGAAATTAAACGTGCAAAATGTCCTGGAAGGCAGTCTGCGTCGCGAAGGAAATCGCGTTCGAATCACGGCACAGTTAGTCAACGCACGTGATGGGTTCCACATTTGGTCGGATACGTTTGAGCGCGAATTGCAAGGCGTGTTTGCCGTTCAAGATGAGATCACGCGTTCGATTGTTGACGCGTTGAAGATCAAGCTCGCGGTTGCGCCACCAGCACGTGCGCAACAGAACACCGAGGCCTACGACCTTTATCTGCAAGGTCTTTATCTCTCGAATAAGAGTGATGAAGAAAACTTGCGGAAAAGCCTCAACTTATTTCAACATGCCTTGGACAAGGATCCAACGCTTTCGCGCGCGTGGGTGGGAATAGCCAAGGCGTGGTTCTGGCTGGCAGACGCCTACGTTAAACCACTTGAAGCGTACCAAGCTGTAGAGTCCGCCGCCACCAAAGCGCTGGAGTTGAACGAAAATGACGCTGAAGCGCATGCCTACCTAAGCGAAGCGAAGCGGGTCTTACACTGGGATTGGAAGACTGCTGAGCGCGAGTTGCAGCGGGCGGGCGAGATCGACCCCAATTCGGCTACTGCTCATTTAATGTTCGCGCACCATCGAGTATGCTCAGGCGATTTGGAAGGAGGGCAAATGGAGCTAGACGAGGCGGAGCGTCTTGACCCTCTTTCGCCCCTCGTCAGCGACCATCAGGCGATCCTGTTTCTTTATTCGGATCGGCTGGACGATGCGGTCGCCGCTGCAAAGCGAACACTGACCCTCGATCCAAATTACAATTATCTAGAGCCCACGCTGGCTCGTGTTTATCGAGAACAGGGAAAGCTGGAGGATGCGCTCGCCTTGTACTTGAAGGCGCAACAAGGGACGCATGAGCCGAACGCAGGGCTGGCGATCGCTTATGCCCGGCTCGGTCGGATCACTGAAGCACAGCGCATGTTGCAACAGCTGATCGACAAAGCGAACAGGGGTTATGTCGCCGGCGAGCAGATCGCATGCGTCTTCGTCGCGCTCGATAATCACGATGAAGCCTTTCGCTGGCTCAATCGCGCCGTAGACGAACATTCCGGGAATGTCATCACCATTCATCGCGAGCTTCGCCCTCTTTATTCAGATAGCAGGTTTCCGCTGCTGCTGCGAAGAATGGGAATCGATCCCACTAAAGTGGTGGGTCGCCAAACTGCGAAATGAATCAGCGCAACTTCTTCGCCGAGCTGAAGCGGCGCAACGTTTACAAAGTTGCCGTCGCCTACGCGATTGTCGGTTGGTTGCTCGTTCAAGTTGCCACGCAGGTTTTCCCATTCCTGGAAATTCCGAACTGGGTGGTGCGCTTGGTCATCGCGCTGGTCGCGATCGGATTCCCAATCGCACTCATTATCGCCTGGGCCTTCGAGCTCACTCCGGAAGGAATCAAGCGCACCGAAGATGTCCATCTCCCAAGCGGAAGCAGTTCGAAAAATCGCACCTGGATCTATGTCGCCGTGATTGGAGCCGCCATCTCTGTAGGATTGTTTTTCATCGGGCGCTATACCGCCCCGCGAACGTCGGCGGCGGAACGCGAACATCCTCCCGCGGTCGCGCGACCTCTGCCGCAGAAATCGATCGCAGTGCTGCCATTGCTTAACGAAAGCGGCGATCCAAAGGACGAATATTTTTCGGACGGATTGTCGGAAGAACTGATCGCTGCGCTAGCGCAGATCAGAGAACTGAAAGTGATCGGTCGCAGTTCCTCGTTTCGTTTTAAAGAGCGAAAGGAGGAGCCCAAGACAATCGGCGAGAAGCTAGGCGTCGCTACTCTCCTCGAGGGCACGGTCCGTAAACAGGGCGATCGCGTGCGAATCGTCGCTGAATTGATTAACGCCGCGGACGGCATCGAACTCTGGACGCGAACATTCGACCGCGAGCTAAAGGATATTTTCGCAGTCCAACAGGAAATCGCGGCCGCAGTGGCTTCATCATTAAAGGCTACACTGCTTGGAGCGGATCAACGGTCAGCCGCAAATCCAAAAACTGCAGAAGCCCACAATGCCTATCTCCAGGGCCATTATTATTTCCAGCGGCGCAATCTCGAGGATTATCGCAAAGCAGTTGGTCACTATGACGAAGCGATCCGTCTCGATCCGGAATACGCCCTCGCTTATGCAGAGCGTTCCGAAGCATGGACTCTAATTGGGGACCTCACCGGCGAAGGTAAGACGGCGTGGCCGAAAGCGCGCACTGATGCGGAGAAAGCGGTCGCGATTGCTCCCGCGCTGGCCGAGGCACATGCCGCACTCGGTTGGGTTCGCTTTTTTACAGAATGGAGATTTGCCGAAGGTTTGAGCGAACTAAAGCGCGCCAAAGAACTTGCTCCCGCTAATCCGACCGCGAACGATCTCCTGGCGCGGGTGATTGTTTATCTTGGGCGACTCGATGAGGCTGAGAAGCAGGGTCGACAGGCAGTGGAGTTGGATCCGCTTGCGAGCGCGCCGCAGAACAATCTCGCCCGCATTCTTTGGTATCAGGGCAAACTTGACGAAGCCGATGCAGCTGCGCGCAAGACAGCAGAGTTGCAGCCAAATTCCGCTTCAAGCCGTCGATGGCAGGTTTTAGTTGCAATTCAACGCGGGGATAAGGAAACCGCGTTGCGCGAAGCGCAATTAGAGCCCGACGAGAGCTACCGCCGTTTCGAACTTGCGGTTGCGCAATTTGCGCGCGGAGATCGAACGGCCGCGGATGCAGCTTTGGCCGACCTCATCGCAAATGACCGGGGACTCGACTATCAGATCGCCCAGGTTTACGCCGTGCGGGGCGAAAAAGAAAAAGCTTTCGAGTGGTTGCAAATCGCGATGGATAATCACGACACTGGTATGCTCGGTCTCTTAGTCGATCCACTGTTGACCAGCTTACGCGACGATCCGCGCTACAAAAATCTCCTCGCAAAGATGGCTTTCCCTGCAACGTCATGAACAGGCGCGAGAGGGAGCCGCACGGGTAGGCGGGTCCGAGTCGCACAGCAGCTAGGGGTAGCTGGCATGAGTGCGGCGGGAACACGAATGACCAAGAGTTAGGATGCAAACTTCGATGATTTCAGATATTTCTCGGTGTTAGAAACGAAGCCCCACCCTGATCCCATGAACCGCAACTTCTTTGCCGAGTTGAAGCGGCGCAACGTTTACAAGGTTGCGGTCGCGTATGCG
>QHRA01000289.1 GCA_003221295.1 Verrucomicrobiota bacterium | reverse complement strand
CGACGGCGGCCATATCGTGACGAACCGGACAAATTTTTTGATCGCGCTCGCCCCTTATTTTTTTCCGCTTTACAGCGTGCTCGTGATCGCAGCCTACGGGATCGGGAGTTTATTCTTCAACGTTGCTCCCTATGGCCAACTGCTCTACGCGACGCTCGGTATTACCTGGGCCTTTCATCTCACCTTTACCTGCTGGATGATTCCGAAGAACCAGACCGATCTGAGCGATCACGGGACATTTTTTTCTCTCGTTTTTATTTATGTGATGAACCTGGTGCTTTTAAGCGCCTTGCTCGTGATCGCATCGCCGCAAATTACCTTTGCCAGTTTTGGCGCCGATCTGGTCGAAAATTTGCGCAGTTTTTCGGAATGGGTCGGCAGTTTGATGAATCGGTTTACGCGGGGTCATGGCGTGCCGGTGAACTTGCCGAATCAATGAGGCAGCGCATGTCTCTTTGGCTCCGGGGAGCGCAGGCAGGTTGCCTGCGGTGTTTGGCAGCCTTGCCAAACACAACATCATCGGCAAGCTGCCGACGATTGCAGGCTGGCAGCCTGCGTTCCCCAGACAAGACTGTTTCGGCGAGACGCCGAAAGTCCGAGGCCGGACGGGCGGCACACGCGACACGCATGCGCTACCCCGGAGTTCACGTGGCACGGCCCGCAACCTTTGGTTCGATCTATCACCTACCAATTCCGGAAAACCGCAAACGGAAGCTGCGACATTGCTTCCGTCAATCTCAGCTGCGAATTCTTGACGCGAAGTTCGCGATCGCAGAAAACATCGCGCAAACCAGTCAGTTGGGATGATAGAAGGACATGGGTATCCTGCCATCTATCACCAACCGGCGGAAAACCGACCTGCGACGATAATCGCGGCACGATCACAATGATCGCACGGTCCCCGTGACGCCGCGCAAAACCGATCGCGCAATCGGCAAACGCACCTCCGAAATTTAGCGACTCATAATTTCCTTCGCGAAACAACTCCGGGTTTTCGCACCGCAAGTGCAGTAACCGCTGGGTCAGGCGCATTTTGATCCGGCCGTCCGGCCAGCATTGCATCAATTCGTTCGCCGGAACCTTTTCGATCTTCGCCAGCATTTCGCGGCGCCGAGCATAATCGATTGGGCGCCGATTATCAGGATCGACCAGGCTGTCGTCCCAAATTTCCGTGCCTTGATAAATGTCGGGCACGCCCGGCGCGGTCAATTTGATTGCGGTTTGGGCGAGTGAATTGATGGCGCCGATGCGCGCAATTTCCGCCGCCACCGGCAGAAAGACCGGCAAAAATTTGTTGCGCGGACCGGGTTCTAAAATTCCGGCCACGAACTCTTGCATGGCATGATCCCAATTCTCGTTAGGTTGGATCCAGCTTGTGTTCAGCTTTGCTTCCTTCAAGGCCTTGACCATGTAACGCTGGATTCGTATGATGAATTCCTGTTCGACCGATGGAACCGGGGCACCGTCGAGATCGACCGGCCAAGTCCCGAGTAGAGTTTGATAAAGCAAATATTCTTCGCCGGCATCGGGCGCCTCAGCCTCATCGATCTGTTTCTTGAATCGGCGGTTGGCGGTTCGCCATTTTTGCAGCGAGCGTCCCCACAACTGCGGAATTTCTGAGATCGCGAGCATGCGCGCGCGCACATCTTCGCTGCGCTTACTGTCGTGCGTGGAAGTGGCGAGCAGGCTGGCCGGCCAGTCGCGCTCCCGGCGAAGGTTACGTTGATGAAACGTCTCCACGCTGAGGCCGAAAAGTTGCGGTTCGCCCCCGACTTCGTTTAGCGCCGCCAGCCGGTTGTAGATATAAAAGACCGTGTCCTCGAGTCCCTTCGCCGTGATCGGTCCGGTGAATTGTTGAAACTTGAGAACGAATTGTGCATGGGCGGCGCGTTGCTCTTCGTCGAGGTTTTCCGGAAACCGAAAAAGCAAAAGATCGAGCAAGAAATTAAAGACCGATTCTTCGATCGCGGGATTGCGCCGTTTCGCCGCCGCCACTGCACGCTCGATGACTGCGCGATCTTCCTCGCTCACTGGTTTCCCTGGTTCGAGATAAGTTCGATAGACGGGGAAACAGGCAATCGTTTCGCGCACCGCGCGCGCTAGCGCTTCCAGGGTGTAGTCGCGAAACCAGCGGTTCTGTTCCGACAACCGGTCAACCATGTTGCCGAGAACGTTGATTTCATTGGCTAGCGAAATGCGCATGACCAATCGCTTCTTCGCATAAACGAGATGGCCAAAATGCAGGGAGTGACCAATGAATCGCTTGAAAATTTTGCTGATGGCGCCTTCCGCGTTGTGATCGACCAGCACGCGCGCGACTTGATTAGCGAAATCGTAACCGGTGGTGCCGTGGACCGGCCAATTTTTCGGCAACTGTTCGTCACCGGTCAGAATTTTTTCGACGATCAGATAAATCGCGCGCCCATCCTTTGGCAATGGAAGGTGCAACGCCTTGGCGCAACGCAATTGTAGCTTCTCGAAATACTCGAGTGGCCGATACAGGCCGTCAGGGTGATCGATGCGCAGACCAGTGACAGCGCCACTGCCGATAAGCTCGAAGAGTAGTTTGTGAGCGGCGTCGAAAACTTCCGGTAATTCCACCCGAATCGCGGCCAGATCGTTGACGTCAAAAAATCGCCGATAATTGATTTCCTCCGCCGCTACGCGCCAGAAAGCGAGGCGGTAGGATTGCGCATTCAGCAATTCATCAAGCCAATCGAAACTGCGCGGATCGCCCACACGCCCGTTGATGGTTTCGACCGCCTTTTCAAT
>QHRA01000209.1 GCA_003221295.1 Verrucomicrobiota bacterium | reverse complement strand
CTCGTACTTCGCGATCAGCGCGGCGAGCGCGGCGTCCGAGTCGGCCTTGCGCCCGAGCGCGTGGTAGGCCATCGGCAGGCCGATCATCTTGTAGATCTCGCTCGTCTCCTGCTCGATCTCCGCCAGCGCGCCCTTCGCATCGCCCTTGAGCAGCAGCGCTACGCCGAGCTGGCAGTGGGCGCCTCCATTGCTTGGGCTCAAGCTCAGCACGGTGCGGAACGACGCGATCGCCGCGTCGAGCCGGCCGGCCATGCGCTGGTGGTAGCCCAGGTTGAAGAGCGCCGTCACGTTCACCGGATCGCGGCGGACGGCAGCGTCCTCGAGCGCCAGCGCCTCGTCGAGGCGGCCAAGCGACTGGAGCAGCGTGGCACTCGTGGTAAGCACACTCAGGTCCGCTGGATCGAGCGCGAGCGCTCGCTCTAAGTGCAGCGCGGCACCGGCGAGGTCGTTGTCGCCGTACATCTCGATCCAGCCGAGCTGGGCATGGGCCGGTGCGTAGTCCGGATCGATCGCAAGCGCCTTCACGGCCGCCTCGCGGGCTTGGGCGAATCCTTCCTTGCCGGGCAGAAGGCCTTGGCCTGTCTCGTTGCCGAAGTTGCGAGCCAGCCCGTACCACGCCGGGGCGTAGCGCGGATCGATCGCCAGCACCTTGCGGTAAAGCGCGTCGGACTGCTTGAACGCCTCGGCGGTGAACGGCCGTCCGAGCTGGACGGCCTGGAGATAAAGCGCGTACGCCTCGGGATCGGTCGTGCGCGCCTTCGGCGCCGCGCCAAGCAGCGTGACCTTGAGCTGCTTGACCACATCGGCCGCGATCTCGTCCTGGATCGCAAAAATGTCGTCGAGCTTGCGATCGTACGTCTGCGACCACAGGTGCGTGTCGGTGCCGGTGCGGATCAACTGCGCCGTGATCCGTACCGAGTTGCCCGCCTTGCGCACCGAACCTTCGAGCACGTGCGCCACGTGCAGCGTGCGCGCGATCTCCGGGATCGCAACCTCCTTGCCTTTGAACGCGAACGACGAGGTGCGCGCCGTCACCTGCAACTGCGGAATCTTCGCCAGCAGGTTGAGCAGTTCCTCCGAGATACCGTCGGAGAAGTACTCCTGGTCCTTCCCCGCCGACATGTCCACGAATGGCAGCACGGCGATGCTTTTTTCGGGAATGGCAGTTAGCGACGTAGTCGGCCTTTGCGAAACAATCATAAAGGCGGCGACGACTGCTCCAAGCACGAGTAGCCCGATCGCCACTGCCGCCCAACGCACATGGGCGTGATGTTTCTTAACCGCCTGCAGCTTGCTCGGCAGGTTCGGATTACCAACCTCATCGGAGTAAAGGTTGGTCACGCTCACCCGCACACCGTGTTTCACTTCGAAGGTGCCGATGTCGTGCAGAAACGGTCGCCATCGTTCGTATTCCGCCAGGTCCTCGGCCACATGACGGGACAGAAGAATGTGCCCGGCGTCGCCACAATCCATCACTCGTTGGGCCAGGTTGATGCCCGCGCCGGCCACGTTCGTCCGTTCGTTCACATCCACCACACCACTGACCGGACCGCTGTGAATGCCCATCCGCACTTGCAGGCGCTGGTTGTCCTTCAGCGCGCGGCTGATCTCAAAGGCGCACTGCGCCGGTTCCTCGGGACTCCGATAGAACACCAGCGCCATGCCGTCGCCGGTCGGGATTTTTAAGATCCGATTGGCCGCTTCAGCTTTTTGGAATTGCTCGGACAAGCGAACAATCCCGTTGAGTTCATCAACTCTGGCGTGTTGTTCGTTAACGGAGAGCTTCGAGTAGCCGACGATGTCGAGAAAGAGAACGTGCGCGATCTCGAGTTGAATTTCCTTTTTAACCTCGGCCGGCATCCGGTGACGTTACGTCATAACAAAGCAATTCATAATTCCGCTTCCGGCCGAGCGTCGAAAGCAAAGCTGGTCGAAAAAGCGTTCGCGATCGCCGCGTCACTTCGGCTGTCATCGCAGTAGAAACGGCTCGCTATCCTTCTCGCATTCTGCATTTGAAATCGGCAATCGAAGATCGAAAATCGGAAATCGCATCGTCCCCGTAGTTCAACGGAAAGAACAAGGGTTTCCTAAACCTTAAATGTGGGTTCGATTCCCGCCGGGGACATAACTTTAATAGGATCAAATGTTTACGTATTGCAATCGTCTGAAAATCGCTCTACTGAGAACGGAAGTGAGAACAAATCCGCTGATTTCCGCCGCTGTTTTCTGTTGTCTGTTAGCGTTATGAAACAGGAGTTTTTGCAATCCGTTCACCGGATTTTCTGCGCCTGTTCTTCAGATTAGCGAAATGCGGTTAGGCGCGCCTGCCTGATTGCAAAGATTGATTGCGATTGATTGCGGTCGCGAAGCGTTACTGCCCTAGGATTGCGATATTGATCATAACCTGGTCGGCAGGTAAGCCAGTCTCGGAAATACCGAAGGTGCGCCGAGCAACTTTGTCGAGCCTTTCGACATCATCGACGCGGTCGAGGATTGCGCCGGGCTCCATTGCTTCGACGTGCGGCACAGTCTTTTCGACAATGTTCGCCATGCGGCCTAAGTGACGCTCGCCGCGTTGTTGCATTGTCGCGCTGGCGGCTTCGAACGGAGTGATTGCCTTCGCCGCGTCGTCGCGTTTGGCGAGAGCTTTGGCATTGTCGCGCTGCCGTGGACCCATCCTTCACGGTTTGCGCGTGCCAAAACCGTTCCGGCCGGGATTCCCATGTTGCGCGCGATCTCACGGAGACCGATCCCGCTCGCGTAGGCGGTTTTGATCTGCTCCCAAAGCCCTGAGGAATCTCTGTTACGCACGGTTCGCTTCGCTAGTGGCAATTGTCCGTTTCCCTGCTCGCTCATGTTCAAATGAACAGTTACGCTGTTCGGGAGAAAACAAGCGCCAAATTGTCGCCGACGAAACTTGTTGTTCAAATGTGCGAATTTGTGGTTGCATGAAAATCACAGTTTCTTACGGTCCGATCTTAATCATGATCGTAGCCGCAGGCTTTTTCGTTGCAGGAGTGGGTTGTTCTCTCGCGCTGATTATCCGAGAACTGCGCAAAGCGCCGGAAGGCTACGAGGATGAACACGGCTTCTACACTGTCCGCAACGGTGCGGTGAAATACGGCGTTCCCGACTCGATGAAGGCTCGCAGAACACGCAGCAGCCTGAATTGGGCCATGCACCGCACGCTGCGCATTAAAGCTTTTCGAGTGCGGGGGTTACCCTTTTTCGGCAAGAGAGTTCCTCACGCTGCGAGCGAATTCTCGGCAACGTCGCGGCGCAGGGCGGGTTCATGTCGGTAACCATGTCGATCCGCACCACAAAGGGAAGCATTCTGAGGCCTGGCTGGAAATCCGCTCTCGATATTACCTGCATTCTGCTCTCGCTGCCGGTCTGGCTGCCGCTGATGATTTTGCTCATGCTAGTGACGCGAATCGCCTCGCCTGGTCCGATCTTCTACCGGCAGGAGCGCATCGGCTTTGGCGGAAGACATTTTTTCATCTGGAAGTTCCGAACAATGAAGCTGAGCGCGGAGACACAAGTTCACGAGCGCCATTTTGAAGAATTGATGCGGGTCGATTGTCCGATGACGAAACTGGATGTTTACGGCGACCCACGGCTGGCCCCTTTCGGGCGAATTCTGCGTGCGAGCGGTCTGGATGAGTTGCCTCAAATTTTCAACGTGCTTCGCGGTGAGATGAGTCTGGTCGGTCCGCGGCCCTGCACGCCAAATGAATTTGCTCATTATGAGCCCTGGCAACGGGAACGCGTAAACGGTCTGCCGGGCCTGACCGGATACTGGCAGGTAAACGGCAAAAACAAAACGACGTTCAACGAGATGATCGCGATGGATCTGTTCTATCTCGAAAACGTGTCGATCCTGCTTGATCTGAAAATCATGCTCAAGACCGGTGCCGTTATCGCTGGGCAACTCTTCGGGTCTCAGCCGGCGGCACACACACACACACAGAGGCGGCAGAGTGGAAACCGTCGTTCACCGACGACGACGATTTCCAAGTTTCCTTCGGTGCTCTTATTGCCTGTAAGCACCGCCGCTGCTCAATTCCAGAGTTGGCTGCTGGAGACGGCTTCTAGTGTTTGGTATCTCGTGCGCTCCCTGTGCTCTCGTGTCGAGCATGCCGCGGTTGCTCTCGTTACTCTTCTTTTGGCTTTGTGCCAGGAGGGCAAGGTGCCACAGCAGGCGAGCGCGCTCGCTGAGCAGGCGGGGGGGCTGGCTGAGAGGACTTTCGCCACTTCGCTCGTCGCGACGTCGTTTGTCACACCAGCTCTAACGGAAAAGACGAATCTCCACGTTGATATGCAACATGTATCGCCACTCCCGCCGGTAGTCGCGCAGACTCGAAAGGGTAAATTTGGATTGTCAGCAAACGCTAAGCGGAGTCTGTCCCAGGCGCAGACACAGCACCAAAAAGCTCCGGCGCTTCGTATTGGGAGAGCAATCGACCGCGAGTGGCATCGGCTCGTCGCGGCACGCAAAAGCGTGCACAGCGCGTTTGCTCGCCTCATCCGTGACGCGAATCCGCAGCAATCCAAACAAAGGCACGGCAAGCAGCGGCTAAGCTAAACAGAAAACACGAGACGAAAAATAGCTCGCGCCGGCAGCGAGTAGTTCAACTTCCTCATCGTCTCCTGTCGCAACGCCCGCAGCGTCACCGCTGCCTCCGCTACCGCTTTGATGTCTTCGTGCTTTGGCTTCTGCGGCCATGGAAAGGTGTCGAACACTGACTCCGGCGTGTAACGGAAATCGCCTTTCAATTTCGAACAGGTCGCAATGAACCACGACCAGTGAATTCCCGATTGGAGAATACCGAAGCTGTAGTCGTCACTGAAGGCGAAGCATGAAAGTGCATCGCCCGGCCAGGCTTCGCGCTTTGCTCGCGATAGAATGGTTCCCGCTGGAATGTCCATATTCCCTGCAATCTCGCGCAAGCCGATGCCGGACGCATAGGCCGTGCGAATTTCAGCCCAAGTCGATTTTGTGATTACGCGTCTCACGGGCAAATAACTAACGTCGCATCGAATCTTTGGCGACCCCAAAAATTTGCGCGGTCCAAGTGGCTAAACCGAGGCAGTGAGCCTTTACGCGCACTCGCGCGATGCGTCACAGGCGCTTCACTTCGCCAGATCAGTCGAAGAAAGCGGGATGTCGTAATCGGCACCCTCGTACTGAACACGAGCGGTCGTTGCGGCGCGGGAGACAAGTTTGAGTCGAAGGCCAGCATTGAGGCCAATGACCCCGTACGGAACATTTATTGAGACTCGCTGTGTAAGCGTAACCACTCCCAGTTCTGACGCCCTGACTGACGATGATGAGATCGTCGGCGTCTGGGGAGTAGGACCGTTCTCTACTCTGCGGGGCGACGTGATGATTGCGTCGAGTCCTTTAGCTTCGTATTCCGCGATTCGTTGCTTTGTGCGGGTTCGGCCTTCACTCTTTTTAATGCCCGCTGCATCAAGAAGCGCGTCGTCGT
Organism: Verrucomicrobiota bacterium; assembly: GCA_003221295.1. Lineage (GTDB taxonomy): Bacteria > Verrucomicrobiota > Verrucomicrobiia > Chthoniobacterales > UBA10450 > AV69. The sequence continues at coordinate 11,124 of QHRA01000209.1, read as the reverse complement.
CCAAAGCGAATTTCTTTTGTAAGTCCCGGAAGCGGCGAAAGTGCTCTACCAGAGATTCGCGCACGAGTTTCGCGCCCTCTTTGTTGGTAAATCCGTTCGACGCCATGGTGGGGTACATCTGGTCTACGAAGATCCATTGTTCGAGGAGCGCGCCGAGAAGGAAACCGTCTGAGTCGGTATTCTTCGCCTTGTTTCGCTCGATCACTTCGTCGTGTTCGACTTCGTAGGCCAAGAGGTTGAGCGTATGCGATTTAATCGCGGCATCAGCCATTTCAGACCGCCCGCGCTCGATCTCGGATGCGACAGTGACTTTCTTTTCTCCCGGAGCATCGAGTGGCGTCTGGCAATAAGCGACAACGCCGCCGAAGAGGATCGTGAAGGCGGCAAGTGATGCGACAAACGTCTTCATTCTTTCTCGAAAAACAGGCTATCGAACCCATCATTCACACGCAAGACTTTCGAGCGCGGGTCGCGACGGAAAACGATTCATCGTTAAAGCCGATGACTTGTTGACAGCGTTTCTTTCGCTGGAGAGAGACGTGATAGCGGCAAAAGGCGCTAACGGGAACGCGACGCGCCAGAACGTCGGCTAGGAGTATGCCCACGAAATCGCGACGCGTGGCAGCGGACCATTTCCCGTCAGCACGGCGTTGAGTTGTTAGGAGTAGCGACAAACTCATGGGTACCTACACAACTCTCAAGTTACGAGAACCTTGCGTATTCCAATTCTTTGCCGGCGATCGCATACAGTGTCGGAGTGCTTTACAGAGTCGCTCAAAATCACGCTATTCCGGTAATTATATTTCGTTCTTGCAAGGCGTTACCTTACAGGTCATAGGACTTTGTTACTGTAGGGTCCCCTCTGACATCGGTGCAGTCTATGCTTGCACTGGCCTTAAAGTAGCCCGCGTTGACGGAACGAGATCTGACAAACTTCTATTCAACTCTAACGAAAGGATTCGCATGAAGATAAGGACCATTGCAGTCGTAATCGCAGATCGGCTCATGTCTTCGAACACACGAGAGCGGATCGTGACATGCGACCATGCGACCAGGCACAGCATAACAAACCAATGAACCCCAAAATTTTCGTAAAACACAAAAACCTCTCCAAAATTTTTTTCGGCTTGGCGGCCGCCGTTGCAATTTCATGCGCCCCTCAAGTTTCCGCCGTTCCTGTCACCTTTTCTGGTGGGAGCGGAACCCCGCTATCCTTTACGCTTACAGAGCCAGTTACGTATCTAATCACAGCAAGCGTGCCTTTTGGGGGCGCGCCTTTTTTTATTCTTCAAAATGTGGGCAGCAACATCTTTCCCACCTCGGCCCCGTTACTTACTGGTGACATTACTTTTACCGTCAATGGCGGCTCACCTATATCCATCGGGGTAATCACCCAGGCTGTTGCGGGTGTCGTTACAGTTAATGATCTTCTTTTCTGGGCGCCGGACGGACCGAATACAGTAAACGCGATACCAGGGGTCAGTATCGGTGATACCATTGTTCTGAGCGCAGGCACGCTAACCACCACGAGTGATGTGGTTGCGCCAGCTCCACCCAGTGGGGTGTTTAACACCTTCATCACGGACGGTAATGGAAATTTAATTTCCGCTCCTTCCAGCGTGCCAGATTCTCTCTCAACGTTGTGGCTGGGCTTGCCGTTAGCGGGGATGTTTGCCGTAGCTCGTGTTTACGGCCTTGCAGTTTCCAAGCATTCCAGCGTTAATCCCATGCCCACCGGGACGAGGGTCGGCGCTACATCGTCCATTCTGACGAACTGCTGAGCGCCTTGCTAGAATTGGAATCGATCCGTTTCGTCTTAGGAAACCCTTGTTCTCTCCGTTGAACTACGGGGACTGAGAAATCGAAAAAGAATACATCGATTGTATAAGAATGAGCAAATTGTGATCTCGGGTGCGCATTCGCGGCAGGCGCGAGTTTTGTTCTGGACGGTCACTCAAGAGTGCAATTATCAATTGCTTTGTTTTCAGATAACTTCACGACGTGCCCGCCGAGGTTAAAGAGCAAATTCGGCTCGAAGTCGCGCATGTCCTTTTCATCGACATTGTTGGTTACTCCAAGCTTTCGATTAACGAGCAGCGGGCGGTAGTTGACGAGCTAACGACAATCGTCCGCGGTTCGGATCAATACCGGAAAGGCGAAGGTGCGGGTCGGTTGATAAAAATTCCAACCGGCGATGGCATGGCGCTGGTCTTCTACACCAGTCAGGAAGCGCCTGCGCAATGCGCGATTGAAATCAGTGGCGCTCTCAAGGAGCATCCACGCCTGCAACTTCGCATGGGCGTGCACAGCGGTCCGGTAAGCGGGGTGATCGATGTGAACGGTCACGCCAATCTCGCGGGTGCCGGCCTTAACATGGCCCAACGGGTGATGGCGTGTGGGGACGCCGGACACATTCTTGTCTCCAAGCACGTCGCCGAAGATTTGGAAGAATACGAACACTGGCGACCGTTCCTGCACGACCTTGGCGTTTGCGAAGTGAAGCACGGGATGCGCGTCGGCGTCACCAACCTCTACTCAGATGAGATTGGTAATCCGCAGCTGCCGAAAAAGTTCCAGGCGCTTCAGAAACGTCGGAGTCGCGTGCGCTGGGCGGAAGTGGCAATCGCATTGCTGGTGCTCGCTGCCGTTGTCGCCGCCTTCCTGTTCGTTTTGCGGAGACCGATGCGATCGGCATTAACTGTCGCAGAAAAAAGTATCGCGGTATTGCCGTTCGAAAATCTGAGCGAGGAAAAAGACAACGCGTTCTTCGCGGACGGCGTGCAGGATGAAATTCTAACCAACCTCGCCAGAATCGCAGGCCTGAAAGTGATCAGTCGCACTTCGGTAATGCAGTACAAGGCCGGTCTCCAGCGCAATCCGCGCGAGATCGGCCAGCAGCTCGGTGTGGCTCATCTTTTAGAAGGCAGCGTGCAGCGCGCGGCCAATCGCGTGCGGGTGAATGCGCAGCTGATCGACGCGCGGACGGACGCGCATCTTTGGGCGCAGACTTATGATCGCGATCTCGCCGACGTTTTTGCTATTCAAAGTGAGATAGCCGTGCAGATCGCCACGCAGCTACAAGCAAAGCTCTCGCCAAAGATAAAGTCTGCCATCGAGGAGCGACCCACTAAGGACCTCGCCGCTTACGATCTTTACGTTCGCGCAAAATTACTTGTGATGACCCCGTTGATCGGCGCTGAGAACTTGCTCGAGGCCGCGCGTCTGCTTGATCAAGCCATCGCGCGCGCTCCGGATTTCTTTCTCGCATACTGCCTACTCTCCGAAGCGCACAGCCGCCTTTACGCGATCTTTGATCACACTCCGGTGCGACGCGACTTAGCCGACCGAGCGGTTAAGGCTGCCCTTCATCTGCGGCCCGAAGCGGGCGAAGCGCATCTCGCGCAGGCCCGATACCTCTCCAGCTGCAATCTCGATTACGACAACGCCCGCGCGGAACTCGCCTTCGCCCAGCGCACGCTACCTAACAACGCCAAGGTCTTAGCATTGATGGGCCATATCGACCGTTTCCAGGGCCGCTGGAACGAGTCGACGCGCAACTATGAAGAAGCCTTGGAGCTCGACCCTCGCAACTTGTTTACTCTCCGGCAGTTCGCGTTCACTTACGTATCAATGCGTCGTTTTGCTGAGGGGGCCACCGCTTTGGATCGCGCAATCGCGTTGGCTCCGGAGGATGGCGGATCGCGGGTGATTCGAGCCTGGATGGATCTCGACTGGCGGGCCGATCCGAAGCCTTTGCACAAAACATTTGAGGCTATGATCAACGAAGATTCAGGCGTGGCGGCGGAGTGGGGTGAAGCTTGGATTTACCTTGCTCTGTGCGAGCGCGATCCAACCGTGGCCGAACGCGCTCTGGCGACCATCCCGGAAGGATTTAACATGGATGGGCTCTATATCCCATTTACCTTGATGGAGGGTGGTGTCGCGCGCACTTTCGGGGACGACGTGCGAGCGCGAAAAGCCTTCAGCGCCGCACGCGCCGAAGTCGAGCGTACCGTGCGCGAACAGCCCGATTACGGGCCGCCGCTCTGCGTGCTCGGTCTGATTGACGCCGGCCTGGGTCGAAAAGAGGAAGCCATCCGCGAGGGCCGCCGCGCCAGCGAACTGCTCCCAGTTAGCAAGGACGCGATCAACGGGGCCAACATCATGCAACATCTGGGCGTTATCTACGCGTGGACGGGAGAGAAAGATCTCGCGATTAAGCAAATCGCCGCGACGCTGCAAGTCCCGGGCCGCCTAAGCTACGGCCAATTGAAACTACATCCTTTCTGGGACCCCCTGCGCGGCGATCCGCGCTTCGAAAAAATCGTCGCCTCGCTCGCGCCGAAACAATAGAGCGAACTTTCGGACAACTTCCGCCGCTGACTCCTGCTCTGCTCCGGCTCGATCCAATGTTCGATCCGCTCCGCAATGATCCGCGCTTCCAAAAACTCGCTTCCACTACACCAGGCACGGCGGACAAATAAGCCGACGCGATCACGCCATCAATGGCGCCGCCGAGCGAACCCGAACCCACCTGCACTGGCTCATGGGAACAGTGTTGCAGGGTAGCAGGGCTTAACGATTCCTAAGCACGAACGCATTGATCACTGCTGCATTACAACTTGTTGCCGCTCTCGCCGAACGGAATTATGCACTCGATTGACCCGTCACGGTTGAGCACGCGAATCTCTTCCACGACCAAATCTCGCGCGGCCTTTCGCATAGCTAATCGCATCTTCTTTCGCTCCATTACCAGTCCAAAACGGCGCTACACCCGGTGCTTCAAAACACTGCCAGCCACCGCGGTAAGGTCGAATTTCAATTATTGACCCGGTCTGTTGCACGCCACTAGCTAAGTCTGGCATCATGCCGCCAACAAAATACTGGGAAATCATCGCTGACAAGCTCAGTGCTGCCGGATGGTCATGGGGCTATTGTAGCGTGGTGACAAAAGCACGGGTGGCGTTGGGTGGTTGACGCTCGCAGGAATGGTCGCCGCTATGTCGTCGAGTCGGACGAGCTGTTGAGCGCGTTCTTGGAGTTGGAGGCGACGCTGCGGGAGCGCCGAAGGTCAAGAAGATCCGCTCGTCTTAAACCCTTCGCTACAACTTCATTCATTCAAACCCGGAATATGCCCGTAACCGATGAAGCGTGAACGCTCTCTTCCCTCATAAGCTTCGCTATTTTCCGTCTGTGGCATTTTGAATTCAAAAACGCTGACGCCGAAACGCTGCTGACTTTGGTAGGTGCGTCCGTCACTCGCGCCCACCATCACACGGGCGCCGGTTTTTTTCTCGCGTCCGAGATAAATCATGACGTGAGTGATCGGAGGATCGCGTTCGATCGAATACGTTCCGCTCCAAAAGAGGAGATCGCCCGGTTTTAGCTCCTTGAGCTCGAAGGAATCGTCCTTACCACCGACCACGGGCTCGAACGTGCCTGCGCTACGAAGCCAAATGTATTGGTCCTTGGAGTCATCAGGTACGTAGGGGGCGACGCCGTTTTGATTGAGCACGTAGTAAACAAACCCGGAACAATTCATCCCACCATTCGCCGGATCGGCGGAGCCATATTTGTAATCGAGATTGCGCGTGGTGAGTTCGAGCGCCGAGGTAAGTAGCTTCTGCACTTTTGGGGGATAACTCTCAAAATTCGTTATTGCTTCGGGTGATAACGTGACGTTGGGAGCTCCTCGGCCTTTGTTCTGCGGCAACACTGATTTTTGCGGCGCGGGCATCTGGCTGGGTGACGGGGAAGCCGTTGAGGTCGGTGCTACCGCTCCGCTCGCTGCCGGAGTTGGTAACGACGCGGTCTCGGACGGTGAAGGCGACGGCGATTTCTCTTCCTCCTGACTTGGCGACGGTGACGCCGTTTTCTTCTTTACCCTTGCTGGCGAGGCAGAGGGCGATCGTTTTTTCCTTGATTTCTTCTTCCGATGGGGAGTCGGCGTTGGTGTCGAGACAATTCGCCTCCCCGTATCACCAATTGATTGTTCGGCCGCCTTCATCGGCGTCACCGCCGACGTGATGAAAGCCGCGAGGATCAATGCGCGCAAAAACATGGTGAGCAGTTCGCTGTAGGTTGTCTATTCGGAAATCCCGCCAGCGGCACGACTCTTCTCCTGCTTCTCTACGGCTTAGGCGGACTCTTAAGCTTCCGCAGAATCACCACATTAACGAACAAGCTAGCGCCCGAGAATCAAACGAAATACTCGGTGCCCTCTGACGGCCAATTCTGAAACTGTTGCTCCCATTGTGGAACGGAGACCGGTTGCTGCTCTCCGCGAATCTTGGCGCGCTTGCATAGACTTTCCTCAATAATCCGAACGGCGTTCCTGCCGTCGCCAAGTGTCACGTGGCAGGGCTCCCGCGCTTCGACCCTGTGGGGCTTCGCCTATCCGTCTCGGCCCCGACGGACGTATTCTCGCCGGGGACAACGTTCAAATGGCTTGACTTAGGGACCGGTTCCACGATAGCCTGCGCTTGATGAGCTTGAAGGTCGCGCCGCTCAGGAACGCATTTGTGTTTGTTTCGGGCGACCTGTTTTTTTTGCATTCGTTCGGCACGCCATATCTGGCGAAGCTCGGACGGACGCGATAAGTTGCGCCGCGGTTTTTCGCAGCGTGTTTCCGTTCGCCAGCCATGTCTGATCCTCTTGAGTCACTTCGCAACCGTATCGACGAGCTTGATCGCCGTCTGATCGAGGCGCTGGCGGAACGTCAACGTGTTGTAACGGAAATTGCCGGGCTCAAAGCTGATCCTGCGCTCCCATTGCGGGATGCGGAACGTGAACGCGACTTGCTGTCGCGCGTTTCTGCGCTCGCCGGCGCGCAAGGATTGGACAGTTATTTCGTTGAGTCGCTTTACCGTCGCATTCTCGAGCATTCAGTTCGGTTTCAAGCGGCCCGCCAGGATAATGAGGGACGCGGCGCAGGACTCGTCGTCGCGCATCAAGGAGTCGAGGGTTCCTATAGTCACACTGCTGCGCGAAGTCACTTCGCCGCGACCCAGGGCGAAGTTCAATTCCACGGCTATCGATCATTCGCAGCGGCGCTCGAGGCGGTGGTATGTGGCGAGGCGGAGGTGGCCTTCCTGCCGATCGAGAATTCTCTTACCGGATCGATTACAGAAACGTACGATCTCCTGAGCCAGACGAATCTGCATTTGATCGGTGAGGAAGTACACCGCGTGGAACACTGTCTGATCGCGCTCAAACCAGTGCCACTCGGATTGATTCGACGGATCGGTTCACATCCGCAGGCGCTGGCTCAATGCAGTAACTTTCTGGCGGCGCTTCGAGATTGCCGGGTCGAAATCGAATCCGACACGGCTAGCGCAGCCATGCTGGTGGCGGAATCTGGCGATCTTTCGCGCGCAGCCATCGCCAGCGAAGAAGCGGCTACACGCTACGGATTGCAGGTGATTAAGCGAAACATCGCCAACCAAAAAGAGAATTACACGCGTTTTGTGGCGGTGGCGCGCGAAGCAAAACCGGCGGATTGCCGTCTTTCGCATAAGACGTCGCTCTTGTTGACAACGGCGCATGAGAAAGGCGCGCTTGCGCGCTGTCTTAATGCGCTCGCGCAGCATGGTGTCAACCTAACGAAACTTGAATCGCGGCCGAGTCTGGAGCGGCCGTGGCAATATCTTTTTTATTTGGATCACGAGGGTGGTCTGCACGAACAACACGTCGATCTTGCGCTGCGCGAATTAGCGAAACACGCTGAAGCGGTTCGTGTTCTGGGCACCTATCCGCGCACTGGAACTGTTTCCCTTGCACAGAAACCACAAATCAGCGTGCCGATAATTGGGGGTAGTCCAGAGGCCCCGACCGCTAACATTGCTGCACCTTCACCCGCTGCGAAAAAAAACTCTGCTTACCGCCTCGCATCGAGGGCGCATCGCGCGGCCGACACTTTCATTGAGATCGGCCACAATCGCGTTGGTGGTGACGCGCCTTTCCTCATGATTGCGGGCCCGTGCTCGGTTGAGTCGCGCGAACAAATCACAGCTTGCGCGCATGCTGTGCGCGACGCCGGCGGGGGACTTCTCCGTGGCGGCTGCTTCAAACCACGCACGTCGCGATATGATTTTCAAGGACTCGGCTTCGAGGGATTGACCCTACTGCATGAAGCGGCCCAGGCTTACGGCTTGCGTATCGTGACCGAGGTCCTGCATCCTGCAGATGTTGATGCGGTCGCGCGCGAGGCCGACGTGCTTCAGATCGGAGCGAGGAACATGCAAAATTTTGCCTTGTTGAAGGCGGTTGGAAAATCGCGACTCCCGGTCCTGTTAAAACGCGGTCTGATGGCTTCGATCGACGAATGGCTGGCGGCGGCTGAGTACATCATGGCCGAAGGCAACGGGCGCGTCATCCTTTGTGAGCGCGGCATTCGCACGTTCGAAACTGCCACTCGCAACACCCTCGATCTTTCTGCCGTGCCGGTACTGCGTGAACGCACACATCTGCCCGTAATCGTCGATCCAAGCCATGCCGCTGGTCGCCGCGACTGGGTTGCGCCGCTAGCACGGGCCGCGCGCGCGGTGGGCGCACACGGTGTCATGATTGAAATTCATCCGGAGCCCGATCGCGCAATGTCCGACGGACCGCAGTCACTCGATTTCGAGCAATTCAGAGCGCTCGCGCGTGAGATGTCCGGGAAACAGGTTGGATGAATTCTTATCATCTCGCTCGATAATTATTCTCAGCCTCAGCCCGGTTTCACGTGCTGCGCTTGAACCACTCATGGAGTAGCTTGATCCCGAAGTCGGCGATCTTTTGTCTCCGGTACAAAACTTTCTTCACTGCCAACCCTATGCAGTCTTTTCCTGACGCAGACTTGCTTCGAACTGCTCCGTAAATAGGGTCCACCTTTTCGCGATTTTAATGCACGACGAAACGCTCGACAGTTTGGAACGCACTTCCGCCCACCACCTGCCGGCTGCGCATGGCGGCGAGCTGGTCGACCTTTACGTCGGTCCCGAGCGACGCGCAGAAATCAAGACAGAGTCGAGGGAAATGCCGTCCTGGGACTTAACGCCCCGGCAGCTCTGTGATCTTGAGTTGCTCCTCAACGGAGCTTTTTCGCCTCTGCGCGGCTTCATGAGGAAGGCCGATTACGAGCGCGTTTGCACCGAGATGAGATTAACGAGTGGCGTTCTCTGGCCGATTCCGATCACGCTTGATGTCACTGAAGATTTCGCGAAATCGTTGACTCCAGGGCAGAGCAAAATTGCGCTGCGCGATGCCGAAGGCGTGATGTTGGCGCTGTTGCACGTGGAAGAAGTGTGGAAACCCGATCGCCGTGAGGAAGCGCAGACCGTTTTCGACAGCATTAGCCCCGGTCACCCGGCCGTTGATTATGTGCTGAACAAATCGAACCCGTACTACGTCGGAGGCCGTCTCGAAGGAGTGCAGAAGCCCTCCAGCTACGATTTCAAAACGTTACGTCTTTCGCCTCTGGAATTGCGTCAGCAATTCACCCGGCAAGGCTGGCGCCGGATTGTGGCCTTCCAGACCCGCAATCCCATGCATCGGGCCCATGTCGAATTGACTTTCCGCGCCTGCAAACAGGCTGAAGCAAGTTTGCTGATTCACCCGGCAGTGGGACTGACAAAGCCGGGTGATGTTGATTACTTTACGCGAGTCCGGTGTTACCAGGCAGTACTGACGAAGTATCCGCGGGGCACGGCGAAACTTTCCCTCCTACCGCTTGCCATGCGGATGGCGGGGCCACGCGAAGCGATTTGGCACGCGATCATCCGAAAGAATTGCGGTTGCTCGCATATGATCATCGGGCGCGATCATGCCGGGCCGGGTGCAGATAAGAATGGGCAGCCCTTCTACGGACCTTATGCTGCTCAGGAGTTATTCCAAAAACACGAAGCGGAGATCGGGGTAACGATGGTTCCTTTCCACAACATGGTTTATGTAGAGGATAAGGCCAAGTACCTGCCGGAGGATGAAGTTCCGCGCGAAGCCAGGGTACTCAAGCTATCAGGTACGGAATTACGCCAGCGGCTCAATGAAGGGCGTCTTATCCCGGACTGGTTTACCTATTCCGAAGTCATACAAGAACTGCGGCGAAGCTTCCCGCCTCGCCACCAACAAGGCTTCACCGTTTTTTTCACCGGCTTGTCCAGCGCCGGTAAATCAACCGTTGCCAATGTCCTGCTGATCAAACTCAACGAAATCGGGGGCAGACCTGTTACGCTTTTTGACGGCGATCTTGTCCGGAAGCATTTGTCCTCCGAGCTTGGTTTTTCCCGCGAACATCGCGACCTCAACATTCGACGCATCGGATACGTCGCTTCCGAGATCACCAAGAACCGTGGGATCGCCATCTGTGCGCCCATCGCTCCATACGATTCCACCCGGAAGGAGGTCCGCGCCATGATTGCTCCGCTGGGCGGGTTTATCATGGTGCATCTCTCAACACCGGTTGAAGTTTGCGAAGAACGCGATCGTAAAGGTCTCTATGCGAAAGCCCGAGCGGGTATTATCAAGGAGTTTACCGGCATCTCGGATCCGTACGAAGAACCAACTGATGCGGACATTATCATCAATACAGCCGAGCGCAGTCCTGATGAAGCAGCCCAAGAGATTATCCTTCATTTGGAAAGCGAAGGCTTCGTCGGGAATCCGACTAATTCGCGCTTTGGTTAGGTAGGATCTTTCAACCGCCAAACACGCCAAAAGACGGTAAAATTCCCTACTTAGGCAATCCAACGTCAAAGAAACGCCTTTCGAACCTTTGTCATTCCGAGCGCAGTCGAGGAATCTCTAACTATTTTCTGCTGAGTAAAGAGATATCTCGGCTGGCGCTCGACATGACAGAAAGCCAACCCGCGAAGCTTGCGGCCCCTTCGTGAATTTGGCGTGTTTCGTGGGCTACTGGCCGCCTGGCTTTGTTGGAATCAGCGATCCGCTCATACTTTTGAGAACACGACCGAGATCGCTGTTGGTGGAAATGACCGCCGTAGTGTCGTGCTCAAATGCGGAGCGAGCTACATCAAGACTGCGCAGGAAAAGGTAAAGGTCCTGCGCGTCGGGTGCGCTGTAGGCGTTGGTGTAAATACGCGCTGCCTCCGCGTCGGCCTCGCCTTCAATCTTTAATGCGTCACG
>QHRA01000208.1 GCA_003221295.1 Verrucomicrobiota bacterium | reverse complement strand
TCGAACATTTGCGCGATTCTTGGCCTGCGTTCCCTCTATTTCTTGCTGGCCAATTTGATGGACCGTTTTGTTTATCTCCGGGTCGGTCTCTCCATCATTCTCGTTTTTGTTGGAATTAAAATGACCCTGTCCAAGGTCTTTCCGATCCCGAATTACATCTCGCTTGTGGTCATTGTCGCGGTGCTGACCGTCACGATTGGCGCGTCCATTTTCATGACACGGAACCAATCATCCAGCGACCCACGAAAATAGGATTGTGAAGTCGTTTCCTTTTTGCTCCAATTCAGAGTTGCGTATGAAAATCCTCGCCTTCCTCGCCGGTCTCGCGCTTGCCAGTTCCGCACTGGCAGATATTCACGATCCGCCTTCAAACGATTATGGACCGACGCGCAAACTCGGTCGCGGCTTCTCTAATTTCTTTCTTGCTCCGGCGGAAATCCCGGTGACGATTGCGACAGTGAACACCAACGAAGGCAATTCTGCTGCAGCCGGCTACGGCGTCGTGCGTGGTCTGGGACGGTCGGCGACGCGACACGTCGCGGGCTTGCTCGAAATTCTGCTCTGGCCAGTGCCCGCTTATCGGCAAAGCTATTATCCATTGCTGCCAAGCGATATTCCGTGGATCCACGCCGGCTACGCGGAGTTCCCTCCTGAGCTCGGCAACGAGACGAAATATCCTTACGTCCGCGATTACTGAGCGATCGTCCGACAGCTCGTCATCCTGAGCGGAACGCAGTGAAGTCGAAGGATCCCGTTGCGGAAGCTTAACGGTAACATTATGGGATCCCTCGACTTCGCTCGGGATGACAGTTTTTGGTGTGCGCCTCTAGATGCGCGATTACTCGTCTTCCTCTTATCTCTTCGATCTTGTTTGTAGATTGAAGAGGAAGAGGAAGAGGTAGAGGTAGAGGAAGAGGTAGAGGTAGAGTGGAGCTTCAAATCACCGATGTTGCCTTCGGCGGGAAAGGAGTCGCGCGCGCGAACGGCAAGGCCGTATTTGTGCCTTACGTCATCGATGGAGAAACCGTTTCGGCAGGCGTCACGCGCGAACGCCAAAAATTTCTCGAAGCGGAACTAGAAAGCATTGTTACCGCTTCGCCTCATCGGGTCGAGCCGCGCTGTCCGTATTTCGGACGTTGCGGCGGGTGCGTTTACCAACACATCGATTACGAACATCAACTGGCCTTGAAATGGCGGCAGGTAAAAGAAACACTTCGCCGGATTGGCGGCTTGAAAGAGCTACCGATGCGCCCATTCATTCCGTCGCCGGTTGAATACGAGTACCGCAATCGGATCACCGTGCACGTTCGCGACGGCGTAATCGGATTTTTCTGGCGTGAATCGAACAAACTACTCGACATCGAGCGTTGTCCGATCGCGCTGAATGAAGTGAACAGGCAACTGGCCGAATTACGCGCAAGCCGCCCTCACGATGGCCATTATACCTTACGCGCCAGCGGGGGTCCGCGCGTGTTTACCCAAGCAAACGATGGCGTGTCGGCAGCGCTGCTCGATCTGGTCGATCGCTTACTCAGTTCCGCAACCGGCACGCTGATTGATGCCTATTGCGGCGCGGGACTTTTTTCGAAACGATTGCGCGGGCGCTTTGGAAAAGTGATTGGGATTGATTGGGATCCGCACGCCATCGCGGTGGCACGGAAGGACGCAAATGGGAATGAACAGTACATCGCGGCGGATATTGAGGCGGAGCTCGGCGTCCAATTGAGCTCAATCGCCCGTAGTTCACCTGAAGAAAAGCGTGCGGTGATTGTCGACCCGCCGGCGACCGGCCTAAGCAAAACAATCGTCGAATCGTTAACCAAACATCAACCAGCCCAACTGATTTACGTTTCTTGCAATCCAGGCACGCTCGCCCGCGACCTCGCTACGCTAAAGACATCGTTCCGCGTCGATTCAATTACCCCTTTGGACATGTTTCCCCAGACTGCAGAAATTGAATGTGTTGCGCATCTAATAATGAGAAAGGTACGCGACGGCGAGTGAACACCTTTCATAGGTAAACCATAGAATTGCACTTGCGCCGGGCGCGCGAAGCAGTCGAAAGTCCCGGCAACAAAATGGCTGAACCCGTTTTCGGGCCGGCGGCTGGCGTACATCGGCCGCGCAATGTGGATTGGAAACGCGCGGCGGCGTTGCTTTATGGCGACTGGGGCACGAGCAAAGCCTACGTCATTGGCTTGGCATTCGTTGCCGCGGGTTTTGCTTCTTTTCCAATCATTCTCGCCGTTTGCGCTCTCACTGCGGTCGTCGGGTACAATTACATCATTGTTTGCAGTCACTTTCCGGATGGCGGTGGTGTTTATTCGGCAGCGCGCAAGCAAAGCCGATTTCTCGCTTCTGCCGGCGCTTTGTTATTGGTGGCAAATTTTATTGTCACCGCAGCGCTCAGCGGATGGGCTGCGGTAAGTTACCTTGGCGTCTCAAGCGAAAATGCGCGGCTCGCCACCGCGGGTTTGATCCTTGTTGTTGGGATCATTAATTATTTCGGACCGCGACACAGCGGTAGCGTTTCGATCTGGCTCGCGGTGCCGGCTGTGCTTGTCGTCATCTTGATCGTCGCATTTAGCGGACCGCACCTGAAAGTCGCCGAATTGGAACCGGCGCATTCGACTTTCGCAGTCACTTGGATCCAATTCGTTGGTGTCATTCTCGCGCTCAGTGGCGTGGAAGCGGTCGCGAATCTCACTGGCGTGATGAAGCTCGATCCCGATTCTTCACCGGAGCGACCCAAAGTCACTCACACAGCGACAAAGGCGATTGTGCCGGTCGCGATCGAGGTCGTATTTGGAACCGCTCTTCTTGGCTGGGCGATGCTTTCGCTACCAAAATTTTTTGGACCGCAGTTGGCCGATCACAAAGAGGACATGTTACGCTTCCTCGCGGAACACTACGGCGCGGTCGCGATAGCACCCTGGTTTGGAACCGCGTTCGGAATCGCAGTCGGTATTGTCTTCGGTCTTTTGCTTTTCAGTGCAGTGAATACCGCGGTAGTAGCGCTGATCGGTGTGGTCTTCATGATGGCCCAGGACGGCGAGATGCCGCGACAATTGGCCCGTCTGAATCGCCACGGCGTTCCGCAACTCCCCTTGCTCGCCGCCATAGCGCTTCCGATTCTCGTTCTCGCGTTGACGAGTGATTTCAATGCGCTTGCCGGTTTGTACGCGGTCGGTGTCGTGGGCGCCATCGCAGTTAATCTCGGGTCGTGCAGTTTCAATCGCGAGCTTGCTCTGGGATGGTTGCAACGCTTCATCATGGTCTCGACCTTCCTCGTCCTTTTCGCGGTGGAAGTAACGATTGCAAAAACGAAACCAGACGCGTTGTTTTTTGCCTGTAGCGTTTTGGGAATCGGGCTCACGCTGCGTTTTTATTCCCACAAACTCTCTGGCCTAACGACCCTCACGGTAACGCGCAAGATCGCCGACATGGTCGTCCCGAATTTGCCCATCACGATGCAGCCGCGCCTCGAAGAGGGGCAAAAGATCATGGTCGCCGCCCGCGGAATCAATCCCGTGCTCAATTTTGCACTCGAAGAAGCGCAGCTACGCAAAGCGGTTCTCTGTGTCGTGTACGTGAAGGAAGTTGTCGTTTATTTTTCCGCAGCACCCGCTGTTGCTGGCCGGCCGAGATGGCAGGAAGATCCCGAGGCCAACGCCATTATGTCGTTGATGCTAAAAGAGGGACAGCAGCGCGGTGTCTGCGTGCTGCCGGTATATGCCGTGAGCGAGGATGCTGCCGCTACGATTGTCGATCTTTCCGCGACTATGGGCGTCGATTGTTTGGTTATCGGAACTACCCAACGAGGTGCCCTGACGAATTTGCTTCGCGGCAACGCGGCAAATCACATCGCGGAGAATTTGCCAGATTCGATTCGTTTGGTCATCTTCGGCTGATTACGAATCCTGTTTTTATCGCGCGAAGGATTAGCTGATGTTGCGTTTGCAAGTGTAATCGTTCACGGGCATGGCCACATTGACTCTCAATCCGCCAGGCGCCGTTCACCGCCCGCGCAATGTCGATTGGAAACGCGCGGCGGCATTGCTTTACGGCGACTGGGGAACAAGTAAGGCCTACGTCCTTGGTCTGGCTTTTCTCGCCGCAGGTTTTTCGTCTTTACCGATCATTCTCGCGGTTTGTGCACTCACCGGCCTGGTAGGAATCAACTACGCCATCATCTGCAGATATTTTCCCGATGGTGGCGGCGTTTATTCAGCGGCGCGCTCGCAAGGACGGCTCCTCGCCGTCGTGGGCGCACTTCTGCTCGTTGCGGACCTGACGGTAACAGCTGCGCTGAGCGGTTGGTCGGCACTGAGCTACTTCAACATTCCAATTCTCAAAGAACACATCGTCCTCTCAACCGTGACCACCTTGCTGGTCATGGGCCTGATCAATTTTTACGGACCAAAGCACAGTGGCAGCCTCGCTGTCATCCTCGCGGTGCCGACCGTATTCGCCGTCCTTGGGCTCATAATTATAAGCGCGCCGCACCTGACCACGCACTATCTCGAGCCGCTGCACGAAAGTTATTCTCAGGTTTGGGTGCAATTTTGCAGCGTGATTCTCGCCCTCAGCGGGGTGGAAGCGATCGCCAATCTCACCGGGGTGATGAAATTGGATAAACACGCAACCGTCGCTGAACCACGCGTGGGGACCGAAGCAGCAAAGGCAATTTGGCCCGTCGCAATTGAGGTAGTTATTGCAACCGCATTGCTTGGTTGGGCAATGCTTTCGATGAACCCGAATAGCAGCGTGCATTTGTGGGGCAGCGATTATTCAATTCGCGAAGCTCTGCATTTCCGCAGTGAAGATATGTTGCGCTTTATCGGCGAATATTTTGGAAGCGCCAGCTTCGGCCCGGCTTTCGGAGAAATGTTTGGTTGGATTGTTGGCATTGTCTTTTTCCTTCTTCTCTTAAGCGCAGCCAACACCGCCATCGTCGCGATGATCGGTCTGCTTTACATGATGACACGCGATCAAGAAATGCCGCCGCAATTTATGGCACTTAACCGGCATGGTGTGCCCCAGATCCCCCTCCTCATCGCCGTCGGGTTGCCGGTCATCGTCATCATCACGACGAGGAACTTTACCGCGCTTGCCGGTTTATACGCGATCGGAGTTGTCGGCGCGATTACGGTGAATTTAGGCTCGTGCTGCTTCAATCGCGTTCTGCCGATCAAGATGTACCATCGCATTCTTTTCGGCATCACTTTCACAGTTCTTTTTCTTGTTGAAATCACACTCGCACACACAAAACCAGATGCGCTCTTTTTCGTGCTGTGTGTCCTCGGTGTCGGGCTCGCCGTGCGTGCCTGGACTCTGAAGCGGCGCGGGCTAACCACGGTGATGGTTCCTCAGCAAGTCGCGCAAATGGTTACGCCGGATCTTGCGACCATCATGCAATCGCGTTTGGATGAAGGACAAAAAATCATGGTTGCCGCCCGCGGCATTACTCCGGTCCTCAGCTTTGCCCTTGATGAGGCACAATTGCGACAGGCAACGCTCTGCGTTCTCTTTGTCAAAGAGATCGCCGTTTACTATGCCGGTGGCCCAACTACCCTCGGTCGCGCGCGCTGGCAGGACGATCCCGAAGCCAACGCCATTATGTCGTTCATGCTCAAACTCGGTTCCGAACGCGGCGTTTGTGTGCAGCCTGTTTACGCGGTGAGCGAAGACGCCGCTACAACCATTCTCGATCTCTCCGCGACCATGGGCGTCGACTATCTCATGCTCGGAACTTCCCATCGTCTTACTCTGACCAATCTTTTGCGCGGAAATGTTGTTACCAACATCGCGGCGCAATTACCCGATACGATTCGCCTGATCATTTACGGATGATCCCGAAGTTTTCAGTTTTAAGACTTAGGTGCAGGGAAGTTGTCAGCTATTGTTCTTCTCGTTTTACTTAAAACTTAACAGTTAAATCTTAAAGCTACCTCGTGAGTTCACCAAAAGTCTTCATCGCCGATTCCATTTCCCAGCGCGGGATCGATGAGCTGACGCGCGACGGGGCCCTCGAAGCCAAAGTGCAAACCGGATTGAGCGAAACGCAATTAGCCGAAGCCATTGCAGATTTCGCCGCGCTCATCATTCGCAGCCAGACAAAAGTGACCGCGAAAATCTTGAACGCAGCGAAAAAACTGCGCGTGGTCGGGCGGGCCGGTGTCGGCGTGGACAATGTCGATGTCGAAATCGCGACGCGCCGGGGCGTGGTGGTGCTGAACGCTCCGGGCGCGAACACCATCTCGACGGCTGAGCACACTTTTTCACTGCTGCTCAGTCTTGCCCGGAACATCGCGCGGGCCGATGCGACGTTGAAGGGCGGCACCTGGGACCGGAAAAATCTGGAGGGCGTCGAGCTCTACAACAAGACCCTCGGCATTATTGGCATGGGCCGGATCGGGAGTGAGCTCAGCCGACGCGCCATTGCCTTTGGAATGCGCGTGCTTGCGTTCGATCCATACCTTTCCGTCTCGCGCGCGCGCAGTTTGCAAGTCGAGTTGGTGGAAGAGCTCGATGAATTGCTCGCCGCCGCGGACTTTATTTCGCTGCACACGCCGCTTACCGCGGAAACGCGCCATCTTTTGAATGCGGAACGTATCGCGAAAACAAAACGCGGCGTGCGCATCATCAATTGCGCACGCGGCGGACTGATCGACGAGCAGGCGTTAGTCAATGCTATATCGAACGGTCACGTCGCCGGTGCCGCGCTTGACGTTTTCGAAACCGAACCGTTGCCCGTCGATTCGCCGCTGCGAAAAATCCCGAAACTTGTTCTGACACCGCATCTCGGTGCCTCAACCGTCGAGGCGCAGGAGAGCGTGGGTATCGAAATCGCGCAGTCCATTCGCGCAGTCTTGCTCGAGGGAACGATTCGCAATGCTGTCAATATGCCGACGCTCGACGCGAAAACACTGGCTCTGATTGGGCCACATTTGCGTTTCGGCGAAAAACTCGGCCGCTTTCTCTCTCAGCTCGCGCCCCGACGGGTCGATTCGCTCAACATCAACTACAGCGGAAAAGTTAATGAAGTCGATACCACCGCCATCACGCGCACCGTGCTCAAAGGCTTTTTGCAAAGCGCCGGTGGGAGCGAAGTGAATGAAGTAAACGCACCCGCATTCGCAGAAAGTCTGGGACTGAAGATCACCGAGACGCGGTTGAGCGCGCCCGGCGATTATTCCGACATGCTGGAACTTTCGGCCAGTGCGGAAGGAAAAAACATATCAGTCGGTGGCGCATTTTTTGGAATTACTCCACGAATCGTTAGCATCAACGCCCGCCCGGTGGAAGCGCGGCCACACGGGGTGATTCTGGTGCTCGAAAATACCGATCGCCCCGGTATGGTCGGTCGCATTGGCACTCTGCTCGGGGCACACGGCGTCAACATCGCCACCATGTCTCTCAGCCGGAATCAAGCGGGCGGAATGGCGCTTACCGTGCTAAACCTCGATAGCGCGCCCGAGGAAAAATTGCTGAACAAGATTCGGGAGAGCGACGATATCCGCTCCGCACAGCTGATTGAATTGCCGTAGACAAGCGCAACGGGCGCTTGCCAGCACGCAAATGAATCGATAGAACACGCAATTATGTTGACAGCGATTCTTGGCACACTGGTTATCGGGTTGGTTGTCGGCGCGATTGCAAAGTTTCTTATGCCAGGCCCGGATCCTGGTGGTTGTTTCATTACCATTCTGCTCGGTATTGCCGGCGCGTTTGTGGCCGGATTTCTGGGGCGAGTAATCGGATGGTACGAGCCAGGTCAACCAGCCGGTTTTATTGCATCGGTAATTGGCGCGATGTTGCTTTTGCTTATTTATAGGCTGATTCGAGGTCGTCGAACGCCTTGATTTGGTCCTTTAGCGGTGGTCTGTGACCGCCGAACTGTTTCTCAGGCCAGATAAACGACCGGAAACTGAAATCGGTTGCGTGATTTCTCGCGCGATGCGCTGGTAAACAATGCGGGAACCATCGCGCCTCGCTCTCATCGCCGGCTTCGCCGCGGTTTATCTAATCTGGGGTTCGACTTATCTAGGGATTTTCTTCGCCATCCAATCGATCCCGCCGTTTTTCATGGCAGGCGCGCGTTTTCTTTCTGCGGGTATAATCATGTACGTCAGCGCACGCATAAGTGGCGCGCCTCCCCCGACAAGCATGACTTGGCGTAGTGCTTTCATCATCGGCGGCTGCCTTCTGCTCTGCGGCAATGGAGGCGTGACGATCTCCGAAAAGTGGGTGCCAACCGGGCTCGCCTCCGTGCTCGTTGCTACCGTCCCGATCGATATGGCTTTGCTCGGATGGATCACCGGCCTGGCACGGCGGCCGACGCCACTAGTGTGGCTCGGGCTGATCGGCGGATTTGTTGGGGTTGGACTTTTGCTGGGGCCGGCGCTGACCGCGTTTTCGGCTACGTCGCATCTTGCGCTTGGGATGTCGATCCTACTGATTGGCTCGCTCATTTGGTCGGCCGGATCGCTTTATTCATTGAAAGCGAAGAGTTCGCCTTCGCTCTTTCTCGCCGCTGGCCAGCAAATGATTTGCGGCGGCGCTTTGCTTTTACTCCTCGGAGCCGTGCTAGGCGAAGAGCACCAATTCAATCTGCAAAAGCTGAGTCCAATATCGATCGGGGCGTTTATCTACCTGGTTTTGGTGGGAGCCCTGGTTGGCTATACGGCTTATTTCTGGCTTTTGCGCCACTGTGAGCCAGCGAAAGTTGCCACTTACGCCTATGTGAATCCGGTCGTAGCGGTGATTCTGGGAGGGCTTTTCGCGGGCGAGCGTCTTACTTCACGCACGATCGCGGCAGCGGCGTTGATTGTTGGATCGGTCGCAATCGTCATCACCACGCAACAATTAAGACCGAAATCCGTGCCGCCGATTTCGGCTGCGTTGGCGGAAGCAGATTAAGTCACCCCGAGCGCCGTTGTAGCTGCCGCTGCTCCAGCGGCAGGTCGCTTTCGTGTTCTGCCCCAGTGACGTCGCCAGCTGCAATATTGCAACACTTGGCATTCTTGGCAGGTCCTCTCTAGTATCTTTCGATGGCTGAAACGCGGAAGAAGGAAACAATCGAAGTTGTCCTTAAGAATTGGCGCGCGGAAGTAGAGACAGCGCAGGTCTATCGCGACCTGGCTGCGCGCGAGGGCGACGAAAAACGCAAGGGCATTCTCATCCGCATGGCCGAGGCGGAAGGGCGTCACGCCAGGCGGTGGGAGCAAAAATTGCGCGATATGGGTGAACCGGTCCCGACGTTAACCGAAAATATCTGGACTCGCTTTAAACGCCGATTCACGCGTTCACTTGGAACCGACATCGCGATTCGTCGAATGGAAGCGGCGGAGGAAAAACATGAGCGCGAATTTTCCGCGCAGCGCGACCGCGCTCTCGCGGCCGAGCACGATGTGCAGGAATTCTTGCGCACCAGCGCGTTGGAAGAAAAAGCGCACGCGCGGGCGTTGAATGCGATGGCCGGACCGCCGAATCCCAAAACCGCGCTCGATACAATTCTAAAACGAGAGCGTTGGCACGGACGCGGCGGCAGTTGGGTTGCCGACGCAATCTACGGCGTGAATGATGGGCTCGGCGCTGTCTTCGGAATTGTTTCCGGTGTCGCTGGTGCAACCAACAATCAACAGCATTATGTTTTGATTTCCGGTCTCGCCGGAATGCTGGCGTCTGCTCTGTCGATGGGCGCGGGCGCGTATCTCGCGGTCAAAAGCGAGGGCGAAGTCTATGAGGCGGAAATCGCACGCGAGAAAGCGGAAGTTGACGAAAACCCTGAGGAAGAAATCGAGGAGATGGCGCTCTTCTACCAACTCCAGGGCTTCAGCGTGGCAGAATCACAAAAGATGGCCGAGCGCCTGGCGGAAAATCCCGAGCGACTGGTTCAGGCGATGGCGCAAAGCGAACTCGGGCTTTCCGAGCATCACTTCCCCAATCCATGGAAATCGGCGACTTCAGCGTCAGCCTCCACCGCCGTGGGCGCCTTCATTCCCATCATTCCTTTCTTTTTCATGACTGGATTGCCCGCTGTTATCGTGGCTTTTGTCGTCAGCATCGTTGCGCACTTTGCTGTCGGCGCGATCAAATCGCTGATAACTATTCGCTCGTGGTGGGCATCCGGTTTTGAGATGACTCTCGTCGGCGTGATCGAAGCGGTCGTGACCTATGGCCTTGGTCTGGCGTTCGGAGCGGCTGCGTAATGATATTTTGGCTTAATGAAGTGATTGGTTCGAAGGGAAAAGATATCTACCTCTCACTTCTCACTGCTCGCGACCTCCCCACGATCCCGAATCCGGGTGCCAAAATCCCGTTCGCGGGACACAATCGATAAGCAGCGTGCACAACGGTGGCAGTTAAGCCGCGCAACCAGAGGTGCTTGCGACTAAAACTTGTCTTTGGCACGTCCGTTGCGTAAGGCTCCTCGAACACTGTCGTTCATTCACTCAATCTATGTACTCTCGACTCACTATTATTTCCATCGCCAGCGCATTGGCTGTTTCCGCGGTCTGCGCTCAGGATAAGCCGCAACTAACCGTTGATGAGTTAGTCGCAAAAAATGTGGCTGCGAAGGGTGGCGTTGACGCGCTGCGCGCTCTGCAATCGGTTCGTTTCACCGGCAAAATGCTGGTGAACGAAGGCCAGATCCAGCTTGCTTATGTCGAGACCAAGAAACGTCCCTCCGACGTGCGGGCTGAACTAACCTTGCAGGGCATGACGGCTATACAGGCCTATGACGGCGAACAAGGCTGGAAAGTTTCTCCGTTCCAAGGCCGCAAGGATCCGGAAAAAATGTCGGCCGATGACACAAAGTCGTTGCTGGAAGAGGCCGAGATTGACGGGCCATTAGTGGATTGGAAAGCAAAGGGCAGCACAGTCGAGTATCTCGGCACGGAAGACGTCGACGGCACCTTGGCGCACAAGCTCAAAGTGGTTCGCAAGAACGGTGACGTAACTTTTGTTTATCTCGATCCCGATGCCTTCCTGGAAATTCGCAAGACTACGCAAAGGGTGGAGCAAGGCGCACAAGTGGAAGTAGAGACCGATGTGGGCGACTACGAAAAAATTGCCGGCGTCTTTCTTCCGTTTTCCATTGAGTCCGGCCGCAAAGGCGGGCCAGACAAACAAAAAATCGTCATCGACAAAGCAGAACCCAACATTTCGGTTGATGACGCGATCTTCAAATTTCCAACCGCGAAATAATATATGCGTCTTATCATCCCTGCTTTGCTTTGTCTAATTCTCGTTAGTTCATCAGTTTTCGGCGCGAACGAAGCATCTTACAACTCCGCCACAATTTCCGGGCTGGGCGCGCGCAATATCGGGTCGGCCACGATGAGCGGCCGCATTTCCGCAATCGCGGGGGTAAAAGAGCCTTCGGGCAAGATTACCCTCTTCGTCGGCGCAGCCAGCGGTGGCATCTGGAAATCGGATGACGGCGGCACTCGTTTCCGGCCGGTCTTCGATGAACAACCGGTGCAATCCATCGGCGCGATTGCGATTGATCCGAAGAATTCCAGGAACATCTGGGTCGGGACGGGCGAATCGTGGACCCGCAACAGCGTCTCAATTGGCGACGGCATCTACAAATCAAGCGATGGCGGCGAGACCTGGACCAATGCCGGATTGCCGAAGTCGGAACGAATCGCCCAAATTGTTGTGAGTCCGAAAAACAGCGACACTGTTTTTGCCAGTGTGCCGGGAGCGCTCTGGAGCGACTCGGCCGATCGCGGGCTCTATCGCACAACCGATGGCGGCAAAAATTGGTGGCTCGTGCTCAAGGGGAGTAATCTTTCGACCGGATGCTCTACCGTCGCGATCGATCCCAACGATTCAAACGTAATGTTTGCGGCGCTTTGGGATTTTCGGCGCAAAGGATGGACTTTTCGTTCCGGCGGCGATGGCCCGAACGCGCCCTCGGGCAGCGAACTGTTTCGCTCTAACGATGGCGGCAACACTTGGAACGAGATCACCGCCGAGAACAACAAGGGTTTTCCAAAAAAGCCGTATGGTCGTATTGCGGTTGCGATCGCGCCATCGAATTCGAAGCGGGTTTACGCTTTTGTTGAATCAACTGACAGCGCCCTCTTCCTTTCCGACGATGGCGGCAGCACCTGGAACAAGCGCGACAAGAGTCAATGGATGGTCTGGCGTCCGTTTTACTTCGCCAATCTAATAGTTGATCCGAAAAACCCCGACCGCCTTTTTAAGACGGACGGCTCAATGATTGTTAGTGAGGACGCGGGGAAAAGCTTCGCCGCGGTTGGCGGGATGCACGGCGACGTTCATTGTGTTTGGATCGATCCAACCAATCCGCAAACTGTTTTTTCCGGCGATGACGGCGGGATGTGGTATTCCTACAACAGCGGAAGCAAATGGTGGAAGGGCGATAACCTTCCTGTCTCGCAGTTCTACCATGTTAGCGTTGACGACCAGGATCCGTATCGGGTCTATGGGGGATTGCAGGATAACAGCAGCTGGGTCGGGGACTCGCAGTATCCCGGTGGCGTTACCAATTCCCGATGGGAAAACATGTTCACTGGTGATGGCTTCTTCTGTTTCCCTGATTCCGGCGATCCCGATTACGTCTATGCCGAATATCAGGGCGGTTATGTCGGCCGGGTAAATCGTTACACTCACGAAGCGCGCGACATTCAGCCCAAGCCGAACTACAAGGAAAAACTGCGCTGGAATTGGAATACCCCGATGGCGCTTTCGCCTAACGAGAAAGGGACCCTCTATATGGGCGCGCAATTTCTCTTTCGCTCGCGCGATCATGGTCAGACTTGGGAACGCATTTCACCTGATCTGACGACGAATGATCCGGAGAAACAAAAACAGGAACAGTCGGGCGGAATCACGGTCGATAACTCCGCGGCGGAGATGCACACGACTATTTATTCCATCAGCGAATCGCCCAAGGACAAGAATGTGATCTGGGTGGGAACCGATGATGGCAACCTGCAACTGACTCGCGATGGCGCTAAGAGCTGGAACAATGTGGTCGCAAACGTTCCCGGCCTTCCGCCGAACTCCTGGGTAAGCTGGGTCCAGGCCAGTAACTACGACGCCGGCACTGCCTACGCCGCCTTCGACCGCCATACTTTTGGCGACATGGCACCGTACGTTTTTCGCACGACAGATTTCGGAAAAACCTGGACCCCGCTCGTGACGGCACAGGATGCCAAGGGTATTCGAGGCTACGCGCACGTCATCAAGGAAGATATCGCGAAACCGGGCCTGCTTTTTCTCGGGACAGAATTTGGTCTTTACGTTTCGATTGATGGTGGAAAGGCATGGGCGCAATTCAAAGGTGGCCGTTTCCCGGCGGTGGCAGTGCGCGATCTGGCGATCCATCCGCGTGACAACGATCTTGTGCTGGCAACCCATGGGCGCGGGATCTGGATTGTCGATGATATCACTCCGTGGCGTGCGCTAAGGCTTGAGCTTCTTCCGCAGGAGGCAGCCTTTGTTTCGGCGCGACCGGTGCAACAGCGCATTGAAGGCAGCGGTGGCTGGGCTAATGGCGACGCCGTATTTATCGGCGACAATCCGCCAGACGCTGCTGTCATTACTTACTACCAGAAGGCACGGCATCTTTTTGGTAAACTGAAACTGGAAGTGCTCGATTCTTCCGGCCAGGTAGTTGACGAACTACCGGCCAGTAAGCGACCGGGCATGAATCGCGTCACTTGGAGCATGCGGGCGAAACCGCCCCGCGTCCCACCAGCGGCGCAAGTTGCTTTCAATGGCATCCGCGGCCCGCGTCTTGTTCCTGGTGTTTACACGGTTCGTCTAACGAAAAATGGGAAAGCCACGGAAACCAAGCTTACTATCGGGCTCGATCGACGAGCAAAATTCAGCGAAGCGGATCGCAAAGCGCAGTTCGATGCGGCGATGAAAGTGCGGGCGTTGTTCGACGAGGAGAGCGCCTTGATGGACCCTATCGTGGCCCTGCGGGGCGCGCTTGAGAAAACCGGCAGCGCCTTGCCAGAGTCCGATCCATTGAAGAAGACCGTGAGCGATTTCGATAGCAAAGTGGACGCAGTCCGCAAACAAATCGTGGCCACGAAAGAAGGTGGCGCGATCACGGGCGAGGAACGTTTGCGCGAACATACCGATCAACTTTATGGCGCGCTCCTGAGCTATGAAGGCAAGCCGGGAGACTATCAGCTTGCTTACATCGATGCGTTGAAACGCGAACTCGCCGATGTTTCAAATGAGTTTGCGGGGCTGGTCGCAAAAGATTTGCCCGCCCTAAACGACGCCCTCAAAGGCAAAGGACAGCCGACGATCTCGCCACCACCAGAGAAGATCGCGGTTAACGACGAGACCGCCAACTTGCCCGGCGGTGGCGGCATTACTGGGCAAGCCGATCCCGATGGACCGGCTGTCAAAATTACCCTGCCCGCGGATTTTCGTATTTTGCATTAACTGGGAATCCCCCGCATAATTCTCCGAACCGGATTTATTCGAGGGGGTATAGCTCGGTTGGTAGAGCGTCTCGTTCGCAGTGAGTCCAGTGCGAATTTGCTCGCATTGTCTCACCCGCTCACGTCTGTTCACCTAGAGAGTAAAGAACCGATTCGCGCTTATCTCACGTACGTTTAAATTTTGGCGCGATTGCATAGAGCGACGTACCAACGTGTGTGCGCGCAATGCGTTACAGTTATTCCGAGAACCAGATTCTGGCTCGCCGAGCAAGCGCAGTTCAGTATTGCTTCCGAGGCAATTCGCGCCTCATTCCAGAAATCCGTCTTTTGATGGGAGGCTCTCGGATCATCTGGTTACGATTTTCGTCTGTTTGTCCACATCCGGGCTGGAGAAAAACGAGTCTTATGCGTAATGTCTCCTATGACATCAAGACGCAGCTACGGCAGCAAGGCTCTTCTGATCCTTGCTTATGTGTGTGCAATTTCAACCAGCACTGTTGCGCGGCCGAGTCCTCTGCCTGGTCGCGTGGTTGTGAAAAGAGTGCCGCAGTTCGGATGGAATCTGGGTTTTCATCTGCAGATCGATGGCAGGTCTGTGGCGACCATCGCACAGGGTCACGACTACGACAGTTGGCTGCCAGCAGGGCGCCATCTCTTAACAGTGGTCACAGCGTCCTACGCGGGCTTGCCATGGCCGACTTCGACAATAGTGAACGTCGAACCGGGGCGGACCTATGTGTTCACCGCGATGTGGGATTCGAATCTGATTTTTCTCAGCCCATCAGGAGTGTCGTTGACCCCCGGCAAGCTGTGGGAACTTAGAGCTCATTAAACAGCTATTCGGCCTTCGCCGGAACGCGCATACCTTCTGCCTCGTCGCTTAGTGTTGACGACCCAATCGCGAAAAATAGTTTATGTTCATATCGCCGGATCAGGGTTCTCGGGCACTTGCCGAAAATTCGTTTCGCCACGATAATTTGCCCTTCTTTTGGGGGTATAGCTCAGTTGGTAGAGCGTCTCGTTCGCAATGAGAAGGTCAGGGGTTCGAATCCCCTTACCTCCAGTCTACGCTCGCATCGCAGAGCAGAGCGTGGACTGTCGCGCCGTAGCCTCGGCGAAGGCGGCCCTCTTTTTGTTTTTACCGCACCAACGCAGCGAGCTACGACTCGGCAAGCCAAGATCATGGTGAAAGTTTTCTACGTTTACATCCTTCAAAGTCAGCTCGACCCCGCGGCGATTCTATACAGGCGTACTGACAATCTGCGCAATCGTTTTCAGGCCCATAACAACGGGCGGGCGGCTCACACAAAGAAATGGAACCCTGGCGCTTAAAAACATATATTGAATTTTCTGGTCGGACTCGCGCTGTGGACTTTGAGCGCTATCTGAAATCGGCTTCCGGACGCGCATCCATCAAGAGCCGTCTTTAACCTTTAGGCAAAGGCGGGGCCGTTTGTCCTACATCTCGACCTGGCGAGCTATGACTCGGCGAGCCAGCCTAAATTGAAGAGTGCGCATTTTCGCCTTGCCACACCTTTCAAACTCCGTTGGATAGGTTGTACTGATACGCCGGATCAACATTTAACTGCACAACTTCATCGACGCATGAAACACAAGAATTTCTTAATTATCGCCGCGTTTTTCGCGACTGTTCTCGTTTGCTTGCCGCATACCCAGGCCGCGCCGAAAAAAGCATTTCCTTCACCGGATGCCAGCAGTTCCGCAGATGCGGATGCGTCACCTGCGACAGCCGCAACGGCTGGCGGGAAGATGCGAGCTACTCCTTTCAAAGGCATCATTGCCGCGGTGGACGACAAAGCAAAGACGTTCACCATCGCCGGAAAAGAAAATTCGCATGTCCTGAAGATTACCGACAAAACTATCATCACCAAGGGTGGCCAGCCCGCGACGATGAAAGACGTAGTCGCTAATGAGGAAGTAAGGGGTTCCTGCTACAAAATGTCCGACGGCTCGATGGAGGCAAAACTCGTGAAGCTTGGGCCATTGACCGATGCAGAGAAGGCGGAAAGGGAGGCGCGCAGAGCGAAACGGGAGGAGAGGAAGGCAGCTATTTCGCCGGCCGCTTCGGCTTCGCCATCGGTAAGTCCGAGCGCGTAACGCGCGTTACATGGCGCGGCAGCTTCTTAGCCGCCGATCTTAATAAACGGCGATCTGGAGACCGCCGCTCCTTGGGGAGCTTCACTTCGCGTTTGCTGCTTTTACGGCGATGCGCAGATCAGCGACAAAGCGGTTGTACTCGCGTTCACGGGATTCTTCATCGGGCTGACGCAAGAGCGAGGAAGGATGAACGGTTGCCATAACTTTTGGCGCAAGACGAGACGACAGAAGTTTGCCGCGTTCCTTCGTAACGCGAAAACTCGGGCCAAAAACGGTCTGTCCTGCAGTTGAACCGAGACAAACGACAAGCTTGGGCTCGATCAAGCGCAGCTCGGCTTCCAGCCATGGCCGACAGGCGGCGATGTCGCGCGAACTCGGTTTCTGATGAATGCGTCGTTTCCCGCGCGGTTCCCATTTGAAATGTTTCACCGCATTAGTGACATAAACTTCGTCCCGATTAATTCCCGCTTCCTCCAGCGCACGATCCAGAATTTTTCCTGCCGGGCCGACGAATGGTTTCCCGGCCACATCTTCATAGTCGCCCGGTTGCTCGCCGATCATCAACATGGTGGCCTGTTTCGGGCCTTCGCCGAAGACCGTTTGCGTTGCTTTTTTGTATAGCGGACAGGCGGTGCACTCTTTCGCAGCCGCGGCAACTTTGGCGAGGCTGTTCGTTTCCGGCACCGGCGCCGGCCGCCAACTGTCTTGTCCGTTCGCTGCCATCTTTAATTATGAGTCGTAGCTCGACTGCGAATTGTATGTGATTGATCGAAGGCCGCGACCAACGACCGCGGCTACAACGCTGCAAAATGATCCTCGAAACTCCGCGCTTAATTCTGCGTCCATTCGCCGCCGATGATCTCGATCGCATGGTGGAATTGATGGCGAACAAAGATTTCATGCGTTTCTCGATGGGCCCGATGACGCGTGAACAAACGCAGAGTTTCCTTGATAAAGTGATCGGCTGGGACCGAGACGGTCTGCCATCGCAATTCGCCATGATTGTACGATCGAGCGGTACTCTCGCTGGCTACTGCGGTTTTTTTCACCACGAAGTAGACGGCAAAATGGAAATTGAGATCGGCTACCGGCTGCAGCGCGATTTCTGGAACGGCGGACTCGCCACCGAAGCGGCGCGCGCAGTTCGCGATCACGGGTTTCGCAATTTGAAACTCGAGTACGTCATCTCCTTGATTCATCCCGAAAATTATCCATCGCGCCGAGTGGCGGAGAAAAATGGAATGACCTTGGAACGGGAAACAACTTTTAGGGGTTTTCCTACTTTCGTCTTTGCCATTACGCGGACGCAGTGGATGAAGCTCCGAGGTGAGGGCGATGAGAGACTGATATCTAAAGCGGTCCCGCAATTGCGGGACCGCTTTCCAAAACCTGGCGCATGTTTCGAGGGGTCCTAACTTGCGAAGCGTTGAAGTGCGGCAGTCCTCCGGCGCTTTCTCATAGAACGACGGATCAGGTCTCATTTTTTGCAGCGGTGGCTGCAACTGGCGCGTGGCGCCGAATGAATTCCTCCGCCAAAGCGCGGTAGGCGCGTGCGCCGGTCCCGCTCTTGTCGTATTCCAAAATAGTTTTGCCGAAACTGGGCGCTTCGCTTAAGCGCACCGTTCGCGGAATAACGGTGTCGTAAACTTTTGCGGCAAAATGTTGACGTACTTCCGCCACGACTTGTGCGCTTAAATTCGTGCGGCTGTCGAACATCGTCATGAGGATGCCGCCGATTTGAATATTCGGATTTGCCCCGGAATCGCGGACTTGCTCGACCACGCGCACAATTTTGACCAGACCTTCCAGCGCGAAGTATTCACATTGAATGGGGGTCAGAATTTCATCGGCTGCGGCGAGCGCGTTGCTCATGAGAATTCCGAGCGAAGGTGGACAATCGAGCAGCACAAAATCGAAGGCGCTGTCGGCACGCAACGGTTGCAATGTTCGCGCCAGCCGCAGCAAATGATCCGGCATACGCGCGATTTCCACTTCCGCGCCGGCAAGATCGAGGTCAGCTGGAACGAGAAAGAGATGATCCAATCGCGTCGGCAAAATTTTGTCAGCCAGGGTCGTCTCGCCCAGCAAAGGATCGTACAGGCTTTCGCCTTCGAAGTCTTGCATTCCGAGAGAGCTGGTGGCGTTGCCCTGGGGGTCGAGATCAATGAGCAGAATGCGTTGCGCGCGTTCCGCCAGCGCAGCCCCGAGGTTCACCGCGGTCGTAGTTTTGCCGACGCCGCCCTTTTGATTCGCGATGGCGATGATTTTCATTTGCGGCGTGGCACAGACGTCTTGTCTGCGGACCTTTTCGACCGATTATTGATGAAGGCTGGCCGGCGGGATGTCGGCGCTCCGCTTTCTTTTGGCGAGGCGCCGAAAGGAGCACGCGAGGTCCGCGCTGGACTGGCGTTGGGCGCGCTCTCCGGAAAAAACAGATGACTTTTCATCGCGGGACCATCAGCGTGCGCAGCTCGAAAGTGCGACGGCCATCGGCTTCGTGCCACCAAAGTTCGTCAGGCGCGGGCAACATTTCTGTTATTTCCAACTCACCGGCCTTACTCAGCCAGCGATGAAAAATCTCGAGAGAAAGATAACTCTCGAGATCGATGAAAACGGGTTTGGTATCTTTGTCGCGGCCTTCCGCGCCACTGCGTCGCAACGCCTGTTCAGTCGGGCGAATGTAAACAAAGCGGGGCCAATCTTTGGCGGCGCGCAATCTTTCGATGGCGAGAACCAGTTCACGCGAAAGGCCGGCGAAATTGCCACCGCCCACTTCCTCACTGGAGACCGACCAGCTGCGGCGCTGGACAATGACGCGCCCGCAACGGAGTCGCGGTGTATGCGGCGCCAACCCGAATTGGAACGGATGAAACCCAAGCGGAATGATCCAATTGCGGGCAAAAGATCCGAGATATTGGCGATTGGCACGAAGCGCGACGTCGCCGTCTTGCTCGATAAAAACTTCGGTCTGCGCTGGTAAAACAGAATGCCAACGGGGATTACCCCGCTGCGGGGACGCGAAGACCGCCTGCTGGGGCAGGGCATCGAAAATCCGCACCGTAGTATGGGCGGTAAAATCGGCGGCGAAAAAGCCGAAATGAAAAAATGGTTTGCCGCTCGTGCTTAATTGAAGGGCACGGGAAACGGCGGCGTGATCGGGACAACTCCAATACATACAATGATGCAACGTAGCGGCGGCCGGGTGCAGCTCGCTCACGATCCAGCGATATTCGCCGCGCAAAATCGCGTCCTGGGAGCTGGCTGCAAGTTGCAAATCGCCGGAAGGGAAAGTGAATTCGTCAAATTTCTGGTAGGAAAAATTTTCGCGAACGAAATGGCAATCTGCGGCGGTGAGTTCGTACTCGGCGAGGTGAGCATGCGGCTTTAGTCGTTCGCGAAAGGCGGCTTTAATTTCTTGAAACGCCATCACGGCCAGGCCAACGAGACCTGGACCGGTTAATGGAAGCTTCGCTGTTTCGCAGGCGCGCAAAAACGCGGGCAGCGGTAGCGCACTTTTTCCAACCTTTTCCAATACCATGCGCAAACCGGCGGCAACGCGGGAGCCGACAAAAGCGTAATTGTCGCGCCAAAAATCAATCCAGGGTTCTGCCTCGGTTACGACTTCGTCGAGAAGAGGCTCGCTGATTTCGAATCTGCAATCGCGAAAACATTCTTCCGCGATCGGATTGACCGCGGCATAAAGTGAGCGCTGACCCGGTTTGCGTTCCGCGCCGAACTGAGAAAGCTGCTGGCGCGCTGCGGAAAAAATTTGTTGGCGTTGATTCGGCGCGGTTGTTTCTGAAAAATCCGCGGCGGACTTAACCAGTGAATCAGCGAGCGGCAGCCAACGCTGACGCGCTGCTCCCTCGCGCCAGGCCGCGATATCATCGCGCAAAATCTGGAAGGCGAAGGGTTCGAGCGCCGGAACTTCCAGCGCAGCGATCAGGATCTTTTTATCGATTAAACCGCGTATAAGATCGAGCTCTCCCGCAGGCGCATCTTCGGCGGGCGGGATCAATGCGGGCTCGCGGGAGCTCGCCCCTCCAGCTGCAACGAAAGTGTGCATTGGCGTTGCGCCATTGCATCGAGCCAGAATGGGCAGCTCCTGCGGCGAAATTTCGATGGCAATGCCGCTATCCGCGAACACGAAACGATTGTCGATGAGAAGGCCATTTGGATTGAGTCGCGGCCGGTGCTCCAAAAAAGTTTGTGGGTCGGAATTGATCGCTGCAGCCAGAGCATGCGCCGTCCAGCGTTCGAGAAAAACTTCGCGACGCGCGATGCCCGGACGCGGTTCAAAATTTAGCGCGGCACCACTTTGACTGGCCGAACCCCAGGCCGAAGGACCGAATTCGCTAAAAGTATCGTTCTTGGCTGCGATACGCTGGAGGTAAAGGAGAAGGTGACGTTCACGTTCGCGGCTGCGACTGTTGCGAGGCGGAAGGTCGCCGCCGGAGTGATCGATCAGGTGATGAACCTCGCCTGAGCCGAAGACGAGATAGCCTGGAAGAATCCGCTGACTTGTTTGCAACAACGCGCGACGCGCCCGGCTCAATTCCTCTTCAAGCTGACATTCCAATTGCGAACGTGCCTGCCCGGCGGCGGTCGCGACCCGCGCGTACTCTTGAAGCGGTGGCGGAATCTTCTGCTCGGGAATTTTATCGCGACGAATGGCGGCGCGCCAGGCCGCGAACTCTTCGGAGCTGAGACCACTGTCGCGACGAGTGACAAATTCCAGAGCGGCGCTTTTGAGCCCGTGGAGTTGTTTTTCCTGCGCAAGTAGATCGCGCGCGGCGGCGCAGGCATTTGGCGTCGCCAGCTCCTCCAGGACATCAAAGGGAACTCCGGCGAGGCGAATTAAAAACGGCGAAGCGATCCGGTAAGCAGACGACACGCTGGCAGCAAAACGAAACTGTCGCAGCCTGACAAGTGGTTTGTATTTTTGTTACGTCCGGGAAGCGCACGCGCCTCGCGTGCACCTGCACCACGATTCACTTGTCGGTTTGCTACGCCTTTGGCGCGAAGCGCAAATGAAAGTGTGAAACTACACTTACTTATCGTGCAGTGGCAGCCGCAGCGTGAAAGTTGTTCCAACTCCCAGAGTGCTGGCGACCTCGATCGATCCGTGGTGATCGTCGATTACTTTTTTCGTGATGTAGAGTCCGAGACCGGTGCCGTTTTTCCCCTGTTTGGTAGTGAAATAGGGCTCGAAGATTTTCCCAATTTCGGTGTCTGCAATCCCGTAGCCGGTGTCTCGCACCTGAATGTCAGCGTAAAGGTCTTTCTCCCGGCAATTCACAACCACCTTGCCACGTTTCTCGGTTGCGGCCTGGATGGCATTAACAATGACGTTCTGCAGCGCGCGCGTGAGCTGCGTTGGATCGCCGAGAACTGTCAATTCTTCTTCGGTAATTTCGCAGTCCAGTTGGACGCCGTTTTGCGAGGCCATGCCGCTGACCCCCCTGCCGACGTCTTGGACGATGCTGGACATCGAGACCGGTTTCGGTTTCGTCGCGCCAACCCTGCCGTAGCTTTGCCACATCGTCAGGAGCTCACGGCAAAGCCGCACGTTTTGTTCGATAATGTGCAATTCTCTCTGTGAACTCGCGCTCCGTTCGCCGTTATTCCCATCACCAGAGTGTTCCAGTTTCTTGGCTAAAATTTGAACGTAACCCCAGACGATGGTGAGTGGATTGCTCAGATCGTGCACAAATTCGGCCGAGGCCTGCCCGAGAGAAGCGAGGCGTTCTTTTTGGGCGAGCTCGTTGCGAAGGCGCTCATTTAGTTCTTGCAGTTCGTGCGCGGTCGCCTCGCTTTGCCGCTGCAAACGGGTCCGCTCGACGTTGCGCCCGATCACTTCGCGCATCTGCACAGCGTCAAAAGGTTTGTTGATATAATCGTTAGCGCCGAGTCGAAGCGCTTCCTGGGCGGTTTCGAGGGCGCCGAAACCGGTGAACATGATCACGGAAAGGTGCGGATCGATTTCGCGGATCTTGCGCAAGCCGTCAATGCCGTTCATTCCCGGCATGCGAATGTCCATCACGATGGTATCTGGGCGCTTTTCCTGTAAGAGTTGCAGGCCCGTCTCGACGTTTTCCGCCGTATGAACCTGATAGCTAGGCTTGAGCAGCATGCGCAGGCTTTCGCGCGGTCCGATTTCATCGTCGATGATGAGAACCTTGGCAGGATCGGGAGCAGCGGAGATGTGCACTGTGAGCGGGTTTAGAGCTAGGGGCGTGCCGTATTCAATGTGAATTATCGCGGGCTGAAACAACTGCGGGCTTTGGCGGAGCGTTAAACAAAAACGGACGGCGCGCAAGATCGATCTTGTGAATAAGTGAAAAATTGTGAATAAGTGCGGTCGGGCAGGGGGAAATGGAATTATAATGACTGCATTCAGTGGGGACATTAGAATTTGGCCTTTTTGATGGACGCCGGAGGCTCGCCCGTTTTCAATCGTAAGCTTGTTCAGAAATCGCCCCAGGTAGAACCAGGGGGTTTCTCCTCCGCGGAGTCACATCATGGTTAAGCGAAACCGTGTCGTTATTACCGGGATGGGGGTGCTCGCGCCCAACGGCATTGGACTCGACGCGTTTTGGGAGTCCGTTCTCCACTGCCGCAGCGGGATCGGACCGATCACGCTTTTTGACGCCTCACGGTTCAAGACGCAGATCGCGGGTGAAATAAAGGATTTCGATCCGGCGGACTATATCGAACCGGAGTTAAAACCTAAGAGGATGGCACGCCATACGCAGCTGGCCTATGCCGCGACCATGATGGCACTGAAAGATGCAGGACTTGAGATTAACAATCTCAGCCTTCCCAGCCCGACACCAGTTGTCATCGGCGTTAGCACGAGTGCCATCGATGTCATTGAAAGTGTCCATTTCGCGGTGGAACGAGGTACTCCCAATCGGGCGCCGGTTAGTTCAGCCGCAGCGTCAATCCCGCAAGCGGCCGCGAATACGATTGCCGATCGAATCGGTGCTTGTGCTAACGCGACAACTGTTTCGTCGGCCTGTCCGTCAGGTTTGGACGCTTTAGCGGACGCGGCTGCGATGATAAGGAGCGGCGAGGTGGAGGCCGCTGTCGCTGGAGGAGCAGATGCACCCATTACACCTTTGACGCTGGCTAGTTTTATCGGCAGCGGCCTGGTATCGGCATCGAACGGAGAACCTGAGACAGCGAGCAAACCTTTCGACCTGACCAGAGAATCAGGCGTGCTCGCGGAAGGGGCCGGAATCTTTGTGCTGGAAAATTGGGAACGTGCCTTAGCGAGAGGCGCGCGCGCCTACGTCGAAATTGAAGGCTACGGTAAGCAACGCGATACCGATCGGGAAAAACCGGCCTCCGGGTTATTCGATTCCATGAGGCTTGCCCTGGCCAACGCCGGACGATCAATAGATGACGTCGATTATATATCGGCCTATGGACCTGGCGACCCTACCTTGGATGCAGCCGAAGTTGCGGTGATCAAACAGCTATTCGGAGCGCGAGCTTATGAGATTCCCATTACTTCCATCAAAGGGGTAACGGGAAATCCGTTAGGCGCGAGCGGGCCATTACAAGTTGCCGCCTGCGCGCTCGCTATCCGCGATCGGCGGATTCCGCCTACCGCCAACCTAAAATCTTTTGACCCCTCATGCGATCTGGACTTCGTCCCAGGCCAGGCGCGAAGAGGGAAAATCGACTGCGCCCTGATCAATGTGAGAGGAATTGGAGGAAGCGCGAGCACGCTGCTTCTTCGCCGTCCCGACAACGGATGAACAGCGCGACAACTCCTATTATTGTTGCGCTAGTGGTACAGGTCGGTCTGGCGTTCGCGGTCTTTCATGCCAACCCCAAGCGTCGCTCAAATCAATGTTTCCTCCTCTTATCGTTAGCGATCTGCGCCTGGCTGGCGAATTTATACTTTGGATTAAGTACCGGCGTACCTTCTATCGCAGAGTTTTGTATTCGTGAAGCCTGCGCGACCGGTGCGATTATTTTCGCGCTCGTTAATCTACTTCGGCTTACTATTCGAAATAGAGAGAGTCGATGGCGCTACTTGCTCAAGGACGCGTCATGGTGGTTCGCTTTCAGCATTGGAATAGTCATTCTTTGTCAAACTAACTTCTTTCTTAAGGGAGTTAGATTAAGTGTAGACAATACTACCGGACTCTCGTCGCCGATTCCAATTTACGGGGCTGGTTTTTCCATTTTCGGTATTTATTTTGTCGCGGCCACTGCGACCTTAATCTTTCGCTTAACGCACGATCTCCGAACTGTCTCCGGTTTGCAACGGACCGAGATGGCCTTCATCATGATCGGAGCGGTGGCAACGCTCGTTTCCTCGGTTCCATTGTCACTTGTTCTAAAGCTATTTGTTGATACTTCCAGACTCGTTTGGCTCGGTCCGTTCCGGGTTGTTCTTTTCAGCCTGATCATCGCCTATGGGATTTCCACGCGAAAGATCATGGACGTCGGTCTCTTTCTGCGGCGAGCCATCTCTTATGGAGTTCTCACTGCTTACCTGTTGATCCTTTACGGAGCAGTTTGGTGGCTGGTAGTCCAGGTAACAGCCGCTCTTTTTTATTCAACTGATCACACCTTCGCCCACATCGCCGCAGCTTTGGCTTGTACTTTCGCGATGGCGCCGGCGCGTGGCTTCTCTCAATCGTTAGCCGACCGTCTTTTTGTCGGTGGCCGTGGACTCGATTTTCGTGACACTGTTAGCAAGGCTGCCGCAATCCTGGAATCAGTAACTACCTTGCCGGACTTGTTGCGCAGATTTGCTACGACGATTGGCGAGGCCGTCGGCACCGATAGCGTAACGATTTACCTCGCCCAGCGTAAAGTTTTTCGAAAAAGCTATCCGGTTTCCAGTTTACCCGGGACGGTTGATCAATTCAGGGAGGAGGAGCCCTTGGTGCAATGGTTGGCCACTTATCACGAACCGCTCATCCTCGAAGAGCTTCACCGCGTCCGTGCAACCGCAACCACCTTTGCCATTCGCCGTCAGCTGGAAGCAGCTGGGGCTGCGGCCGCGGTCGGGATTCTGTCACGCGAGCACCTCGTGGGCATCATGCTTCTCGGACCAAGGCTCTCCGGCCGCATTTATGGCAGTACCGAGCAGAGCGCGCTCCAGGTACTGTGTGGTCAACTTGCCGTCGCCATTGAAAATGCCGAGCTATTCACCGAAGTCCAAAACGCCCGTATCTATAATGAAATATTACTCCAAAATTTAACTACCGGAGTAGTAGCCGCCGATGCCGACGGTCGAATTACGGTATTCAATCAGGAAGCGGCGCAGATAGCCGGCTTAAATAGCAACGGCGGAGAACGAACGGTTGAGGATCTACCAGCCCCCTTGCGTGACGTCATTCAGACTACTTTGACTTCGGGGGAGCGCCAGGAAGACCGGGAAGTTGAATTGCGCG
>QHRA01000207.1 GCA_003221295.1 Verrucomicrobiota bacterium | reverse complement strand
AGAAACCGAGGCGTTGTATGTTATCGGTGAGGTGGAGGGTTGCGATATTTTGCTTGCCGACGATTTGACCGAAACGGCGGGCACACTCACTTCAGCAGCAACCATTTTAAAGAAACATGGTGCACTCGATATTTATGCGGCGGTTGCGCATGCCGTGCTGGTCGATGTCGCTATCCCGCGGTTGCAAAAATCTGAAATTAAGGAATTAGTAACGACCAATAGCATTCCGGTGCGCGCGATCGAAGGTTTTCCGGTCGAGGTGCAGTGCGTTTCGGAACTTCTCGGCGAAGGGATGAAGCGGATTCATAATGATGAATCGGTTTCGTCGCTGTTCAAAATTGATAATGGCAAAGGTTAAGTATGGCTAAGCAAGTAAAACTGGCAGCGGAGCGCCGCGAGACGACCGGCCGCTCGGCGATGCGCAAGTTGAAGGGACGCGGAATAATTCCAGCCATTGTCTACGGCGGCAAGGATAAGCCGCAACCGCTGCAGGTCTCGCGTCGCGACATCAACGTGATGCTCAGTCATGCGTCCGGGGAAAACATTCTGGTAGAACTCGAGATCGCCGGCGAGAAGAGCTCGCGCATGGCGATGATCCAGGAAATTCAACATTCCCCGGTGGGCGGTGATGTATTGCACGTCGATTTCCATGCTGTTTCGATGGACCAGAAAATCGAGGCCGATATCCCACTCGAAGCATCCGGCACCGCAAATGGCGTCAAAAATTTTGGCGGCCTGCTTGAACAAAACTTGCGCGCGCTGGCGGTGGAATGTCTGCCGCGCGATCTGCCGGACAAAATTACGGTGGACGTTTCCGCGTTGAACATTGGCGATTCGATTCACGTTCGCGACATCAAGTTGCCCGACGGTGTAACGGCAAAAACGCCAGTCGATCTTACTGCGTTCTCCGTGCTTGCCCCGGTGGTGGAAGAGGAGCCGGTCGCGCCCGTGGCCGAAGCGGCGGCTGGTCCGGAAGTGATCAAGGAAAAGAAAGAGGAAGGCGAGGCAGCGGCGCCGACGGCGACCGGTGCACCGAAAGCAGCCGCTCCGGCTGCCAAAGAGAAGGAAGCCAAGAAGTAATCCGTGTTTATTGGTTAGTTTTTACACGGTGTGGAAGAAAAGATTCCGCAGATTCGTTTAATTGCGGGCTTGGGGAATCCAGGACCAGAATATGCGGGCACGCGCCACAACGTCGGCTTCATGGTGGTCGATCATCTTGCCGTCCAGTTTGGATCAAGCTGGGAGAAATCCACCAAGTGGGACGCGCTGACGTCGAAACACGGCGATACTTTGTTGGCGAAACCGATGAGTTTCATGAATCGCAGCGGTTATCCGCTCGTCGCCGTCGCGCAGTTCTACAAAATTGCGCCGTCGGAAATTCTGGTGGTGTTGGATGATCTGGCCTTACCGGTTGGCCGCATTCGGCTTCGGCCCGGTGGTGGCGCCGGTGGCCATAATGGGTTGGAATCAATTATCGTGCAATTTGGAACGGAGGAAATTCCGCGGCTTCGCATCGGGATTGGCGCAGCGCCCCGCGACGGCGGAGTCGATTATGTGCTTGGCCGGTTTTTCGAGGAAGAACGACCGCTGGTGAAATCGGCAATCGAACGCAGCGTCGAAGCGATCAAATGCGCCGTTGACAATGGCGTCGTTTCCGCGATGAACACGTTCAATCAAATTCAAGAACCATGATGAATCGTTACGAAGCGCTGCTCGTGCTTAATACCCAAGGGAAAGACGACACCGTGAAAGACGTGGTCGACCGCCTGGAATCGGAGTTTGAAAAAGAAGGGGCGAAGATCGAGCAAGTACAAAAGATGGATAAACGTCAATTTTCCTATGCCGCCGGCGAACTGGACGCGGGGCACTATGTGAATTTCGTTTTCAATGCCGATCCGCAGCTGATTGCGAAATTGCGGGCGAAATTCAAACTCGATCCCGAGGTTTATCGCCAGCATTTTCAACGGCTGAAGCCAAAAAGTGAAAAGACACCGAAAAAGGTCGCGGCCGAACAATAACTTCGGTAAAACGAGGCATGGCGAGTTTTAATAAAGTCATTCTGCTTGGAAATCTGACCCGCGATCCCGAAGTGCGTTATACGCCAAAAGGAAGCGCGGTGGCGGATCTTGGAATTGCGGTGAATCGGCAATACACGTTGGAGAACGGCGAGAAACGCGAGGAGGTTACATTTGTGGATGTGACTTTCTGGGGACGCACGGCGGAAGTCGCCGGTGAATATCTGAAAAAAGGGCGGCCGGTTTTTATTGAGGGCCGGCTCCAGCTCGATACTTGGGACGATAAACAGTCGGGACAAAAGCGGAGCAAGCTGAAGGTAATCGGCGAAACGATGCAAATGCTGGGAAGTCCTCGCAGCGGTGGTGCTGCTAATGGCGGCGATGAGGGTGATCGCGCTGGGCGCGCCGGCAAACCAAGCGCGCCTCCGAAATCCGCTGGGACTGCCGAGCCGGACGCAGACGAAATTCCATTTTGATCGCCAGGCCGCTTGCGGTGTGGGTGCAAAATAGAAGCGATTGACCTCAATCGCCCGCCCACACTCTATGAATTCCACCGAAGCCTGTGTCGCGCTCAACATGTTGCCGACGATGGGGCCGGTGCGGTTGCGCAAGCTCCTCGAAGTCTTTCGTCAACCGGAGCGCGTCCTCGCAGCCAAGCGTGACGAACTGCGCAGAATCGAGGGGATTGGCAACGAAGTCGCGGAACAGATTTCGAACTGGGAGTCGATTGTCGATCTGACCGCGGAGTTAAAAAGAATTTCCGATTTTAGTGCGGGCGTAATCACGCAGGAATCGCCGCTATATCCGAAGTCGCTGCGCGAAATTCATTCGCCACCCATTGTGCTTTACGTTTGGGGCGAGTTACAGGAACGCGATCAACACGCCATCGGCATCATTGGCTCAAGACGGACGACCCATTATGGGACCGAATCGGCTAAGAAACTATCCTACCAGCTGGCCTACGCCGGTTTGACAGTCATTAGCGGCCTGGCGCGTGGCATTGACACAGCGGCGCATCAGGGCGCGCTCGCGGCTAAAGGCCGCACTATCGCCGTGATCGGCTCGGGATTGTCGAAACTTTATCCTCCGGAAAATGCTGCACTCGCCGAAAAAATCCACAGCGGAAATGGTGCGATCCTTTCCGAATTCTCGATGGAAATTGAACCCGATCGCCAGACATTTCCAATGCGCAACCGAATCATCAGTGGTTGGAGTCAGGGAATTTTAATTGTGGAAGCCGGTTTGAACAGCGGCGCTTTGATCACGGCGTCGCAGGCGATCGAGCAAGGCCGATCAGTTTATGCCGTGCCGGGGCACATCAATGCCCCGAGCGCGATGGGATCCAACCGCCTGATTCAGCAAGGCGCAAAGCTTGTGATGGACGCCTCCGATATTCTGGATGATTTGCAGATTCTCTTGCCGGAATCAAAACCAATCGCCGCTGCTACGCGGCCGTTGCCCGAATTATCGGAGTCGGAGCGCACCGTCTATGACGCGATTGAAGCGAGTGAAACGGCCATCGATGCCATCGCGGCTAGATGCAACCTGCCGAGTCCGACAGTCTCTTCCGTTCTTTTGCGTCTGGAATTGAAACGGCTGGTTAAACAGTTGCCCGGCAAATACTTCGTAAAGCTGGGATAAGCCTTCTGATCCGGCATCTCGCCCGGGTCTTGCTTTTACCAATTTGCAATTCGGGCGAAGCTGAGCTTCGATTCCACCCTTTTCATGTCCAAAACTCTGATCATCGCCGAAAAGCCAAGCGTGGCCATTGACCTCGCCCGCGTTCTCAGCGTCAAGAAATCAGGCGATCACTACGAGAACGATCGTTATGTGATCTCATCGGCGGTCGGCCACGTGGTCGAAATGATTCCGCCAGAGGGCGCGGAAGTAAAACGGGGAAAGTGGAAGCTCGAGAATCTTCCAGTGTTGCCGGACCACTTTGATCTCGTACCCAAGGAAAAAACCAAAGACCGTTTGTATTTGCTCAAGAAACTGGCCAACCGGCCGGATGTGACCGAGATCATCAATGCCTGCGATGCTGGTCGTGAAGGCGAGCTGATTTTCCGCAATACCATGCGCTGGATCGGAGGAAAAAAACCGACGCGCAGACTTTGGTTACAATCGATGACCGCCGACTCAATTCGGGCCGGATTTGAGCATCTTCGTTCGGAACAAGAGATGCGACCTCTGGCCGACGCCGCCCGGTCGCGGGCGGAGAGCGACTGGCTTGTCGGCATCAATGCCACCCGTGCGCTGACTTCTTTTAATTCGCGCAGCGGCGGATTTCAAATGACTGCCGCGGGCCGGGTGCAGACGCCGACGCTGGCCATCTTGGCTGGTCGCGAAGAAAAAATCCGCGGGTTCAAGCCACGGCCATATTTCGAAGTTCATTCTGAATTCGGTGTCGAGGCTGGAAGCTATCGTGGCCGCTGGTTCGATGAGCACTTTAAGAAAGATGGAGATGAAGACGCGCGACCGGAGCGGATTTGGGGCCGGGAGAGAGCCGCGGAAATCGAACAGAAATGCACCGGTAAGGCCGGCGTCATCACCGAAGAGAAGAAACCATCTACTCAGCTTTCGCCACTGCTTTACGACCTAACAACCCTACAGCGGGAAGCGAATAATCGTTTTGGTTTGCACGCTCGACGAACGCTGCAATTGGCCCAGGCACTTTACGAGAAGCACAAGGTGCTGACTTATCCGCGGACCGATTCGCGTTATTTGCCGGAAGATAATCTCGCCCAAGTCCGCAAAGTCATGTCGACTTTTAACGACCCGACATTGGCCCGGCATGCCAAGAAGGCATTGAACAACGATTGGGTGAAGCCAACCAAGCGCGTCTTCAATAACGCAAAGGTGAGCGATCACCACGCTATCATTCCAACGGGCGCTTCGCCTGCGCGTCTTGACGAATTTGAGCGAAAGATTTTCGATATGGTC
Organism: Verrucomicrobiota bacterium; assembly: GCA_003221295.1. Lineage (GTDB taxonomy): Bacteria > Verrucomicrobiota > Verrucomicrobiia > Chthoniobacterales > UBA10450 > AV69. The sequence continues at coordinate 10,384 of QHRA01000207.1, read as the reverse complement.
GCGCGCCGGACCATCGCGGTTTTTTATCCGGCGGCACAATTCGAGGTGACTACGCGCATTACCCGAGTCGAAGGCGAGCCGTTTAAAACCGATGGAAAGATCATTGTCGATCCGGGTTGGCTGGCGGTTTACGGCAAAGAAGCGGGCGGCGAAGACGATCAGGCCATCGTTCCGGTTACACCTAACGAATCGGCCAGAGTGCTTGCCGTTGAGATCAAAGAAAATGAAACGAAACCGCCGGCACGTTTCACCGAAGCGACTCTGCTCTCAGCGATGGAAGGCGCGGGAAAATTGGTCGAGGACGAAGAGTTGCGCGAGGCGATGCGCGAACGCGGCCTCGGCACTCCAGCAACGCGGTCGCAAATCATCGAAGGTCTGATTCACGATGGTTACATCGAGCGCAAAGGGAAGGAGCTCATCGTCACTGCCAAAGGGTTGTCCTTGATCACGCTGCTCCGAAATCTGCACACCGATGTTCTATGCACACCGGAAATGACCGGTGAATGGGAATCGCGTCTCAAACAAATGGCGCACGGGAAACTCGATCGCCGGCATTTCATGGAAGATATCCGCGACTTGACCCGCGACATCGTCGAAAGGGTCCGCAATTTTCGCGGCGAAACAATCGAGGGCGAATACGCCACCATCGACGCCAAGTGTCCCAACTGCGGCGGAGGCCCGATCAAGGAAGATTACAAGACCTTCCGCTGCCAAAACTGTGATTGGCTGATGTGGAAAACGATGGCCTCGCGACAATTCGAGCCCGAAGAAGTCTACGAATTGTTAGCAAAAGGGCGGGTGGGGCCGTTGCAAGGTTTCCGCAGTAAAATGGGACGACCTTTCGAAGCCTTGGTCAAGCTAGGCGCGGAGAAGAAACCGCAATTCGATTTCGGTGAGAACGGTCTTGATGCCGAGCAAAAGATCGACACGGAAAAACATGAAGCGCTCGGATTGTGTCCGGTCTGCCACAAGGGGCAGGTTTACGTGCTGGATCGTTCCTGTGCCTGCGAAAACGCCATCGCAACACCCAAGACATGCAACTTTCGCATTAGCAAAAACATTTTGCATCGCGAAATTCCAAAAGAACAGGTGCAGAAACTGATTACGACCGGAAAAACCGATCTTCTGCACAAGTTTATTTCTAAAAAAGGACGCGCCTTTTCCGCTTATCTGAAATTGGAAAACGGAAAAGTTGGTTTCAAGTTCGAAGAAAAAAAGGCGAGGCCAAAGAAAAAAATTGCCGCGCCCAAAGCTGCTGCAGCGTAAGGCCGCCTTCCGTAGACGCAGGAAGACGGGCCCGCGGCCTGTCTTGGTCGGGGACGAAGTTCCCCTTCGTCGGATGCGGATTCTTGCGATTGTCATTCCGCATTGACGCCACAAGTTGTTGTGTGATACTGAGTGCTCCGACACTATGCGTTGTCCAAAGTGCGGGTCGCGGGATGATAAGGTGATCGATTCGCGCCAGTCCCGGGAAGGCCTCAGCATTCGACGCCGCCGCGAATGTCTGAAATGCGCTTATCGTTATACCACGTATGAAGAAATCGAGCGCACAGATCTCCGTGTGATCAAGCGCGATCGTTCCCATGAGCCGTTCGATCGACGCAAGCTGGTCAACAGCTTGGCCAAGGCCTGTGAGAAACGTTCAATCAGTCTCGTCCTTCTGGAACAAGCGGTGGACGATATCATTCACGAAATCGAGACCGGCGGGCGCGAAGTCACTTCGGCACAGATCGGCACGCACGTGATGGCAAAATTGCGCGATATCGATGAAGTCGCCTATCTCCGTTTTGCGTCGGTCCATCGCCGCTTTGAGCAGGCCGATGAGTTTGTCGACGCCATCCAGGCGTTGGGCCGTCGGGTGAAAACGAATGCGCAGCAGCGAGAACTTTTTCCCACGGAGAAACGCTAAGAATGGTCGCATTCAAGGAAGAATTTCCCTATTTGAAAGCTGAAACTGGCCAGCTTTTCGAATTTGATCGCGGGTGGTTGCGAGAAGCAATTACACGTGCAGCGAACGACGCGGGCTATCCCAGCTGGTGGCTGACCGATCACGTGACCGAAAGCATTGCCTTTTATCTTCGGCTGCGGAATGACGAGAGTTTTATTGCTTTCAATCAGCTATCACAAACCGTGCGCTACGTTTTGAAAGTGATTGGCTACAAGGAAATCGTGCCGCACTTTAGCCCCACACCGCCGCCAGTAACGATTTCATTGTTTGAAATCGCTTATAACGCCGGCGGCGGATATGAGCTGGCGTTTTTTGAAATGTTAACGCGTCGGCTGGAACTGCTGTTGCAAACCCAGGTGACCTCGGTGCAACTGATCGCGCTCAATCCCTGCGTGAAACACCTGCGCGGTACGCGCGTCTGGTCTCGGGCCTGCGATGTTCTGCGCGCGGAGATCGTTTGTTTCGTTCGCGAAAAACTTTCCGCGGTAAAAGGTTTGCCCGAATTAAACTGCTCGCTTCGTTAAATCGTGACGATATTCGAGAAAATTATCGCCCGCGAAATTCCAGCTGACATTGTGCTGGAAAAAGAAAACCTGATTGCGTTTCGCGACGTCAACCCGCAGGCACCGGTCCACGTTCTGATTGTTCCGAAACGGGTGCTGCCGCGTTTGCTCGATGCCAAGGCAAGTGATCGCGAGCTGTTGGGCGACCTGTTGTTGGCCGCGGCTGAAGTTGCAAAAAGGCTCGAACTCAAAAACGGTTTTCGCGTCGTAGTTAACAGCGGGCCCGATGCGGGAGAAAGCGTGCCACATTTGCACGTGCACGTGCTCGGACAGCGACAAATGAGTTGGCCGCCCGGCTAATCGTTCTTCCAAGGATCGTAGGTGCCGATCGTCCAAAGATGGCCTTCAAGGTCACGACAGGAAAAACTGCGCCCGCCATACTCCTCATTCCTGACTGGAATTAAGATTTCGGCGCCCGCGTTTTTTGCTCGTTCGTAAATAACGTCGGCATCCGGCACGACCAGGTAAACAGATTGCGTTGCCGCTCCGCCGATTTCGTCCGGCTGTCTGATAAAGCGTCCCCACTCGTTGTCGCGCACAGATCCGAGCATCATCATTCCATCGCCAAAGCTCAATTGAGCGTGAGCGATGCCGCCGCTGTCATCAGGCACGACAAGATTTTTCTTGAGTCCGAAAACGCGGCCAAGCCATTCAATTGCCGCTGGCGCGTTCCGATAGCGAAGGCTGGGTATAATCGTAGCCGGCATTGATATGATGGTACACGCCTTCGTCTCCGGCTCAATCGCGAGGGAACTGGCTTATTCCCTAACGATTACAGGCGTATCGTCGGGGGTGCTCTCGAAAAAATGCCGCGCCATTCGCGCCGGCAGACGGATGCAGCCATGCGAAGCGCGAAATCTCGGAACATAGCCGGCGTGCATTCCATAGCCGCCGTTGAATCGCATGAAGTAAGGCATCTGGGCGCCATCGAAATGAGTACCTGCGGGTTGTGTGTCTTTGCGCACATCAATGTTGGCTTTGACCACTTGGCCCCAGTCATTGACGTAGTCGCCAAATTCACTCGAAACATGGTTCCTGTCCTTTTCGATTACATGATAACGACCCGGCGGCGTGTCGAAGCCTCGCTTTCCAGTTGAAACCGTGCTTTCCCCAACCAGCCTGCGGCCCTTGTAAAAGTAGGCGCGTTGTTCGCGGACGTGGACGACGATCTTGGCCGGGCCAGGAAAATGACCGCCGTGCCAGTAGCCTTCGGACGTAGCGGAACCGGGAAAAAAATCGGGCAGCCTTTGCGCGCCGGCAGTGAGCTCCTGCCGAAAATCTGCGCAGCCGCCGAAGATAATTACGGAGCCAATCGCGGCAAAGATTGGGGCGATCTTCGAGACCTTCATCCGGCGGCGGACGCTAGTCGTATCGTGAGAGAGTGCAACGGGAAGCGGCATCGGTGAAATTACGGAAAATCGGCAATGCAAACGGAGCAATCTCAATGCCGTTGCCGAGCCTGCCAGAAAGACAACTGCTTTCTTTCGTGTGGGCAATTCTTCCGGGTTTGACGCTGCCCGCGGGCGGAATACGCTCGTTTGATGGCCACTATTACTGAGCAGGCAACATCATCGTCTGTTGGCAAGAACGCGCCCGCCGTGCAGCCGCCGATCAACCTCGAGCAGTGGATCGAGCAGAATCGTGAAACGTTTAAGCCGCCGGTGAGCAATCGTTACCTCTATGATGGACGCGATTTTTTTGTGATGGTGATCAAGGGTCCGAACGCCCGGAATGATTTTCACCTGGTCGATTCGGAAGAATATTTTTACCAGCTCAAAGGGGACATCAAAGTGCGTATTCGCGAAGGCGATCGCATCATCGATCATCTCGTGCGTGAAGGAGAGACGTTCTTCATTCCGCCCAACGTCCCGCATGCGCCGGTGCGGCCGCCGGATACCGTGGGGGTGGTAGTCGAGCGTCGCCGGCCGCCGGGTGAGCACGAGCACGTCATTTTTTACTGCGACAATTGCGGGGCCTTAGTGGAGGACATCGATTTCGACTGCGGCGACATTGTTGAACACTTCAGTCAGGCGATGCTCGATTTTTGGAACGATGATGCGCGGCGCACCTGCAAAAAGTGCGGCAAAAAAGTCCCGCAGCCCGAACCGGTAAAGCCGTTTTAGGAAAACAATTGTAGGGCGTTTCTGTGAAACGCCGGTCTAAAGTAAATGGCGTCGACACAGACGCCCTACAAATGAAGATCGATCTCCACACCCACATTCTTCCCCGGGAGTGGCCTGATCTCGACGCCAAGTACGGCTATGCGGGATTCGTCCGGCTCGATCACTACAAACCTTGCTGTGCGCGGATGATGATCGGTGATCGCGTCTTTCGCGAAATCACAGACAACGTTTGGAATCCAAAACGGCGGATCGAAGAAATGGATCGCGAAAAGATTTCCATGCAGGTGCTCTCGACCGTGCCGGTGATGTTCAGTTATTGGGCGAAACCACACGACGCGCTCGATCTTTCACGGCGGCTGAACGATCACATCGCGGATGTAGTCCGTGATCACCCGAAACGATTCGCTGGGTTAGCGACTATCCCGCTTCAGGATCCGGATCTCGCCGCTCAAGAGTTGGAGCGTTGTGTTCGCAAGCTGGGATTACGCGGCGCGCAGATCGGCACGCACGTGGACGCAAATCCGCATTCCGGACGCATCGATACTTTGAATCTCGATAACGCGTCGCTTCAGCCGGTTTGGAGCGCGGCGGAACAACTCAACTCTGCCATCTTCGTTCATCCCTGGGATATGCTCGGCAAGGAACGCATGCCGAATTATTGGTTGCCGTGGCTCGTCGGAATGCCGGCTGAAACTTCGCTCGCCATTTGTTCGATGATTTTCGGCGGCGTCTTCGAGCGCTTCCCGAAACTGCGCGTCGCTTTCGCACACGGCGGTGGCGCGTTTCCATTCACCATCGGACGAATCGAACACGCCTTCCACGTGCGTCCCGATTTATATGACATCGATAACCCCGCGACCCCCCGCAGCTATCTCGCGCATGGTCGCACCCCGGCGCGATTCTACGTCGATTCACTGGTACACGATAAAGAAGCCTTGAAGCTTTTGCTTAAGCTATTCGGCGTAGCGCGTGTCGCTCTGGGCTCTGACTACCCATTCCCGTTAGGCGAATCTCACCCGGGCAAACTCATCCAATCGCTGAAACTCACGGCGAAAGAAAAGACGCAATTATTTTCCGGTAATGCCTGCGATTTCCTGGGCATTAATCCGTGATCGAAGCCTAGCGATTTCTTCTTTGGAAAAATCACCGGCTATATATCCGTCGGGTTCAGGAATTTGAAAGTCACTCCGGCGAGGAAGCCGCCTGCAAGCTCAGCCACGATGTGAATCCAAATGTCCCGGAAGTTGACGAGTTTCATCACCGCCGCACCGATGGCGACTGCCGGATTGAACGCGCCGCCAGAAATCGATCCGACTGCGAATATGCCGGCCAGGACCGTGAAACCGATCGCCAGGCCGTAAAAGCTGTTGTCCAGAGTGCCTTTCGCGGTCGCGCAATTCACAACGACGTATGCGAGCGCGAAAGTAAAGAGAAACTCGGCGACGAACGCGGCGGGGACATTTGTAATTTCCATCGGCGCCCCGCTTTTTCCAACGAGAAACATGGCGACGAGCGCTGCGGCAATACCGGCAGCGACTTGAGCCAGCCAGTATGGAACAACGTCTTTCATCAGCAATTTTCCACGGATGAAAACGGCGAATGTAACTGCCGGATTGAAGTGCCCGCCCGAAATGTGACCGCCGGCGAAGATCATGACCATGAGCACTGCGCCAATGGCGAGTGCAGGGATTACGCCCTCCGCGGCAGGGATAACGGTGCAGCCGACGGTAAGGACGAGGAAGAAGGTGCCGATAAATTCCGCAATGTATTTTCTCATTTTAGTTTCCTGGATAATGAAAGAATGCGTTCAGATTGAGTGAGCGAAATTCTGTATCGGAACGAAGCGGAGCGGGGAAGCTATTTTTCCCGCTCGGAGAACTTTGGGCTTAATTCAGCATTCGACATTCGGGCTTCGTCATTCCGTGGCGCTATAGCGACTGCGGTTACATCTTGTGCCTGATGGCCCACAGATCGTGGAAAATCGGTTTGAACAACGACTCTTTCAGAAATGGCACGCCAGGCGATCCGCCAGTGCCGTGTTTCGCACCGATCGTTCGCTCGACAAGCTTGATGTGTCGATAACGCCACTCCTGCAATCCTTCGTCGAAATCGGTCATCAATTCGAAAAGGATGGTGAGCTCCGGTGAGCCTTGGTAAAGCCGAAGAATTTCTTTCTGCACTTGCTCGTCAGGGCCGTTCGGCTGTGAGAGATCTCGACTTTTCAGCTGCGGTGGAATCTGGGCGCCGCGGGTCGCGAGGAAATCGTAGAAATGATCGATTATGGTCCGCTCGCCGAGTCGTTGCTGCAAACGGTCGTAACCGGGAAAATCCGCCCGAACGTAATTAAGCGTCGAGGCCCTTTTGTATCCGAGCACAAATTCAATTTCGCGAAACTGGATCGACTGAAACCCCGAGGCGGTTTCGAGTCGGTCGCGAAAGCTGGAGAAGGACGCCGGAGTCATCGTCTCAAGAATGTCTACCTGTGCAACCAGCGTCTTCATGATGGTCCGAGTGCGCTTGAAGGAATGAATCGCGCCGAAGAGATCGCCTGCGGAAAAATCTTTCTTAATTTTTTCAAACTCATGCAGGAGCTGCTTGAACCAGAGCTCGTAAGTTTGGTGAATGATGATGAAGAGCATTTCGTCGTGCTCCGCTGGCGTTGAGCGCGGTTTCTGGAGAGTCAAGAGCTTCTCCAGGTCCAAATAGTTGGCATACGTGAGCGGAGGCATACCGCTCATGCTCGCTTCAACGCTTTAACGTTTCAACGATTTAACGCGGGACACCGACGAAGTCATTCGTGCGAGTCCCGCCTCTCCCTATTCTCTCCCGCTGGGAGAGACGGACGCAGAGTGCCAGTGAGGGCGAAGGAGTGGATATGGGAGAGGATTGAGGTGAGGGCTTTTTAAGGATTCGAAATAGCACCCGCCTTCGCTAAAGCTCCGGCGTGGCAGGCGAGCACGAGAGTGCTAATGCATCATGCTACGATAATAACGGTCCCACGCCGCCGGGATTGATTCTCGCGACGAATACGGCCCCGGCTCATAGGCACGTGACGTGATTCCTTGCTGGCTTAATTCGCAAACATGCCAATCCTGCTTGTTCGTGATGTCCCAGAACTCGATCGCATCGTTCGGATTGTATTTGTAGCCGCGGTCGCCGGCCGCGGCCGCTTCCGGATGGAAAAACCAATCACACAAAATTAGCGTCCGTTCCGGCGACTTCGGCCAGAGCTGATGCACCATTACGTATTCGGGATGCAACGAGAGCAGCATGTTCGGAAAGATCGAATAGTAGAACACGAGTCCGTCATCTTCCCCCTCCTCCCCATCTCCTCTCTTAATTCCGCCTACCGGCAACGCGCACGCTTTCCCGCTCATCGTCAGCCCCGCCCCCTTGTTAATCTTCATGAACCCGCCGAGAAACGGTCCTTCGCTCAGATCGTTCTGCGCCGAATCATATGGCGAGACTTTCGCCAGCATCGGGTGCACGCCCGGGCAGTGATAGCACTCCGAATAATTCTCGAACATCAACTTCCAATTAGCCTTCACGTCGTACTCGATCCGTTTTGCCGGGCGCAAGATCGACATGTTCCAATGCGAAAACTTCCCGTTCAACGGCGCGAACCATTCGTCCAATGACATTGCGTCCTCATCGAGATTGATGAAGATGAACCCTTCCCAAAGCGCGAGATTCACCGCACGTAGCGAATAATCAGCCTTTTCGAACCCCGGCACTTCATCCATGTGCGGCGCTCCGATCAGCCGACCATCCAGCGCGTAGGTCCAGGCATGATACGGACACTGAATCGCGGATGCGTGACCACACGCATCTTCCTTCAAACGCGTCCCGCGATGACGACAAACATTGTAGAACCCGTGGATCTCTCCGTTCTTATCACGAATAACAATTAACGATTCCCCTGTCGCACCGTAACCAGATGAAGGCGGAATCGATACCAAGAAATAGTCGCCGGGGTCTGCGATCTGACTCTGATGTCCGACCACAAGCCACTGCTTGGCGAAGATTTGTTCTTGTTCGCGTCGAAAAATTTCGGCCGAAGCAAAATACTGTTGCCGCAGGGTTTTTGCCCCAGCGGCAAAAGTATCCGCGGTTTTCCTAAAAACGGCCGGAACTGAAGCGACTTTATTCATCTTTTGCTTGCCATAGTCGACCCTTGGCTACCAAAGACAGCCAACATGCAGCATCCAGCATGGAGCATCGAGTATCAAGCATCGGCGTCGTTCACAGCGGAACAGGCCTGACTGTCAATTTCCGATCTTTTCGCTGTAACTAAGTCCGCAGTGCGCGGACGGGATCGATCCGCGTCGCGCGGCGTGCGGGAAGAAAACAGGCGAGCAATGTGACAAGAATAAGAATGATGAGCGCCGAACTAAATGCGATCGGATCCCGTGGGCTAACTTTATAAAGCAAGTTCTCCATCAGCCGGGTAAGCAAAAGTGCCGCGATAGCGCCAATGATGAGTCCGATCGTCGTCAGCCGGAGCCCTCGTGAAAAAATTAAGCGTAATACATCATCGGCGCTGGCACCGAGCGCCATGCGCAAGCCAAGTTCACGCGTGCTTTGGGAGACCGAATAAGACATGACCGCGTAAAGTCCGATCGCGGCGAGAAAGAGGGCCATCCCGCCGAAGATTGCCAGCAGCGAGACCGCCAGCTGTTGGGTGTAACTCATGCGATCGACTTGCTCCTGCAAACTGATTGTGTCCACCGGCGCGAGATTTGAATCGAGCGCGTGAAGTTCGCGAGCGAGCGCGTTCATGATCGCGGCCGCGGTTTGGCCCGTCCGAATGATGAAGCCATTTTGGACGAAAAAGTTCTGGCGAACCGGCACATAAAAAAATGGTGTCGGCTGCTCAAGCTTGGTCCGGTAGTTCGCATTTTTTGCCACGCCGACCACTTCCATCCATTTGTCTTTGACTTTGAGCCGTTCTCCGACCGCGTCTTTTCCCGGCCAATACTTTGCCGCCATCGTCTCGTTCACGATCGCCACCGGCGGCGCGTTTTCGTCGTCGGTGCGACTAAATTCGCGACCGGCGATAATTGGAATTCCAATCGTCGCAAAGTATCCTTCGCCAACTTGATTGTAATCCGCCGCCACCTGCTCATTGCGCGGCGGCTGATAACCTTCGATCTCCAGCGGCGCGGACGAGTAAACCGCGTAGCTGAAAGGCCTAACCCGCGCCAATGTTGCGGATTGAACGCCAGGCAGTGCCCGGATGCGCTCGAGCATTTGTTCGTAGAAAATTTTCGCCCGATCAGGTTTGTAGCCGGCAGAAAAAAGATCTACCGCCGATACGACGACGTTTCGTGTCGAAAATCCCGGATCGGACTTTTGCATTCGAACCAGGCTTCGGAGCAGTAATCCAGTTCCAGCAATGAGCACAAAACTCAGCGCCACTTGAATGAAGACGAGCACGGAGCGCAGTCGCGATCGCCCGCTGCCGCCGATCATTCCGCTACCTTCACTTTTGAGTGCGCCCGAAAGATCGACATGGCTCGCTTGAATCGCCGGCACCAACGCGAACAGCATGGTCGATCCGATGCAAACCGCGACGCTCACGGCCAGAACACGCCAGTCAAGCTGTCCGGGATAATCAATGGTGATGCCAGGAATGCGGGTTGGAGACACCAGCACGAGAGCGTTACGACACCAGTACGCGACGGTGATTCCACCGGCGGCGGCGATAACGGAAAGCAACAAGCCTTCGGTGAAAAGTTGTTTAATCAAAC
>QHRA01000206.1 GCA_003221295.1 Verrucomicrobiota bacterium | reverse complement strand
GAGCCGGTATCGAGATGGTTGGTCGGTTCGTCGAGAATCAGAAAATCGGGACGCGCGAGAACCGCCCGGCAAAGTGCGACGCGGCGTCTTTCCCCGCCGGAAAGCGTGCTCACGATGCGATCGGATTCGGGAGCGTGCAGATTCGTGATGAGCGAGTTGATCCGATGTTCCAGATTCCAACCGTCGGCCTCGCCAATCTGGTCGAGGAGCGTGGCGCTGAGCGGGCTGTCGCCCGGGACACGTTCGTATTCGGCGATGAGGTCGAGAATCCGCTGCGCGCCGCTGAGAATGTTCGCATGGACCGTGGCCGCCTCGTTCAAGCCGGAGATTTGTGGCATATAGCCGGTGACGAGATCACGCCGGCGTGTGAATTCACCTGAATCGGCTTGCGCCACGCCCGCCGCGATCTGGAGGAAGGTCGATTTGCCCGAGCCGTTGCGGCCGACAAGCCCAATGTGTTCGCCTTCGGTGAAGGCAATCGTCGCGCCGTCGAGGACGACCTGAGAGCCGTACTTGACGGAAAGATTGTTCGCGCTCGCGATGACTGCGGCTGACGTCTCTGCCATAGGAAGGTCGAACGTCGAACGCCCAACGCCGGACGTCCAATCGAAGAGTGCGACCGGTGCTGATTAATTCAGGCTTCTTCCTGCGATTTACCTGCAAGCGCCGGCCTTTTCTTAACAAACGCTCGAGGCTTCTACTTGTGCATGGCGTCGTTGAATTGCTGGAAGAACTGTTCGTATTTTTCCTGGCTGCCTTCGGCGGCGAAACCCGACGGATATACTCCCGGCGTAGGATTCTGAGAAACGAAACGAGAAAATCCGCCGATTGAGATTTGCCCCGGCATCACACGCCGGACGGTTGCGAACGGCAAGCCAAGGAAGTCAATGTTGCGCCGCAGCTTTGGCCCGAAGTTTTTTAGCCCAGTCAGCGCGCAAGAGTTTCATCTCCGCTTTGAGTCCGCGCATGCGCGGGGCGACGCCTTTATATTTTTTCGTGGTCCCGGTGATCGTTCGATTGACCGCGCCCTGACCGACCAGGCCCTGAAGCTTTTCATAAACGCGCAATCGCAGCATTTCTTCGCCGCCGCTGGCAGCGTTTCGTTCCCGAAGATTGAGCAGGATGATGTCGAACAAAGGTTTGAATTCAAACGAGGCCCGGGACGAAAGCACGGCCACCAATTCCTCGGTTACGTTGTCGGGCATCCGACGTGAAAAAGAAGCGCTAACGGACTTAGACATTGAAGACTATACCACAAAAGGGCGGATTTAACAGAGGACAGATGCCTTCGCCCAGGCTACCGCGAGCCAAGGAGGACACAGGTCAGATGACAGTAATTCCTGATTTCCTCATTAGTTGTTCTTCATTTCCTGGCTTCCTAGGCCATTTCTTTCCAAGAGCAGTCAGCGTTTGGCGTTCGATATAATGATGTGACGATGCGTTTTGTTTTTTTCGCGGTCGCGGCTGGCCTTGTGCTCGCCGGATCGGTCTGCGCCGACGAGAATGTGCGGGGGGTGCAGGAGAAATTGCGCGACAGTGGTTTTTACTCGGGCGAGATTGATGGCGCATATAGCGCCGATCTGTCAGCAGCGCTGACGCGTTACCAGATTCGCAAAGGATTGCCCATCAGCGGGCAGCTTGATGTGGAGACTAGCGAGGCGCTCGGCGCCAAGCCCGCGGTTGGCCCAAGCGCAGCCGATGCCGAGCAAAATTCCGAGACGTGGCGGCGATTACGAAGAGGCGAGCACAAAAAGTCAGCGGAGGCGCGAAAGACATCATCGCCAGGCGCCGAGGAAACAGAAAACACCATAGAAACGCAGCCGCGGTCTGCGCCAGCCGTACGGCAGGCCACAGCGCGAACCGCGCCAGAGACCACCGAATCGACCTCTGGGCCGCCGCCTGCAGGCTCGAAAGGGACGAGACCGGTGTCAGCACCAGCGGCTAGAGCGCGAACCTCGTCAGAGATCACAGAACCGGCCTCAGGGCCGCCGCTTACAGGCTCGGAAGAAACGGAAGCGGCGTCAGGGGCGCCGGCAACAGGGCGAACCTCGTTAGAAACCACGGAAGCGGTGTCAGAGGCACCGGCTGCAGCTTCCGGTTCTTCGGAAGATGGTGCCATCAGCACTGAACAGCTGCGCGATTATGTAGGCGCATTTGTGCTCGCCGGGCTGGATCCGAACGTCGGCTCGGAGGCGGAGTTCTTTGCGGATCGCGTCAAGTATTACGACCAAGGCGTGATGGATCGCGAAAAAATCCGCAATGATTTGCGGGGCTACGCGGCACGCTGGCCGGATCGGCGTTTTTGGTTCGCCGGCAATATCACGATCGAGCCGAAGCACCGGAAGCGTATACGGGTGACGTTTCCGCTCCGCTACGAGTTACGCAACGGCGCGACATATTCGTCCGGCACGATTAACAAGACACTTGTTCTGGAACGGGTCGGCGACAATCTCCAAATCGTCGCGGTCAGCGAAGACAAAGCCGAGTAGGAGTTTGGTTTCAGCCATGATCCTTCTCCGGCGTTCCCAGAGCAATTTGAGGAGATACGTTTCCTGGCGAGGAAATCCAGAGCAAAGCGACGCCCTTTTGAAACTCGCTCGTTCCCCAACTTGACTGCTTTACGTTGATCACTCGGTCGCCGCGGCGACCTTGCGCCAGCTACCTAGCTGCGTTGCCGTCTACCCGCGCGATTGAAACTCGCTCGTTGCCCGCACTCGCTCGCTGCTATCCTTGCAGCTTTACCTTCTATGTCGCTTTGCCCAAACCCTCCATTCCCTCACTCGCGACGCGTTCTATGTCGCTGATCCCATCAGCTCCATTGCAAGCAGGCCACACTGCAAACATCTTCCAGAAATGATTCCCGGGTTTGGCGCGGGGTTGGTTATTCCCGATCTGTGGCAACAGGAGGCCGTGCGCGCGTTGCAACAGAGAAAAGACGTAGTGGTGCAGGCGCCGACAGGATCGGGCAAGACTTACATCTTCGAGCTGCTTTATCCGAGCCTGAAAAGTCAGGCGGTGTTCACCGTCCCGACCCGCGCACTCGCTAACGATAAATTATCGGAATGGCGCGCGCGCGGCTGGGATGTCGGCATATCCACGGGTGACGTCGCGCTAAATCTCGGCGCGAAGGTTGTGGTCGCGACGCTCGAGACGCAGCGCGGGCGGTTTCTCCGCGGCGAGGGCCCGGGTCTCCTGGTCATGGATGAATTTCAAATGCTGGGCGATCCCATGCGGGGCGTGCATTACGAGCTCGCCGTCGCCCTCGCACCGAAAGCAACACAGTTGCTCTTTTTGAGCGGGAGCGTGGCCAACCCGCGCGACGTGGTCGCCTGGCTGCAACGCATCGGACGTGACGCCGTCCTCATCGAACATAAGACGCGACCGGTGCCGCTGGAGGAAACGGATCTCGGAAATTTGCCGGATTCCCAATTTGTTCAGTCGCGCAGTCCGAGCTCGCCACGGCCAGTCTTCGACCGGACGGGCGGATCTTTCTGGGCGCGCATGGTTGGCCGCGCCATGCGCGCGGACCTTGCTCCGGTGTTGGTGTTCGCGCCGCGTCGCGCCGCTGCCGAACAGATCGCGCAAGCCATCGCGTCGGCCATACCGGTGCGCGACCCGCTGCGACTGACCCCGGCCCAGGAAGCAACCGCGGGGAAGAGCCTGACGAAACTGTTGCGGAATCGTGTGGCGTATCATCACAGCGGACTCAGTTACGCCGCGCGCGCCGGCGTGGTGGAATCGCTCGCCAAAGCGGGACAACTCAACGTCGTCGTCGCGACGATGGGACTTGCCGCCGGGATCAATTTTTCGATGCGCTCGGTGATCGTGACCGATCGACGTTATTTCGCCGGCAATTTCGAGCGCCAGGTCGAAGCGGACGAGCTTCTCCAGATGTTTGGTCGCGCCGGCCGCCGTGGTCTCGATGAAGTCGGTCACGCGCTTTACACGAACGATCTGCCGCGGTTGAGCGACACAAAAGCGCGCCAACTGAGACGCGCAGCCCAGGTAGATTGGCCCAGTCTGATAAGCGTGATGCATGCGGCCAAACAGCGCGGCGAACAACCGTTCGCGGCGGCGGTGGAACTGACCCACTCATTGTTCAGCGTCCAACGCGTGCCGCTCGGCGTCGAACACTCACTCGAAAGCGGGCCGCGGCCGTGTGGACTTTGGGTGACCGATGAGCGCGCACGGTTCGTCCGGCGCGGAATGATCGAGATGCTGAATTCTCGTGAAGAATGGGAAGCGAAACCGGCGGCAGAAAGTGTGACGCTCGGTCGCGCGTTTGTGCGCGAAAACGATCGGTGGCGGCGGGCGCTCACCGTGCCGCGTATGCTCGATGGAGTCGGCACGGGAAATCTCTGCCGGCTGCGCGGGCAAAACCATTATGGGCGCGAGTTGCCAGTCGCGACGGTGCTCGCTTCGGGAAAGGTCGCATTGGCGAAATGGCTGAAGAAGGCAATCGGCGCTCGCGTCGTCGGACCAAATGATTTCGACACCGAGGTTCGTGCGCGTCTTCCAGATCTGGTGAAGCCGGGCACAATCGTGGACTGGACCATGTGCGGAAAGCTGATCTCCATCCGGCTCGATTACGCCAACGTGCCGGTCAACGCCCACATCGATTCGGCTGGCAACGCGTTAATCGACCCGCCAGAGCGCGAGAACCTGCCGGACGTTTGTCGAGGGTGCGATCAGTTGGAGCACGATAAAACCGTTGCGATCGTGAACTCGCCAACTTACGCGTGGCGACACCTTGGACTAGTTGAACCGGACGGCACGCCGACGAGGCGGGGAATGATTTTCTCATTTTTCCACGGCGGCGAAGGTCTGGCGGTAGCGGTCGCGCTAGAAGACGAAACCTATCCGATCGACGAATTGGTTTTCGATCTGGCCAATATTCGTGCCGGTCCGCGCTTCGCAGGTGAGGACTCGCCGATGGGCGGGCGGCTCGGCATTTTGTGTCAGCGGATTTACGTCCGCGCCGATTATCCGGGTTATCTAAGTATAGGTGTGCCGGTGCAGTACGGTGCCGGCGCATCGGAAGTGGTGCGGGCGCTGGTAGCTGATCCACGCTCCAAACACAAGCTTACCAACGACCTGTTGCGTCACGGCGATATCGAACGCGCTCTGGTGGAGTGGCGCAGCATACTTCGCCACATCGTCCTTGCGCCCGCCTATCCGTTGCCGCGATGGACGGAACTGAAAGCAGCCGCCAAAGAACTGGTCGATAAAACGGCTTCGCCGACATCTGCTGTCGATCTTGCGACATTAATTCCGTGGCAGCAGAGGGCTGGAGGAAGTGACGGGCCTTTGTCCCGCAAGGCATCATAAGCAGCTTGTAGTTTTTGCGAGGCGCCGAACGGTAACTAGCAAATAACAAAGTTGGTTTCGGCTGGCAGCCGAAACCAACAGGCTGGTTGTTGAAGATTGATTCGCGCGACGCGTTTTTAATTCTGCGGCCGACACAGCCGCCGCTACAGTATTTTACGATTTTAGCTTGTCGCGGTACGACAAGCTATGGCGCATAAGTGTACTTCACCTGATTGTGAGTTTTCTCTTCCGGATAGCTATCCGCTGGATAAATGCCCATGGCATATGGTGCCGGGTCGCGGGCCGGCAAAAATCGCAGCGGCACTGGCTGTTGCCGCGGCTGGTCTCGGCGGTGGGTTTGCCTATAAAAAGTACAAGACCTATTTGCACGAGAAGCAGCTGCGTAAGGAACGCAAGGAACGTGGCCGGCGCGCTGCGGCAAATCGAAGCGAAAACCGGCTAAATCGGAAGGCAGCTAGGAACGGAGAAGCAACGCGGCACCTGGCTGCGACAGTCAGTGGTACTTCTTCACGAGATGATCGATATACGCGCTGTAGGCATCGGCGAGCGGCGCGCTTTCGATAAACAAAATGTTCTCGGCGTTAAATTGAGCGCTCCGCGAAAAATTATAAGAGCCGGTAATCACCGTATCGTCGATCACGAGAACTTTGTTGTGCATGAAATTGTGGCGCCCGGCCGGGGTGTAAGGCGTTGAGTTTTTCCCGATCAGACCGGCGCGCGCGATGATTTCCTGAAGCGCGCCGATTTTCCATCGGTTTTGCGGCACTTCCTGCCACTGCACGTAAACCTGCTCCATTTGGGTGCGATCGTAGATTCCATCCACGGCCACGCGCCCGCGACGCAACAGATTCCCGAGTTCGCCGATCAATGTGCCGGAGTTGATCAGCAAGCTGCAGATGCGAACGCGGCGCTGCGCTGCTCGCACGCGTCTTGCGATCTCTGAATCGATTTCCAAACCGCAGCCCGGCGAAAACATTACACGCGCGTTAGCTGATTGATTTGAAAACGTGAGCGGCACCGGCTCGGTATGAACGTGGCCGGTGTGCTCGAAGTTTTCCTTCTCCCAGAGCTGCTCGAAATTTTGGGCGTAATAACTGGCCAAAGGCTGCGAGTCGATTTCGACAATGTTGTTTTCCATTAAAGTGAAGGCGTCGTCGGTCATGTTGGCTGAGCCAGTCCAGACGGCTTGTCCGTCGCGCACGACGAATTTGCTGTGCATCAGTTTCATTCCCGCGATGCGCCGCCACGGGTAACCGAGTGATTGCACAAATGCGCCCGTGCCCGCAGGCGCGGGATCCTGACCGGCGGCAAGATCCGGCTGGGGCGGTTTGTCTGCGTCATAGCAAAAACGAATTTCGACACCTGCCTCGGCCCGGTCGCGTAACGCCGCTGCTAATTGGGCCCGGAGGAGATCACTGAAGCGCATGTCGTAAATGGCAAAAACCAGCGTCTGTTTCGCCGCCCGTATGAACGTGACCAGCCGAGTCATGACGTCCTCACCGGATTGTTCGCTCTCGGCGAGAAAGAACACTGAAAGATTATCCATTGATGAGATGGTTGGCTGATTAGCGAAGGCTGACAATGTCATTCACGCGACGCATACTGAGAAATGCTAGATCCGTCTGCAGACGAAATTTCTCGCAGATATGCTGCGGCTGACACAGCCGCCACTACAGCCCCCGCGGTATCGAAAATGGAATGTCGGGGTCGAAGAGGAGGTTCTTCTTATCGCGGCGTCGCCGAACCCTGGCCCACGCCGATTTTCTTCAGGATCAACTCTAAAGGGCAGAAGTTGGTAAACGACGACTGCAGGAGGTTGAACCCGACAAAGGCGGTGAACCATAGCCAATAAAGGCTGTGGAAGTAAGCCAGCAATAGGCTGACCAAGATAAAGATGCCCGCAAATCTCCGGAGGATCATTTCCATAATGAGCAAATATCGCTCAGAAACGCAGGAAATGTCTTACAATTTTAATCAGGAAACCAGGAATCGAGGTCAAGTATCTCCTTTTTTTTGGTTTCTTGGATTCCAGATTCCGGATCCCGACTTAAACCGCCGCGCGCAGCACGCTGAATTGATCCACATAAGCGAATTTTTTTCACAAGAAACCTTCGGCGAGTGCACTGCGGTCGTATCGCCAACTGCGGCTGACACAGCCGCCACTACAGCTCCGCAGATCTGATGCATCGCAAGCGGCTTACGATAAAAATAAAAGTGTTCGGCGAGGGCGTCGGCTTCGTGGCGCAGAGATGCTTTTTCTGTTGCTGGCGCGGAGGTGAACCCCGTATCTAGCAGGATGACAACTCAACAAAAAACTGGCGCGATTCAGGATATTCTCAAAAATCATGAAGATAATGTTGCGGCCATGCGAGCGGCCAACGTCGGCCCGGGCTTGGAAGCTCTCGTAGTTGAAGCGATGAACACGGCACTCAAGGATGATATTGCCGTAATCTTTGCGTCCAAGTCAGCATCGTCGGGGCACGCTTAGCACGAGAGCGAAAATTCTTTTAGCCGGGTACCGGAACCAGTATGTGAGGCGTATGTGCTCACCCGGACAGGGGATTTTATCCATCGTAAGCGGCTTACGATAGATGCGATTTGATTCACAGAAGAGTGTTTGGCGAGCCACCAAACACGACAGGCCAGCGACCTATGCTCCCCAGTCACCGCTCGAGACAGCGGACGCTACAGCAATTTTTGCGCCGGCGTCTCACAAAGGCGCCCTAAGTTCGTGCTTCCCTAGCAGCCTGTGCACCCCAATTAATTCGACGGTGAAGCGTCGGGCGCGGGTTCGGCAGGCGCGGCGGTGCCTGTATTCTGCACGGGTCGCGCAATTTCAGATCGAAGACGAAGCTCCGTCGGCGTACCGTCGCGGTTGTCCTCAACTTCGGGCGCGGTCGCAGATTCAGTGCGAACCTCGGCGGGCGTGTGCCATGCATCGCGCTTTGCCGCGTCTGTTCGCCGCTTCCAAATAGTGGATCGCGAAGATTCGGCTGGCACGGTTTCGCCCCAGTTGCGGGATTCGGGTTCGTCGGTTTTTTGTGTGACCGGTTTATGATCTCCTCCCTGCGCGCCCGGGTCTTCTTCAATGAGCGCGTCGTCCGGCACTACGATTAGCTCGTTGCCTACCTGCAGATCGGCATCGGCGCGCACGTAACCGTGGATTCGGGAACGCTGTGGATTGAAAAAATTTTCGAGCTTGTTGCGGACGGCGTCGCCGACCGCGAACCCGATAATTGTGCCATCCGCGCCGTTGATGAGCACATCGTCGATCGAGCCAAGTAGTCGACCGCCGCGCGTCACCATTTTGCGACCAACCACGTCGGACATGCGCGGCAGATTATCGAGATCAGCCGGTCGCTGTTTCATCGCCGATCCGCGCACTGTGATCGCGTCCGGGCCAATCGAATGCAGAGCGGAAGCGGGAATCATGCGGCGCGTTCCCCCAGTGCCAACAATGGTTTCACCATGCACCGCGACGAATCCAGCGACGCGCTCGCCGTCACGCTGGACAATAATTTCCTTGATTTTGCCGAGGCGCTCCGCGGCTTCCATGTCGATCACAGCGCGTCCGACTAATTGACGTCCTTTTATCATTGCGAGCTTCCTTTCCTCATTCCATTTACACACTTAACAGCCGGTCGAAGAACGCGCGATACCGTTGCAGCGCGACACGCAAATCTTCCGTCGAGACGTTGTCACCGCGACCCCACTGGCCTTCGAGCTTCGAACGTTCATCGGCAAAACTGCTGGCCAGCCGTTTGATTACCTCAGCGACGAGTCCGTCGGCCTGCTCAACCGCGCGACGGGGCTCGTCGACGAAAGCCCCCTGGATTTCTGTCCAGCGATTGCGAAAATTCGCGGATTCATTTTCTGGAAACAACGGCGTCGCCTTATCGATGTCGGGTTTTCCTGTTGTTCCCTTGCGTTTTTCCAGGTCTCTTGCCACTTCCTTCGTGGAAGTTGGGCATCTTTATGCCACTGCCTCCCTGTGTGTTGCTGGTTGCGCTGTCTCCAGTAATTCTTCAAATAGCGAGCGATAGTGGACCATCGCCTGCCGGATATCTTCTGTTGTCGCCTTTCCCGCGTTGTTGCGCAGCGCGATCTCGCGTGCTGCCCGGTAATTGCTCACCACATCTGGGTGATCCACTGAAATGTCTGCCGCGCGCTGCTCGAAATCGCCGACTGGATAACCACGCGCCCGCATGAGCTCCTTTACCAAAACATCCGCGTCAGCGGCGGCTTGCGACGGCTCATCCACGAAGCGTGCCTGCGCTTTTTTCCAAGAGTCGCTGAAACGCGCCTGCTCCTGTGGGGTAAGCGGGCGAATGTCCAGGCTGCGCACTCGTTTCTCGCGCGCGGCCAGCTCCGCCTCCGCTTTGCGTTCGCCACCAAACTGGCCGACCGCGTGCTGATATTCAGGTCCGAACTTCTTTTGCAATGCCACTGAACGCCGCCGTTGCCAGAAGAGAACTGCACCCACCGCGATCACGACCACGATGAGCACCAAAAGCAGTATTGCCGTCGTATTCACTTGTTATCGCTGCCGGAGAGAATTTCAGCGCAGCCTTATAGAGAATTCGAAATTGCCAGTGCGTTTGCGCTCATCGAAGCGTCCGCATCGGTTGGCGTCTGACACAGACGCCCTACAATTGCTGCATTCCTAATTCATTCCCTTAATCCGTGTCACACAGAGGGGGCCTGATCAGAAGAATGTGTTCGCGATGATGCGGCAGGGATGGGCTCGAGTTTTGGATTGGCGTCTTGGTTCGTGCCGAACCACACGACGACCACCTCTTTGTCGCGATTGATGTAAACCAGCTGACCGGCCCGATCAGTCAGGCCGCGGCGGCCTTGGCGCGAGCGCGCTGGTCGCACGCGGCGCGTATAGCTTTTATCTCAGTGCGCAGCGCGGCAATTCGTGTGGCAACGCCTTTGTATTTCTTCGTGGTCCCTGTGATTGTTCGGTTGACTGCGCCCCTGTGGACAAGGCCCTGAAGCTTTTCATATGCGCGCAAACGCAGCATCTCTTCGCCGCCACTGGCTGCATTTCGCTCCCGCAGATTGAGGAGCATGATTTCGAACAATGGCTTGAATTCGAAAGAGGCCTTCGACGAAAGCACAGCGATCAACTCTTCGGTAATGTGGTCCGGCCCGCGACGCGTGAAAGACATAGCAGATCGTTTAGACATTTAAGATTATAGCACTGATCCGCAAAATAGCGACCGGGGCCACCCGCCCGTAGGGATCAGGCGCTCAACAAGTTGAACAGTGACGAGCAGTTGTAGGGCGTCTGCGTCAGACGCCAGCCAAAGAATTGGATCAGGAACACCGGCAAATCTTCGTGGATTGAAACTCCATCCTTTCCCACACTCTGTCGCCGCTGCCTGCGCGACTTTACCTTCTATCTCGGAAATCCCTTTCCTCGATTCGTGGTTTCCAGATTCAATCCTCTACAGATTACGCAGATTATTTTTGTCTGGGTTCTTTCCACGGCGAGTCCACGACCCGGGTTGAAAGCCTGGCCGTCGCAGGAATGCGGGAGAAACGAATCTGAATCAGCCTTTCGGCTCATCTGCAATTCGAAGCACGACTTTCCCGCGCGTATGATGGGTCGCGGCCTGTTGTTGCGCCGCAATGGCTTCGCTTAGAGGCAAAACCTGCGTCACGATTGGCTTGATCTTTCCCGCGTCGATCAGGCGCGCGATCTGCGTAAGGTCTGCTGTATCCGGATGAGCCGAGATCGCTGCTCCGTGAATACCGCGTTTCTGGAGCTCGGCCCGATCAGGGAGCGCGACCAAGCACATGACAATGCCGCCTTTCTTAAGTACGCCATAAGAACGGGCGAGCGTTTCTTTTCCCACCGGATCGAGCACGGCGTCCACATCCTTCGCAACGTCTTCGAATTTGGTCTTTGTGTAATCGACTGCGACATCCGCGCCGAGCTGCTTGAGAAGGTCTTGGTTTGCCGTCGAGGCAGTCGCGATGACGTGTGCACCGCGTGCTTTCGCGATTTGGATTGCGAAGCTGCCAACTCCGCCTGAGCCGCCGTGAATGAGAATGGTTTGTCCCGGTTGCAGCTTTGCGATGTCCACCAGTGACTGCCACGCAGTCAAAGCGCCCATCGGCACCGCCGCAGCTTCGACAAAGTTCAAAGACTTTGGTTTCGCCGCTACTTCCCATTCCTTGACCGTGACGTAATCTGCCCAGCCGCCACCGAACGTTGGATAACCGTAAACCGCATCGCCCACTTTGAGTTTACTGATGTTTGCGCCGGTTTTTTCTACGATGCCGGCGATGTCATAACCGGGGATCAGCGGCAAATGCGTGCCGAATTCCTTCGCGTATTTACCGCTGAGCGTGAGCGGGTCAGCCGGATTAACACTGCTCGTGATTACGCGCACGAGCGCTTCATCGTCTTGCGGCTCAGGCCGGGGTACCTCTTCAAATTTCAGCACGTCAGGCGGGCCATACTCATGCGCCACGACTGCTTTCATCATCGGTTTTACTTCAGCATGGGCTCCGTGAGAAAGAAGCAAAATCGCGACACCGAAAAACGCAAAGCACGCATGACGCATTTGCCTAAATTGTCGAGCATTGAACACGGATCAACCACCAGATAATCCCAGAGTCATCGCTTTTCCACCTCTCATCTGGCTGGTGAACGCGGTGATCAGCGTTCTGGTGCATCTGTCCATACGGGTGCCGATCATGAGATATGGCATCTGTCTCGTCTGCGGGATTGTCTTTATCAGTTTAGCGCCGACGCTGGCGCTGTGGGCGTTGGGAACAATGAAAACGGCTGGAACAAACGTTCACCCTGCCGAGCCTGCGCTAACGATTGTGCGCGACGGACCGTTTCGCTTCACCCGGAACCCGATGTATCTGGCGCTTTGTCTGGTGCAGATCGCGCTGGGCCTTTTCCTTAACGACTGGATCACGTTGCTCTTCGTCGTCCCGCTCGCGTTGATCCTTCATTACGGTGTAGTCCTTCGCGAAGAGAAATATCTCACCGCGAAATTCGGTGAGCCTTATCTGCAGTATAAACACGACGTGCGCCGTTGGATCTAAACCGAGAAGTAAGAATGGAGCGAACGGGACGAGAGACGTCGAAGGTAAAGCTGCGAGGGTAGCGGCGAGCGAGTGCGGGAAGCGAGCAAGTTTCAATTAAGAAGGCAGAGTTTATGCGGCCTACCGGTTACGCAATAAAATGGCGGGTGCGCGGACTTCGCTGCGTTTGTTCTGCCTCGCTGATCGCCGGCGGGGCTGCGCTCCTTTTGCTCGATGCGAGCGGCTGCGCAAAACAGCGTCCGGCCGGCGGCTCGTCAAAGTTGAAGCCGTGTCGAGTAGAAGGGGTGAACGAGGAATTGCTCTGCGGTAAACTAACGGTGTTTGAAAACCGCCAGACGCGGACTGGTCGAACTATCGATCTAAACATCGTGGTTCTCCCGGCGTTCGATCAAAAGACGAAAGCGGAGCCGCTATTCGATCTGGCGGGCGGTCCGGGCGCGTCGTCCGCACAGGGAGCGGGCTTCTACGCCGGGCCGGGCAAAGAGTATCGCCGCCGGCACGATGTGGTGTGCGTTGACCAGCGCGGCACCGGCAAATCAAATCGCCTCGCAATTCCGCGGGAGAAAACACCGCAGTATTACATGAGCGAGATGTATCCAGTCGAGTACGTCAGAGCAATGCGTCACGCGCTCGAGCAGCGCGCGGATCTGACGCAATACACTACTTCAATTGCGATGGATGATCTGGACGATGTGCGAGCATGGCTCGGTTATGACAGAATCAATCTGTTTGGATTGTCGTATGGAACGCGTGCGGCGCTTGTTTATTTGCGGCAGCATCCGGAGCACGTGCGCAGCGCGATCTTGGCGTGTGTCGCACCAACGGATTTGAAAATGCCGTTACACCATTCCGAGGCCGGAGCACGTGCAGCGGACCTGCTGTTGGGCGAATGCGAACAGGACGCCGCGTGTCACGCGGCTTTCCCCCAGATCCGCGATGATTGGAAGAACGCGCTGGCACAGTTGGAGAAACAGCCTGCGCGCGTGGAATATTCTCCGCCCAACAAATCCGCGTCGACGACAGTCGAAATTCAGCCAGGTGTTTTTGGGGAGAAGATAAGGACATGGATGTACGAACGTGATAAGGCGGCGCGAATTCCGTTGATCGTTCATCATGCGGCAGGCGGCGATTTCGCGCCATTTCTGAAGGAGGCGATCGCCCCGTCGATTCCTGATTTCGTCGCGGACGGAATGTATTTGTCAGTCACGTGCGCGGAAGATGTCCCATTCATCGATCCGGCGGAAGCGGCGAAGCTGGCTGCCGGAAATCCGTTCGGCGATTATCGCGTGTTCCAGCAAACGCGCGCCTGCAGCATGTGGCCGCGCGGTGAAATTCCCAGCAACTTTCTCGAGCCTGTGCGCTCAACCGCGCAGGTGCTGATTTTTTCCGGCAACATGGACCCGATCACGCCGCCAAAGTACGGCGAAGAGGTCGCCAGGCATTTGCCGAAAAGCAGACATGTGATTGTTCCCGAAGCCGGGCACGGTGTTGACGGCCTGGCGGATCCTGGGTGCATTGATCGAATTGCGATTGAATTCCTGGACAAAGGCGATGCAAAAAATCTCGATGTGAGCTGTGTCGAGAAAATGAAGCCGCCGCCGTTTGCAACGAAGTAAGGCCAAGTTTGCACGCGACACGCCTCCGCTACAGCACGGTATGAAGCGCCTCAACAACTTAATTGAACAAGAACGACACGGAGCGAAACTAACCAGAACGATATGAAATCTGCTGCCGAGAACTCAGGTGCGCGGAGGATCATCATCCTCCTGGTCGTGCTAACTACGGTGTGCGTTCTATCGCTGATTGTCGCCGGAGTGACGAGTCTGATCTCGTTGGCTGACAGAATTCATCCGATCGCAGGCACGATTGTGTTCTGGAGCTTTTTTCTCGCATCGGGATTTTTTGCGCTTTACTGCGTGATCACCTACGCGCGGTTGCCGGGGGCGCTCATTCCGCCCGCGGAAACGTCGGGACCGAAGCACGACGCATATCTGCAAGCGTTACGCATACGGCTGGCGGTTAATCCGCGCACGTGGGATTTGCCGCTTGCGACGCCCGAGGAGATCGAAGAGGCGGTTGGCCACTTGTCGAACGAAGCGGACAAGGTTGTGCGCCGAACAGCGAGCACGGTTTTCCTGAGCACGGCACTGATGCAAAACGGGCGGCTCGACGGCCTGGTGGTCTTGTTTACGCAAATTCAAATGGTGAACCGGGTCGCGCGCATTTACGTGCAGCGCCCGTCGCCGCGTGAATTGATCCGGCTCTATGCGAACGTGGCCGGGACGGCACTGATCGCCAGCGGGCTCGAATCGCTCGATCTCAGTGAAATGATCGCGCCACTCGCCACTTCCGTTGTGCCCGCCATCAAAGGCGGAATCCCGGGGCTCAGCGGCATTTCAGCACTTCTGGTGAGGTCTATCTCAAATGGCGCCGCCAACGCGTTTCTGACGCTGAGAGTTGGTGAAGTTGCGCGACGATACTGCGCGCTCACCTCGCGTTGCTCGCGGGACGCTATTCGCAAATCCGCTACGGCAGCCGCGGTGCATCATCTGGGCCGGATCGTGCGAGAAAACGGCGCACTGGTCGTAAGGAAGATTTGGGCAGCGGCGCGCGACAGCGGCGTATCCAAAGTCGAAGACATTGCAGGAGTTACCCGCGATTTGTTTACACGGATTTCTCCGTGGCGACATAAAGAAGAAGATCCTGCTCACGCACAGCTTGGTGAGTAGCTCGCAAGTTCGGCGTCCATTCTTTGTGTGAATCTTGGTTTTTCCTGACGCGAGCAGCGATCAGCGATACGATGCGAAGGCTGACAATGGCATTCCCGCGACGCATACTACATGGACATGCTCGATCCGTCCGCCGACGAAATACGCGACTGGGGTAATTCCGTCATTCAATTCATGACCGATTATCTGGGCGACCTTCGCGCTCGCCCCGTGTATCGCCATACGTCTTCACACGAAATTCGAAGCGGACTTGACGCCACTCTTCCAATCGAGGGAACCGATTTTGATTCGCTTCTGAAAGTTTTTTGCGACACGATCGTTCCGTTTAGCCGGCAAAATGCGCATCCGCGGATGTTTGGCTACGTGCAATCGCCTGGAATTCCGATCGCGGCGCTCGCGGACCTGCTCGCTTCGACGTTGAACGCCAATCTCACGATCTGGCGCTCGGCGCCGGCACCGGTGGAACTCGAACGCCTGACGATCGATTGGATCCGGCAAATTCTTGGAGTCAACGCCGGAGCTGGTGGGCTCTTCGTCAGCGGTGGATCAATGGCTAACCTCATCGGGATCGCGATGGCCCGGCAGAAAAGAAATGATTCGTCAGGTCGGTTGCGCATGTATGCGTCGACCGAGACGCATTTCTCCGTCGCCAAGGCAGCGGCGCTTTTGGGGATCGGGCGAGACAATGTGTGTTACATCGCCGTGGACGAGCGCTTCAGGATTCGGACGGACGATCTCATTGCAAAAATCAGTGCCGACATTGAGGCGGGCCGCATTCCGTTCTGCGTGGTTGCGAATGCCGGAACTGTGAACACGGGCGCGATCGATCCGTTAACGGCTATTCGAGAGGTTGCGGATCGCTTCCAGCTTTGGATGCACGTGGATGGAAGTTATGGAGCATTCGCCGTTCTCGCGAGATCGGCGAGAAAATTGTTCGCGGGCATGGAGCAGGCGGATTCGATCGCGCTGGATCCTCACAAATGGCTTTATCTACCAGTGGACGTTGGCTGCGTGATTTACCGCGATCCGGAGATTGCCCGGGCCGCGTTTGCTCATGAGGCGGAATACACTCGGATGTTTGGTGAAGAGGAAGACGAAGCTTTTGTATGCTGGGATTACGGGCCGGAGCTGTCGCGGCGCTTCCGGGCGCTTAAAGTGTGGATGTTGTTAAAAGGGGTGGGGCTCGATTGTTTGAGCGCGGCGATTGAAAACAATCTCGCGTGTGCCCGCTACCTCGAGTCGATGGTGCGAGCCAGCGATGACTTCGAGATGGTCGCGCCGGTCGAGCTATCGATCTTTTGCTTTCGTCATGTGCCAGCGCAGTTGAAAAACAAATCGCCCGAAGCAATCGATGCGTTCAATGAACGCCTGCTAGTCGCTCTGCAACGAGATGGCAGTTCGTATCTTTCCAATGCCGCGCTGGCCGGTCGGTTTGCCTTGCGCGGGTGCGTGCTGAACTACCGGACCACTTTAGGCGATATGGAAATCCTGCTCGAGGATTTGCGACGCGTCGCACGATCGATACCGATTTCTGCCTAGGCTTCGCGGCGCCAGGCGTTTGCGAAGTTGTAAGAAAGGTCGTTCGACCAACAAAAAAAGGAGAGTTGCCGTGGCGTAAACGCAGAGTTCCACGCCGAGCAGAGCGATCGCAGATGTGAGCTGGATGTTGTGAGATGAACAAAACTGATCGACCGCGTGGATAATAATTTTCTGTATCAGGTACGCGCTGTAAGCGATGCTGGCGACGAACGCTGCGCCTGGAATTTTTATCCGTCGAAAAATCAACCGCGGACTTTGCGCGCAGATGAGGAGCCCAGCCATGCCGAGTGCGACGAGCGGAAATTGCCAGACGCAGGCGGCGATGGTGAGATTGTCGCCTTCGCCTAGATATAAGCCATAACCGATCAGCGCCAGAGCAGGCAGCCAGAGCCAGATCGCAAAATTCGTCAATCGTTTCCACCAGTGCGGCCGGAATTTTTCGATCGCGGCGAGCGCAACGCCAAGGACGAGCGGATCAAGCCGAGTCCAGGATGGATAATAGATCCACGCTTGAAACGCACGGAACGAAACGCCGCCGTCGATCGACCAATTCTTCCAAGCGAGAAATGTGCGCAATGCGAGCCCGCCGAAAACGATAACGCATGGAATAGTCAGCGCAGTGCGCGGCGAGCGATTCACAAGGAGCAGGATGAACGGCAAACAAAGATAGAATTGGTCTTCGACCGCGAGCGACCATGCGTGCGAGAACGCGGTCCCGCCGTGAAGCGCAATGTTTTGGACAGACAAAAGAAATTTCCAGAGCGGCTGCGCCATGTCGGGATACTCGCGCCATGACGGCAACAAAAAGTAAACCGCCAGAATGACAAAGTAAGCCGGCATAATCCGCAAGACGCGGCGAGCGAAGAAGCGCCCAAGCTTGATCGATTGTTCGCGCGCGAGCGGGGCGAGCAGTTGTCCGCCGATCAAGTAACCGCTGAGCACGAAAAAAAGATCGACGCCGATCCAGCCGAAGCGATCAACACGGCCGGGCAATTTGAATCCGAAAAGCGCTGCGTGATAAATGACAACAACAATGATGGCGAGCGCACGGAGAAGATCGAGCCCCGGCTGACGTTCCCGATGTTGAAAGCGCGGGTCGATTGCAGTCTCGGATATCGGCTTATGAATGGCCCGAACGTAGCAGGTGATTCGTTATCGTCGAGTTCGGCAGGTTAGCTCGCTCGGACGCTGTCGATGTTACATAAAATGCAAAAGAGCCACGACATTGCTGGCGTGACTCTCGCAGAATCAAATTGAAGCTTCGCTATTTCTTCCCCGTACGCGTGTAATTAATCTCCATGGTCTTCTTTTCCTGGCCGCCGTGATTCTCGTACCATTCCAAGCTCATGTGGTTGTTGTCAGCGATCTTTATGACTTCGCGCACTGGCATTTTCATTCCGGGCGCGGGCTCCATTTCACTTGTGTAGGTGAAACTCTTGGTCGCGGGATCGTAGGTGCCTTCGGAAAACTGGATTCCAGTGCCCATGTTGTCGACCCATGAGGCGACAAACTTTTTCTTTACGTTGTCGTAGCCTTCAAGACCCATGCCTTTGAATTGCATGTCTTTCGGTTTGCCGTCTTCACCCGGCATCTGCATTTTGCCGGTCACATCCATCATCACGTAACGGCCGCCCATGATGGTCTTGCGGGTCCCGGTGCCTTTGGATTCCTGCGGCGGCGCGTTTGGATCGGGATTCATCCACATTTTGATGGTGAAATTCCAGTTGCCGTCGAGGCTGGACAGAAGCTTGTGGTTCTCATTGAGCTTCGACAGCTCCATCATCTGTTTCATCATCTCCTGCGGATTTGGCTGACCGGTTGCAGCTGCTGGTTGGGCCGCACTCGGACTGGATGCAGTCAGCGGCGGTGCTGTGGGGTTTTGCGCAAATGAGGAAGCCGCGACCAATGTCGCGAACAGAATAGTGGTTAATGAAATGAATGTTTTCATGGCGGGCATTCTGCCAGTGACGAGCGACCAGTAGCAAGGTGATAAGTGCTAATTTGAAGAAGCGGATATTAGCGCGATCAAGTTACGCACGTTAACTTATGGAGATGAAACGAGAGAACCCGACAATTGAACTTTGTCCCGGTATCACGCGGAGGACGGTCGCACACGGCAAGAACATGTATCAGATGATGGCCACACTAGCGGCCGGAAGTCGCATGCCGCCGCACTCGCACGCGCAGGAGCAGCTCGTTCACATTCTCGAAGGCAAAATGCGACTGATTGTTGACGGTGTGGCGCACGAGCTTTCGACGGGCGATTCCTTTTATCTCGCGAGCAATGTCCCGCACGGCGTGGAAACTATTTTACCAACGCGCGTGCTCGATACTTTCAGCCCGCCGCGTGACGATTACCTGGCGATCGACAAACAGAAAATGGCCGGTGATCAGTGACTCACCTTCGCCTTAGCTTTGGCCCAGCGAGCGAGAGGTGATCGCCGAAAAGCCACTCTCACCTCAGTCGCAAACCTCAAACCGCCGGCTTATTTCGGCGCGACCACTACAACACGATCCACTGTGAGACCTGGTCCGGTGCCCGTGATCGCGAGCCAGACGCGCGTACCGGGTTGAATATCGCTCGGATCGATTGGCGCCCCAGCCTCATTAACGTATCGGGCATTTGGTGCGAGTCTGTAAACGACAGGTTGTGTCCCAACACTCGCTCTGGTGATTTTGATGGATTTGCCGGGCGTGAATTCGTTGACGTAGCTAATCTCCCCGGTCGGCGCGGCAGCGATATCTCTTTCTCCTGTACTGGTCGGCCCCGACCCAGTCTGTGCTAGCGCGAACGGCGCGATCGCCACGCAAGCGATAGCAATTATTTTCAATTTCATATGATCCCCTTTCGTTTCAGTTCACCATCACTTTGGATACGCGACACAGCGGTGTTTTGGATGTTCAAAACAAATGTCATCTTGAGCGAAGCGAAGAATCCCGAATGATTTTAAAGCGGTGCGAGCGAAACAGCAGTGGCGGATGATTTTTATTTTCTCGCGTCAATAAAGATCCGCCAGCGCTTTACGCTTTCCAGTTTCAGGATGCTTTTCTCGAACCAGGGATCGTTCTTCAGTCTCTCTCGTACTTCATTTTCATCTTCGGCATTCACTATCAAGAGAGCACCGTGCGGCATCTCGCGTTCATCGACCAACGGGCCGCCCATCAAGATAAAACCATCATCGACGAGTCGATCGATAAACGCGGCGTGCTCATCCCAGAACGGTTGCTCCCGCGTGCCCTTCGATCGATCATGGTTAGGACCGGCCGACGAAATTGCCAGGAATGTATTTTTCATTGCAGGCAAACCTCAAATGTCCGTGCGATGCGTCAAGAGAATCTGCGCGCCCGGCGGTTGCCTGCTACCTTTCAGTTGCGCGTTGCTGGCATTTTTTTAAATCGAGTTTGCCAGAGGCCAAAACCGGGATCGCTTCGATGCGTTGGATGTGTTTTGGAATCCACAAGTTCGGAACTCCTGTGTCCTGAAGTTTCTTGCGCAGCTCCGCAAGATCGATATCGACGGCGCTGAGCAACACGAGCGCTTCGCCTTTGGCCTCGTCCTGAACACCCACGACGGCGATGGGACGTTCGTCTCTCCCGGACAAATCCAGTAGATCGACGATTTTCTGTTCGATCGCTTCATGCGGCACCATTTCGCCGCCGATCTTTGAAAAACGCGAGACACGGCCTTCGATGTAGAGAAATCCGTCTTCGTCGAACCGGGCGATGTCGCCCGTTTTCAACCAGCCATCGTGCAGGACTTCCACCGTTCGTTTTGGATCATTCAGGTAACCTTCAAAAATATTTGGGCCGCGCAGCCACAACATTCCGGTTTCAAAAAGTGAGAGCTTCCGCTTTGTTTCCGGTTCGCGTATTTCCGCGGCGATTCCAGGTGCAAGTCTCCCCACGGAACCCAGGCGACTTGTCGGCGCGGCGCTCGGTGTCGGCTCGGGCAAGTTTACGCTGACTACCGGCGCGGTCTCAGTGAGCCCGTAGCCTTCGAAGACTTTTTTCTGGAAGCGTTGCTCAAAATGGCTGGCCAGATCGAGCGGCAGCTTTTCCGCGCCGACAATAATGAGACGCAAGCTGCGGAGCTGTTCCGGCTCGGCCTTACGCAAATACAACCGCAGGAATGTGGGCGTCGCGAGCAGGAACGTAAGGCCGTACTGTTCGATCAGCGCCGCGCACTTCGCGGCGTCCAATGGATTCGGAAACGTGACGATGCGCACACCCTCGATGAGGGGATACCAAAGTGTGACCGTCGATCCAAATGTATGGAAGAACGGCAGCGAGCCGAGGATGGCATCGGTTTTTCTTGCGTCGAGCAGTTGGCGGAACTGCGAGACGTTTCCGACCACATTGCGGTGACTTACTACAACGCCTTTCGGATCTCCGGTCGTTCCGCTTGTAAAAAGCAAGACCGCTTCGGCGTGCCCGCCTTGTTTGGGAATTTGCAAAAGCCGCAAAAGCAACCGTGCCGGAACCAGCAGCGCTATTATCCACCAGAAAATGATTTGGCGTTTCATAGGCGGGAGCAGCTCGTCCAACTTCAAAATCTTTTGCGGCCATGGAAAATCTTTGAGTCGCTCCATGAACGGTGTCGCTGAAACCGCAACTCGCAGGTTGGCGCGCCGGCAGCAGGATTCGTTTGCAGCCCGGCCCATGGTGAAATTGAGATCCACAGGAACTTTGTTTGCCAGTGTCACGGCCAAATTCGCCAACATCGATCCCTTACTCGCCGGCAAGACGATGGCGATTCGTTTGTCGGAAAATTCCTTCCGAAGATAGCGGCTAAATGCTGCTGCCGCGCCGAGCAATTTTGATCGGCTGAGTTCGCTGTGATCGGTTCCGTCGATCACAGCTGTGGCAAACGGTCTGCGCTTCAAGCCGCGCACGCATTCTTCGGCGAGATGTCGATCCAATGATGGGCGGCGACTGAAACAAGATTCACCGAGCTTGAGCAATTCTTCGCGAACGGTCGCAACATTGGCAGCCTCGGCGTTAACCGGCTCGCCGAAGGCGATGGTGACAGGGTAGGGGATTCGCTTGGGAAACTTTGTGAAAAATCTTCCGCCCTGGAATGAGAAGATGGATCCCCAAAGTTGATCGAGCCAAACCGGAACGACCTGCGCGTTGGCGTGCCGCGCGATCAATTCATAACCGCGCTGCAAACGCAACAACGATCCCGTGCGTTCCAGCTGGCCCTCGGGAAAAAGACAGACGATCTCGCCCTCGGCAATTTTCTCCGCTGCAGCGCGAATGGCGGAACGCGAATTGCGAGTATTGATTGGAATACAACCCAACGTCCGCAGAATCGGGTGCAGAATCGGTTTGTGATAATGTTCCTCGTCGATGACGTATCGAATCGGGCGCGAGCAAGCCAGCTGCAGAACGAGCGCGTCAACCCAGGTGATGTGGTTGGGCAAAAGGAGGAATCCGCCCTGTGGAAGGTTTTCCAATCCAAGCGCAGTGACCCGGTAAAAGCAACGCACCAGCAGCCGACCAAAGAAATAGAGCGCGCGCTCAGCGCCTGACATCGAACTCATCGTTTATGATTTACAATCGGCGTGGGGCAAACTGCAATCGTCAATTGCGATGGAACCGGTAGGGAAAACGCTGAGCGGCGCGCGGAGCGCTCTCTTTCTACTTTTGGCCATTAACCTTTTCAATTACATCGATCGCCAAATTCTGGCGGCGCTCGAGCCTGATATTCGCGCAACATTTTTCGCGCCTGACGACGTAAACCGGATGACAAAGACCGGTCTGCTCGCCGTCGCATTTTTCGTTACTTACATGTTGAGCGCGCCGGTTCTCGGCTTGCTCGCCGATCGAATTTCGCGTTGGGTCATCGTTGGCATTGCTGTCATTTTGTGGAGCCTGGCTAGCGGCGCGTCAGGTCTGGCCGCGACGTTCGGGATATTGTTCGCTACTCGTATCTTTGTTGGAATCGGCGAAGGCGGTTATGGGCCGGCGGCGCCCACGATTATATCTGACCTTTTCCCGATCCAGATACGCGGCCGGGTCATGGCAATTTTTTGTGCGGCGATTCCTGTGGGCAGCGCCCTCGGTTATGTAATCGGAGGACTGGTCGGCGCTCATCTAGGCTGGCGCTGGGCATTTTATCTAGTCACGCCGCCAGGATTGTTGCTTGGTTTGTTATGCTTTTGGCAACGCGATCCGCGAGTCGCCGTGGTGCAAAAGACACCGCGCCGCAGCATTCGTGACTACCGGAACTTGTTCCACACACGCTCGTATCTCATCAACTGCATCGCCATGACATTGACGACTTTTGTAACGGGCGGTTTGGGTTTCTGGGTGCCAGCGTATCTCCGTTATCGGAACCAAAGTCCTGAGATGGGAATGACGATCTTTGGTTTGATTACTGTTGTCGCAGGTCTCGTCTCGACGCTTCTGGGAGGCGTTATCGCGGACAGACTGCGTTCGCGTTTCGCTGGTTCCTACTTTTGGGTTTCAGGCATCGGCATGCTGATCGCCTGTCCTTTTTTTATTGCGACTCTTTACATTCCGTTTCCCGTGACGTGGATCACAATGTTCTTCGCGATCTTTTTCCTGTTTCTGAACACGGGTCCCTCCAATACGGCTCTTGCAAACGTTTCACTCCCTGCAGTGCGTGCTACGGCGTTTGCAGCAAACATTCTCGTTATCCACGCACTCGGCGATGTGCAGGCGTTTTGGCTTCTGGGCTACATTGGTGGTCACACCAACATGCACGTCGCATTTTTGTTTGTGTCAGGAATCATTTTCCTCTCCGGCCTGGCTTGGCTGGTCGGTGTGAAATATCTTCCGGCTGACACCGCTGCTGTAGAGAGCCAAACCTCTGCGTGATTCGCGACCGATTGTGTGTGAACGCGCCGAAGCTTCAATCCAGAGCGATCAGGGTTGAATTCACACTGAAGCTTTGGATTTGTTATTCTCCTCCCGGAGGTTTCTCTGAAGGGCTGGTGGTCTCGCGTTTTCCCCTCTGGCGATGCTGTGATCCAGCTGCTTTTTCACCGGGGCTCGCCGCTTCTGATGGAGCTCGTTCAGTTTCCGATCGCGCTCCGGTCTCGTTGCGGCCAGATGGTGGAGTTGTCTCTTCGTGCGTGCCTCTTGTGCCTCGCTTTTCTTCCGTTGGAGAAGCACCGACTGCTCCGCCGCGAGTACTTGGAGAAACTGTTTCGTGTGGCCTCCCGCCCCGGGTCGGGTGTGGGCTCGTTGCTGCCGTGGCGTGCGGACTTGGTGATCTGGCCGACGAAGCCGATGTTGCAGGCAGGGGCGATTTGGCTCCGGGAGGCGAAGAAGTTACCGCCGGTGAGCTGGCACCAGCCGGCGAAGAAGTCGTCCCTGGTCTGGTTGCCGCGCCTGTTGTTGTGGTGGCGCCGGTTGTTGTACTAGAACCGGAAACGCCAACACCAACTGCCGCGCCCGGGCTTACGCCATAATAGCTATAGACGTTGGTGATGTAATCGGGCCTCGAGTATTCTTCGATCCGAGCATAATCGAATGCCGGCGCGTTATAGATGCGCTCCCGATCAACAGTTACTGTGAGTTCGCTAATGTCCGACGTGGGAGAATACACGCCCCAGGGAACCGCGACCATTTTGCCACCAGCACGTGCTTCTGCCCCGCCAGTGGATAGAACAGTGTAGGCCATGCAGCCGGTATTCCGGTCAAGCACAACGTCTTTGACCGTACCGATTTCTTCCCCCTGCGATGATTTCACTTTCGTGCCGACGATTTTAGTGGCCTGGACGTAAGTGGTGGTGCTGGTAGTAGTGCTCTGGGTTTGGGCGAACGTAGAAGCTACGGCCAAGCCCAAACAGGCAATTGTGGCTGTAAGTATGAGTGATGTTTTCATAAGCGATAGGAATTTCGGCTCGACCCTGGGGCGAGCCAACAAACAAGAAATCGTTACGCGTCGTGGTCATGGATGTGAAAACAACCGCCGGAATGGCTAAAATGATTTCCTTTCAGAAGTTTACGTCGATCGTGCGCAGCCTCGTGATCTATTTGCTAATGCTGATTTCCGTCAGCGTATACGGAGATTATTTGAGCGGCTGCACGGAGGAGACTGGGCTGCTGTGGCTGGACCTTTTCCAGCGATGTTCGGCAAGAATGGACTCGCCTGGGGTACGGGCGTTGCCGGGCAAAACGAGCAGGGTCTTAGAAAAAAAGAGCGCGACGGCCGCGCGCCTGCTGGAGTTTTCGAGATCGGAAAAATCTTCGGATACAATTCGCACCTGCCTGCGGGAGGCGACTATCCATATCATCAAGTGACGGAGGCAGACGTTTGGAGCGACGACCCGCGCTCGCCGAATTACAATCGCCATATCGTGATCGATCCAAAAAATCCTCCAGACAATTACACCCATGAAAAAATGCGCTCGGCCGACTTTGCGTACGAGTGGCTCATTGAGGTCCGGCATAATTCCGATCCGCCAGTACCCGGCGCGGGCAGTGCAATTTTTTTTCATATTCGCCGCGGGGTGAATCGGCCAACCACGGGTTGCACCACGATGGCAAAGGAAAACCTGGTGAAGCTGATCACTTGGTTACGAGTAAAACAGCATCCGTGTTACGCGCTGTTGCCCGCAAGCGAGTACGACAAAAAATGGCGCTCTTGGAACCTGCCTTCTCCCGAGACGGTTCATGGTTCCGTTTCATTCGCTCATTGAATCGTCGCATTGTATGGTTAGCTTCTTGTTAATTGCCCATGCAAAGACGAAGACGGCCCAATCCTGATTCGGAAGAA
The DNA here is from genome assembly GCA_003221295.1 of Verrucomicrobiota bacterium. Classification (GTDB taxonomy): domain Bacteria; phylum Verrucomicrobiota; class Verrucomicrobiia; order Chthoniobacterales; family UBA10450; genus AV69. The sequence goes on along the minus strand of QHRA01000206.1, from coordinate 9,049 downwards.
AACATTCGCCGCATCGACACCAAAGCGCGTGCCAGAAAACAGACGCATGGTTTTCAGGTGCACTTTCTTCGCGGTGATCGTGTCGTGACAAAAATGTTCAGCGACAGCGTCTATGGCGGAAAGAAAGCAGCGAGGCGTGCTGCCCGAAAGTTTAAGCGGAGGATGCTGCGTCGTTTGCCTAGGAGAAAGTCCTTGGGCGGATAGGCCGGTTGCCATCGAGAGGCATTTTCCGCCGGTACGCGTTCCAGCATTCCAAAAACCCCGACGCGAAATCTTCCGGTCGCGCCGATGTCCAGCCATCGACCACGGCCGGTGGCAAAAATATGCCTCTCTGGATTTCACACTTGTTAGGTGCGAGCTCGCTAGAAACCACTCCTTTGTATAGCCAGATAAACTCATGATCGGTGCGTCGCGCAGCGGGAAGTTTTAGAATCTTTCGAAGCGGCACACTCACACCTAATTCCTCCTTCAGCTCGCGCCGGGCTGTTTCATCGTAACGTTCCGCTGCTGCAACGTGGCCGGCGGCACTGGAGTCCCACTTCAAAGGATGCCGATCTTTCCAACGCGAGCGTTGTTGCAAGTAAACTTCGCCAGCATCGTTGAAGATCAGAATATGCACAGCGCGATGGAGCAAGTTATTCCCATGCACCTCAGAGCGGCTCGCGGAGCCCAGAATCCGATCTTTTTTATCGACGATCGGGAAGCGCTCACTGGTAGTTAGGCGTGGGTCAGGGTGCGGAACCGGAGCAATGAAATTGGTGAGATCGATCCATTGCAGCAACGATAGCTCTTCGGCACGAGCCTTGGGATTGATGTTTAGTCGCTGCGCGATTGTGTCCCAGTCCTCCGCATAATCACGAAGCAATTTTCTCAATTGTTTTCTTCTCTGAGAAAAGCCGGCTCGAATCAATCCTAGTAGCAGTTCCTCATCGCGCTCGGGCAATTCGAGCGGATCACGCGGCAAGATTCGCACCACCGCAGAATCGACATCTGGTTGCGGGAAGAAAACGGTCGCGGGTACGCTGCGCAGATATTTTACGCGATGGTGCAACTGCACGCGTAACGTCAACGCTCCGTAATCGTGTGTAGATGGAGACGCTGAAAGTCGCATTGCCATCTCCTTTTGTAACATTAACAACCACAGCGAAATAGGATTCGGTTGTTGAAGGAATTTTAATAGCAACGCGCTCGAAATTTTGTATGGAAGATTGCCAAGCAGTTTCACTCGGCGATGCGCAAAAAGAAAACGCGGATCGAATTTCAGCGCGTCGATGTTGAGTATTTCAAGCCGCTGATGGCTCAGATGGGTACCCAAAAAATCTGCGAGTCGCGCATCTCTTTCGATTGCGAGAACGCGCGCGCCTTTCTCAAGGATGAACTCGGTGAGCGCGCCTAGTCCGGCTCCGATTTCGACCACGTAATCCTCGGGAGTGATCTGCGCTTGATCGACAATCCAGCGAGCAAGATTTTGGTCGTGGAGAAAGTTTTGGCCGAGTGTTCTCGCTGGCCAAAGACGTATTTTTCGAAGCGCGGTTCGTATGTCGGAGAGCTTCATGTGACCCTTGCGCGCTGCGCGCCGGGCTCCTGGAAATTTGTATATTTGTTCACAAAATTCTGTGAACAAAACGCCCGGGCGGCGGGAACTTATTCACAAGTTATTCAATGGATCTAAAAGTCCCCGGAGAGCGAGGTAATCGATGTGGCTTTTGCGAAGTCGGCCTGCGCTCGGCTAGGTATTTTCGACGTGCATCCCCTAGGGAGACGCCACCGATAAAAAACGCGCTCGCCGCGCGGCCGATCGCGTATGTGCCTGCGCCGGCAATCATGCCGCAGACGATATTCCCCCATCCAGGAAAAAACTTCAGAATCGCCCGTGCACCTTCGCGGAGAAGCATTCCGGCGCCGACGTTTGCTCCGAGCGCCGTGATAAACTCCGTCGCAGCGCGCAAGCTTCGTTCTCGGCCGCTGACATACATGATTCCTGAGACCATCATCACTTGGAGCGAAGTTAGAATCGGCAGGTCCGCCAGCGGAATGGGTTGCGCGCCGATCGCCGCGCAAATTGCGGTCGTCGATTTTACGAGCATTTGTGCGATATGATGCTGGGCTTCGCGATCGCGCGAAATCCGGATCATCTCGATTTTGGCTTCATTCGGGAGCTCCCCTGTCAGAACCGACAACAAACCGCGCGTCTCGGCCGAATGCGTTTCGGTGAATTGGATGATCTTGAGCAGGCGATCACGAATCGCCGGGTGCATCTTGAGTTCTTCTTCCAGTTGGGCAGCGCTCTTTTCCCATCCGAAAGAGACTGCGATAACCTTTGCATCGTCCAGCGCTACGCCAACCTCATCATATAAATGCAACATCAAGTTGGTGGCGGATGATCTAGCCGAATTCGATTCGCCGCCGTCGAAAAGAAAGATGACATCGGGAGGTTGACGTCTGAGATCTTCTTCGACCTGAGTTGCCGCGGAATTGCCCACGTCGCGCGCATCCAGGATGGAGATTGTGCCATGCCCGGATATGTTCCAGTCGACCCAGCGATGCACGGGCATCACAGCAACATTCATCTGTTCCTGGGCGCCAGGTGTAAAAAGCGCGTTGATGATTTGGTGCGTCGGCATCTTGCTCGATCCGATGAAGAGAAAACGCGGCGGCCGTTGCTTGAGGAATAATTCCTTCAGGGGGGTAAGCTCGCTGAGAACTGCTTTTCGAATTTTGGACGGCAGCCTTCCCGCAAGGCGTTCGAGCTTTTCAGCGATCTGAAGAAGGGCCGTCTGATTCATTGCTTCAAGACGTTAAATCGTTAAACCGTTACACCGTTACATCGATTTTGCGATTTAACGATTCAACGATTTGACAATTTAACCGGCATTGATCTTCCAAAAAAGTGCGCGCGCGAAATTTCGACATTCCAATTCCGCGCTGACGCGCGTATAAACTTGTATGAGTTTGAACACTGAAATTCTTTCCAAAGCTGCGACTCAAGCGCGCGGTTTGTGCATGGACGCTGTGCAGGCGTCGCAATCGGGGCATCTCGGGCTGCCGCTCGGCTGCGCGGAGATCGGAGCGGTCCTGTTCGGCTATACTTTGAAATACAATCCGGATCAGCCGCGCTGGATTAATCGCGATATCTTCGTCCTCTCGGGCGGGCATGGCAGCATGTTTCTTTACGCATGGCTGCACATGAGCGGCTATGATCTGCCGATATCGGAGATCAAACGGTTCCGGCAATTGCATTCCAGGACACCGGGGCACCCTGAATTTGGTGAAACGCCTGGAGTGGAATGCACGACAGGGCCGCTCGGTCAGGGCGTAGGCAACGCAGTTGGCATTTCCGTGGCGACGAAGATGGCCGCCGCGCGTTTTAACACGGACGAGCACAAAATTTTCGATCAGCATGTAATTTGTTTGTGCAGCGATGGCGATATGCAGGAGGGCGTTGCCTCCGAGGCGTGCGCGCTGGCCGGGCATTGGGGCCTCGATAATTTAATTTTCATTTACGATTCGAACGCAGTCACGCTCGATGCCGCGGCGAAGGAAACGCAGAGCGAAGACACGGGCAAACGAATGGAAGCATACGGCTTCGATGTTCAAGAAATCGATGGCCACGACATGCGACAGTTTCTCGATACATTTGACGTGGCGAAGCGGCGCGATAACGGGAAACCGCAGTTCATCATTGCGCACACGCTTATCGGCAAAGGCATCCCCGAAGTTGCAGGCACCTACAAGGCACATGGCGAAGCCGGCGCAAAGTTTGTCGATGCCGCACGCAAGGCGCTCGGCTTGCCAGAGGAACATTACTTCGTGTCGCAGGACGTGTATGACTATTTTGCCGAGCACAAAAAAAAGCTTCTCGCCGACTACGATCGCTGGGAAGAAACGTACGATGCGTGGCGCGCGAAAAATCCTGACGAGGCGAAGCTGCTCGATGACGGACTTGAGCGAAAGGTTCCCGCCGATCTCTTAGCCAAGATTCCTGATTTTCCGAAGGATGCGAAGTTGGCTACGCGAAAAGCTGGCGGCGAAGCGTTGCAACCGATCGCGCAGACGATGCCGTTGTTGATGAGCGGCAGCGCCGATCTGTACGGATCGACCATGAATTACATCAAGGACGGCGGCGACTTTAACCGCGATAATTTCGGCGGGCGTAACGTCCGATTTGGGATTCGGGAGCACGGCATGTGCGCCATCCTCAACGGCATCTCATATCACGGCCTGTTCCGCGCATCGGGCGCGACATTCATGGTGTTTACCGATTACTGCCGCGCTTCCATTCGATTAGCCGCGCTGGCGAAGCTTCCTAATACCTACATTTTTACTCACGATTCAATCGGCGTCGGCGAGGACGGCCCGACCCATGAACCTGTGGAAACGGTCAGCTCCGTCCGATTAATGCCGAACATCGACGTGATCCGGCCAGCCGATCCTGAGGAAACCGCAGGCGCGTTTGTCGCCGCGATGCAGCGGATCGACGGCCCAACGTTCCTCGCGCTCACGCGTCAGGCCGTTCCGGTGTTAAACGATATCGATGTAAAATTGCGCCGCGAAGGAGTGCTGCGCGGGGGTTACGTAGCGAGGAAGGAGAGGGCAAAACTCGATTTGATCATCCTCTCGTGCGGGAGCGAACTACAGCACGCGCTCGCGGCGGCAAAAGAGCTGGGCGACGAGGTGCGTGTTGTTTCCATGCCATGCTTCGAAAGGTTCAACCGCCAATCAGAAAAATATCGCGAAGAAGTTTTGCCTGACGCATGCCGTAGACGCGTCGCGATCGAAGCTGGCGTGACCAAGATTTGGTATCAATACGTTGGTCTCGACGGGAAAGTGGTCGGGCTGCATGAATTCGGCTTGAGCGCGCCCGGCACCGAAGTGATGAAGGAGCGCGGCATCGACGCCAAACACGTGATCGAAGCGGCGAAGTCGCTGCTGGGAAATTCGCGCCATTCGGGATAGCGCACGCGTCTCGCGTGCTGGTTTCGGCGTCGCGCCGAAACGATCTTTCCTTAAATTTTCATCGCATCCAAGGCAGCGGAACGCCCAATGAAAGTTCGCGATGGCGCGGAGGCAATCGCCAGCACGCGAGACGCGTGCGCTACCCGAGGCTAAAACGCTTCGTGTGGTTCGCTCACATTACGCGCCCGAGTTTCGAAGCGAGTGAACTCCTTGAGGAACGTGAGCTGAATTTCGCCCACCGGTCCGTTCCGTTGCTTCGCGATGATCAATTCGGCCTCGCCAGCTTTTTCCACACGCGTCTCTTCGTCTTCCTCGTAGAATTCTGGCCGGACAAGCAAGGCGACTAGATCAGCGTCCTGCTCAATCGAACCCGACTCGCGCAAATCGCTGAGGCGCGGTTTGCCACCCGAGCGCTGCTCCGGTTGCCGATTCAATTGCGCCACCACAATGATCGGAATTTTCAATTCCTTGGCCAAGCCTTTAAGCCCCGCGGAAATCTCGGAGATTTCCAATTGCCGGTTGTCTTGGGCGCGGCGTGAGGTCGATCGCAACAGTTGCAAGTAATCAACGATCATCAGTTTCACATCCTGCTGCGCTTTGAGCCGGCGCGCTTTCGCTCTCAGTTCGAGAATGCTGAGACTGGCGCTGTCATCGATGAAGATTTTTGCTTCGGCCAGTTTCGATGCTGCGGCAGTCAGGTTTGGGAAATCGCGTTCGCCCAGAAATCCGTCGCGCACTTTTTGCAGGTTCACGCGCGCGCGCGAGCAAAGCAGACGTTGCACAAGCTGCTGGCTGCTCATCTCCAGACTGAACACGCCGACAGGGAGCTTTTCGTTGATAGCGACGTGCTCGGCAATATTCATGGCGAGTGCGGTTTTGCCCATGCTGGGCCGCGCCGCGATCACGATCATTTCTGAGCCATGGAGACCGCTGGTCATTCGGTCGAGCTCAACAAATCCGGTGGAGATTCCGGTGATGCGGCCTTTACCCTCGTAAAGCTTCTCAATCGACTCGATGGCGTCCATTACCTGGTCTTTCATCGAGAGCAACTGGCCTTTGAAACGGTCTTCGCCCACGGCGAAAATGCGCTGTTCCACTTCGTCGAGCAGATTGTTTACCTCGTCCTGTTCCTCGTAAGCGCGGCGCACGCTCTCGGTGGCAGCCGAAATGATTTCCCGCAGGATGTACTTGTCGCGAACGATGTCGAGGTAGTAGCCGACGTTCGCGGCGGTTGGAACGAAGGTGAACAAACTCGTGACGAACGCCGCCCCTCCGACACTGTCAAGAAGATGCCGATCACGCAGTATCTGTGTAAACGTGATCAGGTCGATCGCCTGCGATGTATTCCAAAGATCGACGAGAACATTATAGATCGTTCGGTGCGCGGGGACGTAAAAGTATTCTTCGTTAATTTTCTCGACGCATTCTGCGATAGTTTCACGCGGAGATATCAGCATCGACCCGAGCACGCCTTGCTCTGCGTCAACGCTATGCGGCGGGGTGCGGTGAATATCCTGCGCAGAACCTGTTGGCGAAATGGGAACAACTTTTTCGCCACTTCGCGCTGCCGAACCTCGGCCAGCGCCATTTCCCGCTTTACGAGGCTTCTCTCCTGTCCAGGCGGACGATTGAGTCGCCATTTATTCGTTTTCTTTTTTCGCTTCTGTCTTTCTTCGGAAAAATGGACGGCGTTTTCTCTCAGGCTCTGCGGTTGGGGTCTCCTCCGCAGGTTTCGCCTCTTCCGCCGCCGACTTCACGTTAAACTTAAACTGCGCACTGAGATCGTGATGCAACTTGATTTGCACCTCGTGGTCTCCGGTATCTTTTATTGGCCGTTCGAGCACGATTTTATGCCGGTCAATCTCGACCCCAATCTCGTTCTTGAGCCGGTTGACGATGTCTTGTGCGGTAATTGAACCAAAAGCTTTTCCGGTCTGGCCGGTTGCGAGTATGAAGGTCACTCTTAACTTTTCAATACGCCGGCTGAATTCTTCCGCCTCGCTCAACTCGCGTGCTTCGCGCTCGGCGCGCTTTTGTTTCAGAGCGTCGATCTGGCGCAAAGCTGCCGGTGTCATCTCGTGAGCCTTGCCGCGTGGCAGGAGGTAATTGCGCGCATAGCCGCGACGCACTTTGACCACGTCCGCTTCCGCGCCGAGTCCCGGAACGTTCTCGGTCAAAATAAGTTCAGTCAAAGGCATATCGAAATTTCTAAAACGCGCTCAGGATTTTTCAAACTGAGGGGCCGCAGGGGTGTGGAGTGTAAAATTCACACGCGTATTGTCAATGCGAGAATAAAAAATTCACAAAAAAATTTTCGCAATGATGCAATCGAGCATGCCTTCGGGCCGGCGGTCGCTGCAAAACGAGAGCGACGCCCGCTCGCGCTGCCTCAAACCATGCCCAGCTTCATGCGCCCCGCTTCGCTGATCATGTTTTGGTTCCAGGGCGGGTCCCAAACGAGCTGGACATCGGCTTCATCCACACCATCGATGGACAAGATTTTGCTCTGTGCATCGTGAGCGATGGCTGGTCCCATTCCGCATCCGGGCGCAGTCAACGTCATTTTCACTTCCACCCGCGTGCCGCCGTCGTCCTTCTTGGTCAGACGGCAATCATAAACCAGGCCGAGATCAACGATGTTGACCGGGATCTCCGGATCGTAGCATTGCCGTAATTGATCCCAGACGTGTTCCTCTGAAACTCCGCCATCCGCGCGTGTGGTTTTTTGCGTTTCCTGTGTCTGCGGTTTTTCCAGTCCGAGCGCGTCGAGGTCTTTCTCCGCTACGCGTGCCAAGCCCTGGTAAGTTGCAACGGTATAACTTCCTCCGAGGCTTTGCGTGATCACCCCCTGCGTCCCGGCCGGGATTGTTGTCTTCTGACCGCTCGGTATCTGGATCGCTTCGCAATCACGGCTCAACGTGAATTCAGTGTTCTCGTACATGGTTTAGCGTTTGTTTCCTAATATGCCATAAACGTGGCCAATGACGAAATCCGAATGACGAATGACGAAACAATGCCGAATGAGGAATGACGAATCGGATCGCTGTGAGCTTTCCTTATTCCTTCGTCATTCGACATTCGTGCTTCGTCATTAAGTCAATACACATCCCTCTTATAACGCTTCTCGTTTTTCAGTTTTTCAACATATTCGTTGGCTTGCTCAACGCTTTTGCCGCCGTGCTCTTGAACGATTTTGCGCAGCGTAGCGTCGACGTCTTTGGCCATCCGGCGCGCGTCGCCGCACACAAAAAAGTACGCGCCTTGGCTGTCGATCCATTTCCAAATTTCGGCGGCATTTTCCGTCATTTTGTGTTGCACATAGATTTTCTGGGGCTGGTCACGTGACCACGCGCAATCGAGCCGTGCGAGGAGTCCCTCCTTCATATACGCGTTGAATTCTTCTCCGTACGCAAAATCGCATCTCTCATGCTGTGCGCCAAAGAAGAGCCAGTTCTTTCCTTTGGATCCGGTGGCTTTTCGCTCCTGTAGATACGCGCGAAACGGCGCGACTCCGGTTCCGGGGCCGATCATGATGATTGGAGTGTCAGGGTCCGCCGGCAGATGAAAGTGTTTTGCCACAGTGGGGAAAACCGGCACCGGAACGTCATCAGCGCGTTCCGCAAGAAAAGATGAGCAAACTCCTTTCCGGAGGCGGCCATTACTTTCGTACCGGACGACATCCACGATAAAGTGCACCTGGTCGGGGTACGCTCTCAAGCTGGAGGCCACCGAATAAAGTCGCGGCTGTAATTTCGAGAGTAAGCCGACAAACTCTTCCGGCGCGAAACGGGCGGAGGGATGGTCCGAGAGAAAATCGATTATTTCCATTCCCCACAGGTAAGTCTCAAGGTCCTGTTTGCGGTTTGGAGCGAGAAGGTACGTCAACGTAGGTGCAGCGGAAGCTCGCTCGGCAATGGCCCTCAAAAACTTCGGTGTTGGCTGGGTGATGCTGTAATCGCGCAGCAACGCTTCGCGGAATGTCGTCGGTTCGCCTTTCGGCCGCGGGACTTGTTCGCTACCGGTCGCGCCGAGCGTACGGATAATTTCATCGACCAATTCTGGATCGTTCGTTGCGTAAACAGCCAAAGAATCG
>QHRA01000205.1 GCA_003221295.1 Verrucomicrobiota bacterium | reverse complement strand
CGGGCCTGCCCTGTCAAAGCAAATTCTTAGCGGATCCGCCCGCTCGACGCGGCCTCGTCTTCACCGCCTCCACGGCGACGCATGACAACAAAAATTATCCCGATCAAAACCAACAGGACGACCAGCGCGATTCCGATGTTTAGTGGCGTAAAAAAGCCACGCTGCGGTGTCGGAGCCGGAGTGGGCGCCGCCGCCGGCGCGTTTTTGGCGGCGAGGGCCGATTGCGCGTACTGCAAGCGCTGTTGCGTATCGTAATCGTTGGGATTGATCCTGAGGGTTTGTTGATAATCCGCGATTCCTTTCTCGTAATTTTGCAGATAGGTGACGTAGGTGTAGCCCCGCTTCGCGTAAACGTCGGGATCGGGTTTGATCTCCAGACTCTTGTCGTAATCGGCGATCGCCTCGTTGTATTTCTTCTGGCTGCGATAGACGAAGCCGCGACGCTCGTAAGCTTGCGCATCGTTTGGATCCTTCTGCAAGACCGCGGTAAAATCCGCAGCCGCCTTATCCCAGTCGCCCATCCCGATCTCGGCAAATCCACGCAGTCGGATCGCCATGGTGTCGTCCGGTTTCAGCTCGGCCGCCTTGCTCAGATCCGCCAAGGCCTCCCCATATTGCTTTTGCATGACGAAAGTCTGGCCTCGCTCGAGGTATCCCATCTCATCCTTCGGTGCGATCTCGATTGCCTTGGCGAAATCCGCCATCGCCTCATCGTATTTCTGCAACGCGCGTTTGACCGTCCCGCGATTTAAGTAGGCCTTGGCGCTTTTCGGATTCGCCTCGATCGCGGCGTTAAATTCCTTGATTGCCTCGTCGTATTTGTGTTGCTGCGCCAGCTCCACGCCTTTGTTGACGCGGCTGCTCACATCGGATGATCCGGCTGGCGGCTTCGCTTCGGCGCTCAGGATTGTCAGTGAAAAAATAATTGCTGCGATCGATAGAAATTTTGAAATGGTCATGGCTCCTCCTTTGGCAACTACCTTTTTGCGCGATCAAATGCCAGTAAGCCAGCAAAATTCAAGTCCGTGAAATTTTTGTCCGCCATCACGTCACCGAGGCCGCGCTCGGGGGGACGCAGCATTTCTCGAGGGTATCTGGCACTTTTCGCCACCGTTATCATTTGGTCGCTACCATCGCTTTTCCAATTTTATCTGCTGCGTTACTACGATGTTTGGGCGCAAAATTTCTACCGCTACAGCGTCGCCTGCATCGCGATCGCACCCTTTGTCGCCTTTCGCATTCGGCGCGGCGGACCGCGGCTCGATCTTCGCGTGTTCGCCCTCTGCCTGATCCCAGCAGTCCCGAACGTCGTCCATCAAATCACCCAGACGATTGCCCTCTTTTACATCGGTCCCGGCGTTTACGCCATTTTCACCCGTTCTTCGGTGATCATGACCGCGCTACTTGCGCTCATTTTCTTTCCGGAAGAGCGCCACATTCTTAGGCAATGGCAATTCCAAGTCGGCACCTTGCTGGGATTAATCGGCGCAATTGGCGTGTTTTGGTTTCAACCCGGGGCTACCGCCGGGCACGTCGCTATTCGCGGATTGTTGATTGCCTTTATCGCGACCATTTGTTGGGCGCTCTATGGTGTCCTGGTAAAACGTCCATCTGCCCGGCTCGGTTCCATTCGTAGTTTTGGTCTCATTAGTTTCATTACCTCGGTCCTGCTTTTCCCCCTAACCTGTGCTTTCGGAAATGTTGCGACCCCGGTGGAGGTAAGCTGGTTCGTAAATCTCGTTCTCGCGATCTCGGCCGTAACCTGCATCACGATGGCGCATGTTCTTTATTACGTTGCCATCCAGGAAATCGGTGTCGCCCTTGCCCAAACGCTCCAACTGCTCTGCCCGCTCGGCGCAGTGGCTCTGTCCGCTTGGATCTTCGGCGAACATTTAACTAGCGCACAACTTTGGAGCGCCGCGATCTTGTTGTTCGGCGCATTTCTCGCTATGCGCGTGAAACCGGTGGCGACGACGGAGACCGCGGAGAATATTTGAGGCGTTGTAGCTGCCGCCGTCACTGGAGGCTGGATATGTCCATTGCAATCTGCCGCCAGGGACGACGGCAGCTACAGCACCCTAATCTCGTTTCAGCGCCTCTGCTTTCCGCACCAGCTCAAGAAATCTTTTCGGCAAACGTTGAGCGCTCCGTTCCGGCAAACGGTGAAAAGCCAAGTGGCCGGCTCCGGATTTTAAAACGCACCGTTGTTTTGAAATTTCACAAAAGTTTTCTGCACCACGTCACGCGCTCGGTCCCAGTCGCCCGTGATGCGGGTCGCGAATTGCGGCAACGGAATCTCAAATCTTCGTAGCAGAACCTGCATCCGCTCCGAATCCACGTTCGCATCACCCTCGGGCATTGTCGTTTAGAAGATTCACGCGCGAGCCGGGAAAACTTAGGAAATAATTTTCCAAGCGCGTCCGAGCTCCAAGTCGGACTGGCGTTCCGTGCGCTACCCAGAATTTCGTGTGCGTGCCACCAATTTTCCCGTTGAGCATCCAGCATCCGGGATCCAGCATCCAAGAGACGTCCATGAACCTGAAAACGTATCTGATCGCTCGACAAGAGATGATCGATCGGGCGCTGGATCGTTTCCTGCCAAAGGAAAACGCGCCGCCGCCCACGATCCATAAAGCGATGCGCTACAGTTTGTTCGCCGGCGGCAAAAGATTGCGCCCGATTCTTTGCCTTGCCGCTGCCGAAGGCTGCAAAGGGAAACTGATTGAGGCGCTTCCATTGGCCTGCGCGATGGAATGCATCCACACCTATTCGCTGGTGCACGATGATTTGCCGAGCATGGACAACGACGATTTTCGGCGCGGCCGCGCGACCTGCCACAAAGTTTTCGGTGACGGTATCGCCGTCCTTGCAGGCGATGCCTTGCTCACCGTCGCGTTCGAAATTGCGGCCCGCGCCAAACCGACGCGCCGCTATTCCATGTCCGAAATGTTTCGTGAGATCTCGATCGCGGCCGGCAGCCGCAAATTAATTGCCGGTCAGGTGGCAGATCTCGAAGCGGAAGGGAAAAAGGTTTCGCGACATGAACTTCGCTACATCCACGAAAATAAAACCGCGGCTATGATCACAACTTCCGTCCGTCTTGGTGCGATGAGCGCAAATGCCGACGCGAAAAAGTTGCGCGCCATTACAAAGTTCGGCTACGCGCTCGGCCTGGCCTTTCAAGTGATCGACGACATTCTCGACGTCACGCAGACGACGGAGAAGCTCGGCAAAAGCGCTGGCAAAGATGTCGCTGCCCAGAAGGCGACCTATCCCGCGGTAATCGGGCTGGACGCATCGCGCGGCGAAGCGCGGCGGTTGACCAACACTGCGCAAAACGCGCTCAAGATTTTTGGCAAAGAAGCTGAGCCGTTGCGAGAACTCGCGAACTACCTGCTCATTCGCGAATATTGATTTTGTGATCTGGGAGCGCACGCTGGTAGCCTGCGCTCCTCAGAAAGATCGTTTCGGCGAGCCGCCGAAACCAACACGCGAGGTCCGAGCAGGGCTGGCGTTGCGTGCGCTACCCCGAAAGAAATCACGCGAGCGCGAGGTTGGGATCGATTTCCTCCGCCAAAGATGAAACAATTCCGTTTTCCAATCGCAACATCGCGGCGAACGCGATCATGGCTGCATTGTCGGTGCACAACCAAGAATCAGCGACAGGAAAGTCGATTCCATTCTTCTGGCAGGCCGCGCGCAAATTTTCTCGCAGAGCGCGATTACAACTCACCCCGCCGCTCAATGTCAAACGTCGCGATTTGGTTTGTTGCAGTGCGCGCAAGCTCTTTTCGCGCAGGACGTCGATGACTGCTTGTTGAAAGGAGGCGCAGAGATCCGCCAGCATGTCATCCCCAGTGTCAGTCGAGGGATCCCGATACGTTACCTTAAAGCTTTCGGCCCGGGATCCCTCGACTTCGTTCGGGATTACGACTTTCGGCAACAAATAGCGCACCGCTGTCTTCAAGCCGCTGAAGCTGAAATTCAGATCTCCGGAATTGAGCATGCTCCGGGGTAAATCGAATTTTTTCGCATCACCTTTTTGCGCCCGCATTTCAATTTCGGGGCCGCCGGGGTAACCAAGCCCGAGCAACTTCGCGACCTTATCGAACGCTTCCCCGGCCGCGTCATCGAGGGTGCGGCCAAGAATTTCGTAATTGCCAACGCCGCGGACATTCACCAGCAGGGTGTGTCCGCCGCTTACCACCAGCCCGATGTTCGGCTCGATTTTTTTGCTGCCGAAAAATGGTGAGAGCAAATGTCCTTCCAGATGATTAATCGCGAGAAATGGTTTGCCGGCGCCGATAGCCAGACCTTTCGCCGCCGAATTTCCGACGAGCAGCGAGCTGGCAAGTCCCGGTCCGCTGGTGGCCGCGAAGGCGTCGATCTCATTGATCGTAACGTTCGCGGACGCGATTGCGCGCTCGAGCAAACGCGGCAACTGCGCGAGATGATTTCGCGATGCGACTTCCGGCACGACCCCGCCGAATTTTTCGTGCTCGGCAATTTGCGACGCCACTTCGCTGGCGAGCAAGTCCGAACTGGACTGGCGTTCGCTGCCACGCAAAATCGCGACTGCAGTTTCGTCGCAGGATGTTTCAATTGCGAGAATTGTCACAATACAGTTGTCATCGAGCGAAAACGCCAGTCCGGCTCGGACCGAGGGATCCCGTTGAAGTTACCTTACAGCTTTCGCATCGGGATCCATCGACTTCGCTCGGGATGACAAATTATTTCTTCGCCTCGCTTTTCGGCGAATTTTCCTGCGCGTAGATCATCACGCCTTTGAGGGCGTCAATCGCGCGCAGCATTTGCGGGTCGCGCGAACGAACCTGCGTTTTCTCGTCCCCGATTTTGGTGTCGTTGTTGCGCGCAACGAAAAGCGCGTGCTCCTGTTCTGCCGTCATTGGCACCGCAATATTCGGCGTCACCCCGTTGCCGTGGATGACCTGCTTGCCGGGGGTGTAATACTTCGCGGTAGTGAAACGCAACGCCGACCCATCGGGCAATTGCAACACATTTTGCACCGATCCTTTACCGAAGGTTGTTTCACCAACAAGGATGGCGCGTTTTAAGTCCTTTAGCGCCCCTGAGACAATCTCGGCGCCGCTGGCGCTGCCTTCATTGACCAACACCGCCAGCGGAAAATGCGGACGCTCTTTTGCGGTGGACGAAGTGGTGTACTCGCGTTCTTGCGATGCCGCCCGTCCCTGGGTGGAAACGACTATGGTGTTCGGTGGCAGGAACTGGGCGCAGACATCGACCGCGCTGTTGAGCAAGCCGCCGGGGTTATTTCGCAAATCCAAAACCAGCGCCTGCATTCCTTGCTTCTGCAATTCGTCCAGCGCTTTGGCTAAGTCCTCGGCCGTTGGTTCGTTAAACTGCACCACCCGCACGTAACCGACCTTGAATGCGCCGGTCAGCTCCTTATCGATGAGATGCGCATTCTTCACGCTCTGCACCTTTACTTCGGCGCGCTCGAGCACGTAGTCTTTAACTTCTTTGCTGGACGGTCTAAGAATCGTTAGGGTCGCTTTCTGATCCGGTTTGCCGCGCAGCAGATTGACCGCCTGTTGCAATTCCAATTTCTCCGTCGGCGTGCCATTAATTTTCAAAATCTGATCCCCCGCCAGAATTCCGGCCTTCGCCGCCGGGGTGTCTTCCATCGGTGTGACAACGGTGAGAACACCATTTTTGCTCGAAACTTCGATCCCGAGTCCATTGAACCGGCTGCGCGTATCGTCCTGCATGTCGCGAAAATCGTCCGGCTCCATGAATTGGCTGTGCGGATCGAGCGAGGCGAGCATGCCCTTCATCGCGGCATAGACCAGATCATGATAACTCGTCTTATTGCCATCCACATAATCCTGCCGCAGTAACTGGATTGCTTTGGCGAAGACAGCGATCTGCGCGTAACCGCTATCAGGATCATTTTCCGCCGCGTGCACGGTGAAGAGCCGCAGCCCCAGCAGCCCATTGATGAGCGCGAGCGACGCCAGCACAATAAGAACGAATCGACGTTTCATGAAGATCTTGATTGTCGCTCAGGGCGAAATTTTTGGCAACGGTCAACCCATTCGTTAACGTCCCGCCTCAGCCTATTGATGAAACGATTTCTCCTGCTCGTTCTTTTGGCGATCGTGCCGATGCTCAATGCCGCGCAAAACACCGATGCCGATTTCGGCGCGGTGGCGGAAGAGTTCATAAAAGGTTACCTGAACGCGCGCCCGCTTCTCGCAACCCGGCTTGGTTTTCATGAATATGATGGCCGGGCGGATGATTTCAGCCGGCTTGCGCTCGATGCCGAATTGCAGCGTCTCCGCCGTTTCGAGGACCGGCTGCGGAAATTCGAGCCCGAGGAATTGAATGCGCGCAATGGAATCGACTTGCGCATCTTGCAGGCCGCAATCGCAAACGAGCTCTTCGAATTTCAGGATGTGCACAAGTTCGAGCGCAACCCCATGATCTATGCGCACTGCGCCGATTTGAACATCTACATCGCGCGCAAGTTCGCGCCGCTGGAAGACCGGGTTCGCAGTCTGATCGCGATCGAATCGCAAATCCCGAATATCCTCATCGCCGGCAAAACCAATCTGGAGGCAGTATTGCCCAGGCCGCACGTCGAACTCGCCATCCAAATCGCGCACGGTTCGGCCGATTTTCTGCGCAAGGACATGGTGACTGCGGTCGACACCGTGAAAGATCAGGAGTTGCGCGGCAATTTCCTCGACGCCAATCGTCGCGCCGCCACCGCGCTCAGCGATTTTGCCAACTGGCTGGAGAAAGAGAAATTGCCGAAAGCGACGCCAAACTTCGCCCTGGGCGAGACGAAATATCAACGCTGGCTAATGGAAACCGAGCTGGTGGATTTGCCCCCGAGCAAGATTCTCGAGATCGGACTGGCGAAGCTAAAAGAGGAACAAAAAACATTCGTCGACGCCGCCAAAATTATCGATCCGAATAAATCGCCCACGGAGGTATTCAAAGAAACCCAGAAAGATCATCCCAGCGCCGACAAATTGATTCCTGACATTGCGAAAGATCTGGATCAAATCCGCGATTACGTTACAGAGAATAAGATTGTCGGCATTCCGCCGAACGCGAAGGCGCGGGTAAAAGAAACGCCGCAATATGATCGGGCGACCTCGTTTGCCTCGATGGATACGCCGGGACCATTCGAGAAAAAAGCGACCGAAGCATTTTACTACGTTACTCCGGTTGAACCGGGTTGGAGCGAGGAGCAAAAGGAGGAATGGCTTACCTCATTCGACTACTATACCGCGGATGTGACCTCGATCCACGAGGCCTACCCCGGCCATTATGTGCAGTTCCTCCGCTTGAATGCCTCGAGCGCGAACAAGATTGAGAAGATTTTCGGCAGCTACGCGTTCATTGAGGGCTGGGCGCATTATTGCGAGCAAATGATGCTGGATCAGGGTTTTGGCGGGCCCAAAAAACCTCCTGGGACAGTCGAGGAACAAAAGCGGGCGGCCAAATATCGAATGGCGCAGGCGTCGGAAGCATTACTGCGGCTTTGCCGCCTCTGCGTCTCGGTGGAAATGCACACCCAAAATATGTCGGTTGACGAGGCGACCAAATTTTTTCAAGAAAATTGCTACTACGAAGAAAAACCCGCGCGAAGTGAAGCGATGCGCGGCACGTTTGATTACGGTTATTTGAACTACACTCTTGGCAAATTGCAGATTCTGAAATTGCGAGACGATTACCAAGCGCAACAAGGTGACAAGTTCTCGTTAGAACAATTTCACAATCAGTTGCTCGATCACGGCATGCCGCCTATTCGTTTGTTGCGCGAGATTCTGCTCAAGGACAAGGCGAAGTGGGATGATGTGCTGTAGCGCGCTGAAGCGCTGAGACGTTAAATCGTTAAATGGTTAAAACGTTAAAACGGAAGAGGTTTCGATTTAACGAATCACATTTCCTGTTCCTCGTCCGCCAGCAACTCCGGCAACAAGGGCTGCGGATTGCTCGGGAGCTCTTCCACGTCGCGCAGCTTTTTCGTGATCGCGCGGGAGCGCACCGCTACTTTGTCCATGTCACTGGCGGCTTGATCGAGCTTGTCTTTCACCTTTGAAAGGGAGTCGCCAAACTTGGCAAACTCGGTCTTGACTCCAGCTAACAAGTTCCAGACTTCACTCGAGCGCTTCTGGATCGCGAGAGTGCGAAATCCCATTTGCAGGCTGTTGAGCAATGCCGCCAGCGTGGTCGGTCCGGCGAATACTACCCGGCAATCACGCTGCACCTGCTCGACCAGACCGATTCGACGAATCGCTTCTGCATACAATCCTTCGGTCGGCAGAAACATCAGCGCGAAATCGGTCGTCTTTGGCGGATTAATATATTTCGCGCAGATATCTTTCGCCGATTTTCTGAGCTGCGTTTCCAAATCCTTCATTGCGCCGTCGGTTAGCGCTGAGTCGCCGCTTTCCTGTGCCGTAATTAGTCGCTGATAATCTTCCATCGGAAATTTGGCGTCGATCGGCAACCACACTGCTGCGCCATTCCCTTCGCCCGGCAATTTGATCGCATAATCCACGCGTTCGCCGCTTTCGTCCCGCGTTTGGACATTGCGATCGAATTGTTCCGAGGTGAGCAATTGCTCGAGTAACGCTCCCAGCTGCACTTCGCCCCAGCCCCCGCGCGCTTTCACGTTGGTCAGCACCCGCTGCAATCCGCCGACGTCGCTCGCCAGTTGCTGCATCGCGCCGAGGCCCTGGTGCACCTTTTCCAATCGCTCGCTTACTAGCTTGAATGATTCGCCAAGCCGTTTCTCGAGTGTTCCCTGCAATTTTTCGTCTACGGTCGCGCGCATTCTTTCGATCTGCTGCGCATTGTCCTTTTGCAATTCCTGCAAACGCAGATCGACGATCCCGCGCACACTTTCCAGCGAAGCGGTCAGTTCTTCGCGTTGTGCCTTGGCCGCGTTGGCATTTTCCTCGCGGTTTCGCGCCAATTCATCGCGGAACACTTTCTCTTCTCGTTCCTGGGCGCGTTCAAGCAACTCGATTTTACCCAGAATGAGGGGACTAACTTTCGAATCACGGCGCGCCAGGAAAAAAGCAAACGCGGCCAGGAATGCGCCGCCAGCAACGCCGATGAGGCAATAGAGCAGAGGATTCATACTCCTTTCATGTCGAGCGTAGTCGCCTGTTGCGCCGTAGCTTTATGCGAAGACCGGAAGACATCTCTCGCTTTCTCCAGCATAATAGAGATTCCGCGACTTCGCTCGGAATGACAAGGGGGCAGGGCTTTGGATGGCGTCGCGCCGGCGGCGCCCATGTTTGGGACACGACGGCGCGTGTCCCTCCAGTCTAAAACCGTAGCTTCACGCCACCGTACACGGCGCGGCCCAGCGCAGGAAAACCGAACACCTCGGCATAATGCTCATTCGTCAAGTTATCAACGCGGCCAAAAACGGATAGATGCGCGTTGATTTCGTATTCCGCGGCAAAATTTACAAAGCTGTAGTCCTCGATATCGAAGTTCGGGCCGCCGAAATTCAGTTCTTCGCGTGCGTTGACCCATTTTGCCGAAAACGTGGTGCGCAATTTCTTCCACCACAGATATGACGCTGAAACATAGGCTTCATGACGCGGTCGCCGTGGCAAGCGAGCGCCTGGCGGTTGCGAGACGTCGGCGGCGCCAAGTTTTTCCGTGTCGAGATAAGTATAGGTCGCGACTAATTCGAGTTCATCGAATGGCCGCGCCCGCAACTCGCATTCGACACCTTGCGTTCGCGCTTTCCCCAGGTTCAGCGTTTCAAACAGGCCATTGAATCCGATGACGTTGGACAAATCATTGTGGAAATAAGTCGCGCCGAGAGTGATCCGCTTGTTCCAAAATCGCTGCTCGATTCCTGCGTCCCAGCCGAGATCGCGTTCCGGTTCGAGTCCGAAATTCATTCCGAAAATCTTGTCCTGACTGCTGGGCGGTGAAAATCCGGTCGCCACGCTGGCGTGCACGGTAGTGTCGGTTTGGCGAATGAGGTAACTGGCCGCTTCCCGCCACGTCCAAACATCGCCGAATTGATTGAAGTGATCGAATCGGCCTCCGCTAACGAAAATTAGATTTTCGCATGGCGTGAGTGTTAGTTGTGCGAAGACACCGGTTTCCTGAGTGTGATCGCTGACAAGCCGCGGCTGTGGTCCAAAGTCTTGCGAGATGAATGGCCGTTCCTGTCCGGCGTTGAGACGACCGTAGAAAAAACCGCTGGTGACGGTGAGCCATGAAGTCGGGCGCAAATCATTCTGGTAATCGACCTGCGTTCGCTCGAACAACGCACGGGTCGGGCCGACAAATCCATCCTGGTTCGGGTCGTTCAGTTGCCGCTCGTGATCGTAGCTCACGATCAGGTGGTGATCCCACCATTCGACCGGCTGCCAATCGATATGCGGTCCGATCAACCAGCGTTCAGTCAGAAAATTATCGAGGGGTTTCGGATCGGAAATCGTGTTCGGATTTCCGGTGTCAGCGAGCGAGTAAGTAATCAGGCTGCCGATCCGCAGCGTCGTATCCGGCGACCAGCCGATGTCCGCGATCGCGCTGGTCAATCGATATTGATTATTCGGACGCGCGTTGTCGGTATCGAGCCGGCTGAGGCCGAGCGAATAATCCACTTGCTCGATTTTTCCTTCGCTTTCGAATGCTTCGCGAAAGGTGCCGTACGATCCGCCTTCGGCGCTGAACATAAACGTCGGGTTGCTGTCGCCGCGCTTGGTGAAAATTTGAATCGCTCCAGCCAGAGCGCGCGGACCGTAAAGTGTGCTCTGCGGTCCCCGCACCACTTCGATGTGATCGAGGTCGTCGGTGGTGAGATCAGCAAAATTGAATGCGCCTTGTAAACCTTGGTTGACTGGAATCCCGTCGAGCAGGACCTGGGTATGTTCGCTGCGCAATCCGCGCGTGAAAACCGAAGTGAGCTGGCCGGGCGCGCCGCTTTGCACAACGGAGAGCCCCGGGACTTCGCGGAGGGCGTCGGCTACGCGCTCGATTTGCTTTTCCTCAATGTCTTGCGAAGTCACGACACTGGTGCTGGCGGGGGCTTGATCGAGCGGAATGTCGGTACGTGTTCCAGTGATGACGATTGGCTCTGATTCAGGCGGGGGCGTCGGCGACGAATCCTGTGCATGGCAGATCGACGTCGCGACCGCGATAACAAAGAGCGCGATGGAGTTTCGCGAGCGCGCGTCATTGCAACGGCCCGGGTAGCGCACGCGTCTCGCGTTTTGGCGATCGCGTCCCGTGATCGCGGGCTTTCCCGAAGGCTGTTTTTGCAGGACACCAAAACCAACACGCGAGGTCCGACCCGGACTGGCGTTGCGTGCGCTACCCAGACAAAAAAATTGCGAACGGTTTTTCTGCACTTCAAATCCTCCTGTTTCGAGAGGAGAACTGGCGGCAGAGCCGTTCGCTCCACTCTCATTCTTCTTTTTTGCGAAGAAGTTTTTTCGCGGTCCGAGCCGGACTGGCGGATTCCGGAATCGGTTTACAGCGAAAACGCAGACCCACGAAGTTAGAATCTGGGTCC
This sequence comes from Verrucomicrobiota bacterium, assembly GCA_003221295.1. Taxonomy (GTDB): domain Bacteria; phylum Verrucomicrobiota; class Verrucomicrobiia; order Chthoniobacterales; family UBA10450; genus AV69. The sequence goes on along the minus strand of QHRA01000205.1, from coordinate 4,082 downwards.
AGCGTCACGCTGGCGAATGAGGCGGACCGGTCGAATATTCTGGCTCCTGGCTTTCAGTCCGAAACCTTTCGGACTCACCTTTTTCCGGCCTTCACCGCAGTTCGGAACACGGGCATTCTGCCTGTGCGCCAAGCGGAGATTTTCTCCGCTTTCCTGATTCAGCGGAGTGGAACTCCGCTGGGCGCACAGACTACAAGTCTGTGTTCCGCTATTACAACGATTGGCTTTGTAGCGGCGGTCTATAACCGCCGAAGGGAAATCGTATCCAGTTACAGCAGCGCAACTGCTCCGGCTTCACACCGGATTTCTCGCGCCGATCCACTGTTTCAAACTCGCAAAGAACTAGGCGAGCAATAGCGGCTTGCGCTTCCGCGTTCAAGATTTATTTAGTCAGGCGCGTTTTCCGCGCGCAGTCTCCTGTGCCATCGCCTGACGCCAAATTAAATCTGCTTGTTACTGGTGGCGCCGGCTTCATTGGGTCGAATCTTGCCTTGGAATTGCAGGAGCGATTTCCGAATTCGCGACTCACCGTGATCGACGATTTTCGCTCGGGTGATTTTAAGAATCTGGCGGGTTATCGCGGGGACTTTGTTGCGGCCGATTTAGCGAAGCTGAATTGGCGGGAACAATTCGGCGAGGAAAAGTTCGACGCCATTTTTCATCTCGCTTCCATCACCGATACCACTAATCACAATCAGTTTGAGCAAACGCACGACAATGTAGAGAGCTTCCGGCGCCTGCTGGAATTCGCGCGGCCGGGACGAACACGGGTGATTTTCGCCTCGTCGGCGTCGATTTACGGCGCAACGACGGAAGCGAGTGCTGAATCCACTACCGCTGCGCCCGCCAACATTTACGCTTTTTCGAAAGCGATCATGGACAACGTGGCGACGCGGTTGGCACGCGAAAATCCGGATTGGATCATCGTGGGTGTGCGTTACTTCAATGTTTATGGTCCGCGCGAGGCACACAAGGGCGTGCCCGCGAGCATGATTTATCATTTGTCGCAGCAAATGCGCGCGGGCCAGCGCCCACGCATTTTTAAACACGGCGAGCAGCGGCGCGACTTCGTTTACGTGAAAGATGTGGTCGATGGAACAATTCGCGCGCTCGATGCAAACGCGAGCGGGATTTATAATCTCGGCAGCGGTCAGGCCCGATCGTTTAACGAGCTGGTTTTTATTTTGAATCGATCGCTGCAGACAAATCTTCAGCCGGATTATTTCGATAATCCGCATGCACATTACCAAAATTTCACCCAGGCGGATTTGAACAATGCGCACAGTGCGCTCGGTTACGCGCCGCAATTTCCGCTCGAAGCCGGAGTAGCCGATTACATGAAATGGCTGTATCCACAGTAGTCATCCCGAGCGAAGTCGAGGGATCCCGAGGCATTATCTTGAAGGTGACTTTCCACGGGATTCCTCGACTTCGCGGCGCTCCGCTCGGAATGACGGAACGGAAAATATGAACCCAAAAAAATCCGAACTGCTGGTCGATGTGGTCGAGCATATCGATATCAAAAAACATAATGTCGTGCCGTTGGTGGAAGCGATGTCGAAGATGGCCTTTTCCGCGCGCGATCTGGCGCGGGCCGCGGACATCTACGACGTGATGCTGCGGGAAGAAGATTGCGCCATCATTTTGTGCCTGGCAGGCTCACTCATCTCCGCCGGATTAAAAAACGTCATTGTCGACTTGGTGCGCAATAACATGGTGGACGCGATCGTTTCCACGGGTGCCATCATCGTCGATCAGGATTTCTTCGAAGCGCTCGGGTTCAAACACTACAAGGGCGACATTTTCATGAACGACGACGTTCTGCGTCGTCTCGCGATTGATCGGATTTACGACACCTACATTGACGAAGATCAACTGCGGGTTTGCGATGCCACCTGCGGCGAGATTGCCGACTCGCTCGAGCCCCGGCCCTATTCGTCGCGCGAATTTATTCGCGAGATGGGCCGTTATCTAACGAGAAATGGGAAAAACCGCGAATCGGTTGTGCTGGCCGCGTTCGAGAAAGAGGTGCCGATCTTTTGCCCGGCCTTCAGCGATTGCAGTGCGGGCTTCGGCTTAATTCATCATCAATACGAAAATCCGGACAAGCATCTCAGCATCGATTCGGCCAAAGATTTTCTTGAGCTAACGAAAATTAAAATCGCGTCGAAACAGAGCGGATTGTTCATGATCGGCGGTGGCGTCCCGAAGAATTTTGCACAGGACACGGTGGTGGCGGGTGATTATCTCGGTTTCGATGTCGGGATGCACAAATACGCCGTCCAAATCACGGTCGCGGATGTGCGCGATGGCGCGCTCAGTGGTTCGACCCTGAAAGAAGCGAATTCCTGGGGCAAGGTTGATCAGGGGGCCGAGCAAATGGTTTACGCGGAAGCGACGATCGCGCTGCCGCTGATTGCCGGCTATGCCTGGCACAAAGGATCGTGGAAGAATCGCAAAGCTCGCAATTACGCAAAGCTGCTCGACGAACCGGTAACGAAATCGGCGCCGGCGGAAAAACGCGAACTGGCTGGGGCGCGATAATCCTTTTCGGTCATCCCGAGTGTTAGTCGAGGGATCCGGCCGCGAAAGCTTAAAGGTAACTTCATCGGGATCCCTCGACTGCACTCGGGATGACGGCAGGTGGGACTAGCCCTCCCAGAAAAATTTCGTCGGGCGATTGATTTCTGGCGGCAGACTTTTGTGCACCGGGCAGTTGAGCGCGGTTTGCTCCAATACCGCGCGGTGCGGCGAATTCGGCGGCAAGGGAATGTGAACTTCGGACGGCAGCGCGATGATCCGGCGCGGTGCGTCTTTCGACATTTCTTTCTGCACCGAGACCTTCATTCCGCGAAGATCAACGCCGAGTTCTTCCGCCTTTATTCCCATGGTCGTGGTAATGCAGGTGCCGAGGGCAGTCGCGACCAGGTCGGTGGGTGAAAACGCTTCCCCTTTACCTTTGTTGTCCGCAGGTGCGTCGGTCGCGATCTTCGATTGCGACGGGCCGTGGGTAGCATCGCAATGAAGATTGCCGGTGTAATCAATGGAAACGTTGACCATGGAAAAAATTACCGTCATCCCGAGCGAAGTCGAGGGATTCCGATGCGAAAGCTTAAGGGTAGCGCAACGGGATCCCTCGACTAACACCCGGGATGACGATCTTGTCGGCTGCGCTCTCCGGAACAGCTTGAGTGCGCGGGATCAATCTGATAAGCGCAAGCATGAATTTCACCCGTTTAATAACCTTATTCGCGGTTACCCTGGCACTGCTGGTTGGCTCGGCGATGGCTGCGGATCAAACCATCGCGCTAAAAGCGGCGCGATTATTCGATGGAAAATCTCGTGCGCTAATTCAGAACGGAGTCGTGGTTGTACAGGGCGACAAAATCGCTGATGCCGGCGCGAACGTCGCGATTCCGCCGGATGCGCAAGTGATCGATCTCGGCGACGCGACGCTATCACCTGGATTCATGGACGCGCATACGCATATCACGCTGGATTATACGAACTACCAGGCGATGCGTTTGCGAGAGCTGCAAATTTCGACATCGGCCAAGGCCTATAGCGTGATTCCGGCGGCGCGGGCCACAGTGGAAGCCGGATTCACTACCGTGCGGGATGTCGGCGCACGCACCTATCGCTCGCACGACTGCCTTGATGTTTCGTTGCGCGATGCGATTGCGAAAGGTATTGTGGTTGGACCGCGCATGTTCGTCGCTACCTACGGCATCGGCGCGACCGGGGGACATTTCGACGACGCGGCCGGATTTCGCGACGGACTTTTTGGACCGGAGCCGGACGTGGCCGATGGAATCGCTGACGGACCCGACGCGGTGCGCAAAGCTGTTCGTTTTGAGGTGAGAAACGGCGCGGACGTGATCAAGGCCGCGGTCTCGGGCGGTGTGCTTTCTCTGACGGATGAGGTGGACACGCCGCAATTCACGCCCGCAGAGATGGCGGCGCTGGTGGATGAATCGCATCGGTTACGAAAAAAGGTGGCGGTGCATTGCCACGGCGATCAGGCGGGACGCGAAGCGATCGAGGCTGGGGTCGATTCGATCGAGCACGGTTCGTTTTTCAAA
>QHRA01000204.1 GCA_003221295.1 Verrucomicrobiota bacterium | reverse complement strand
TGCCACCATCATGTCGCAATTCTTTGTAGCAAGTTTCGCGCGAGCATGCTCTTCCACGTCATTTGTTTCCGCGGCGAAGCCAACCACGAAAAAATTTCGGGATCGCGGAAGCGATTTCAAAATGTCGCGCGCCGGAATGAGCTCGAGCGAAAATTTCTCATCGCGTTTTTTGATTTTCTGTTCGGCAACGGACGCCGGTTTGTAATCCGAGACTGCGGCGCACATCACCAGCACGTCGCAATCACGCACTGCCTCATCGACCGCAGCGTGCATTTCATCGCTCGTGATCACGCTTACGATTTTCGCGCCGGTGGGCGGGGCAAGATTTACCGGGCCCGAAACAAGAACGACTTCGTGATTCGCTTCGATTGCAGCCGACGCGATGGCATATCCCATTTTTCCCGAAGAACGATTGCTCAGGAAACGAACCGGATCGATCGGCTCGCGCGTCGGGCCGGCCGTGATGACAAACTTCACGCGATCAATCGATCGTGCCGGTGCAGGAGAAATTCGGCGCGGAAAGCGATGTCCTCCACTTTCCAAAGACGGCCGAGGCCTTCGTAACCGCAGGCGAGCATGCCTGCTTCCGGACCGATGAATTCCGTCCCGCGCGATTTCAATTTCTCCACGTTCTCCTGGGTCAGAGCGTTCTCCCACATTTTTCCGTTCATCGCCGGCGCGATCAGAATGGGCGCGCGCGTGGCCAGCGCAATGGCGGTGAGGGGATGACTGGCGAGACCGTGCGCCAGTTCCGCAATGACGTTTGCAGTTGCGGGTGCAATCAAAAGCAAATCGGCGTTATCTGCGAGCTCGATATGACCAGGCCGCCAATTTTCTTTCTCGTCGAAGAAACTTGTCATCACCGGATTTTTCGAAAGCGTTTGGAACGTCAACGGGGTGATGAATTCGGTTGCGTCATTTGTCATCACGACAAAAACATTGTGGTTTTGTTTCACCAGCAAACTGGCCAGCTCGGCTGATTTGTAGGCGGCGATCGAACCGGTCACGCCAAGTACAATCGATTTTTGATTCCTGGTTTTCGATTTTGGATTGGCTGCCATGGGAACAGGAAATATCTCGTCATCCCGAGCGAAGTCGAGGGATCCCGAAGCGAAATCTTAAAGGTAACTTCCTCGGGATCCCTCGACATTCGCTCGGGATGACCGGCAAAAACGCTTCACCGCAAAATCAACCTCCGGCTCAAAATACGTTCCGCGCCCATGATCTGGCGAAATTTCTGCAAATCTTCCTCCATCGATTTGCTGATAATGGTGTAGCGGTAATCGCGCCAGTGCTTCATTTCGCGCGCGGCCGTTTTCAAACGTGCCTCGATTTGTTGCACCGTTTCGGTGCGGCGTTTCGTTAGGCGCCGCCGCAATTCTTCAAGATTTGGCGGCATGATGAAAACGTCAGTCAATGTCTCTCGCACAAAAGGATCGCCGCAGTTGCGAATGGCGGCGGCGCCCTGGGTATCGATGTCGATTAAAACATCGACGCCCTTTTTCAAATTATCGATCAAAGGTTGTCGCAGTGTGCCGTAGTAATGCTCGTGCACTTTGGCGTGCTCGAGAAACTCGCCCGCCTTTACTCGCGCGAGAAAATCATCTTTGGAAAGAAAGCGGTAGTCTTCGCCGTCGATCTCCCCTGAGCGTGGCGGACGGGTGGTGCAGGAAACGGAATAGACGAAATCGGGGGTTTGGCGAAGGGCGTCGCACAACGTCGTCTTACCGGCGCCTGATGGTGCGGAGACGACAAATAAAATTCCGTAGCGCGAAAATTTGTTACTCAAGGTTTTGCACCTGCTCGCGAATTTTCTCCAGCTCGGCCTTGCACGCCACTACTCGCTGCGCGATCTCGGCGTCATTCGCCTTTGCCCCCAAGGTGTTGAACTCGCGAAAAATTTCCTGAACGATGAATTCGAGCGCGCGACCGACCGGCTCTTCTTTGCGCAAATGATGGGCAAATTGCGCGAGGTGACTTTCCAGTCGCGTCAGTTCTTCCGAGATGTCGGAGCGGTCGGCAAAGAGGAAGATTTCCTTGGCCAGCCGCTCGTCATCCTTGCTGATCGGCAAACCGGTCTTTTCAATTCGTTCAGTCAGGGCTGCGCGGAATTTTTTAACCACGGCGGGATGAAGCGCGCGAATTTCTTTCAGTAATTGTCGAATGGCCTTTAAGCGATGGATCAAATCTTTCGCCAGATGCCTGCCTTCGCGCTCGCGCATTTTAATCAAATGATTGAGGGCGGATTCGAGGGCGCGTTCCACCGCAGGCCAGGCGCGTTCGGCCTCAATTGCTTCCTCCGGGGGTCGCATCACACCGGGCGCCTGCAAAATCGTATCGATAGTGATTTGACCGGGTGCGCCCAATTTTTTTTGCAATGCGCGCATGGCGTCATGATAGGATCGCGCGAGTTCAACATCGAGAGCGAGACGCCGCGTCCCATCCGCGCTGGCATGATGCGCGACCAGGACATTGGTGCGGCCACGGGAAATGCGCGCGTTAATCGCCTGACGAATTCGCGCTTCAAGCTCGGTGAGATCGCGCGGGAGGTTAATCGCAATCTCACTTTGTTTACGATTCACCGTGCTCAGTTCCACGCTCAGTTTTATGCCCTCGCAATCGGCTTCTCCGCGGCCGTAGCCAGTCATGCTGCGCACAGTCGTTTAGCTTCACAAAGAGCTGCAAAATGACAAATAGAAACAACCGGCCGAACTCTCTAATTTTCTGATTGATGCAAACCGATTGGAAGCCCGATGAACGCACTGCCTGGCAATTGGTGGCACAAGCGGCGGTGATCGTGGGCGCAGTGTTGCTCGTTTACCTGCCGGCGTGGCGCGCAGGTTTCGTTTGGGACGACGAGCAACTCATTACCGCCAATCCGTTGTTACGAACGTTTTCGGGTTTGATCGAGATGTGGTCCGGCGGGCGAACCGCAGATTATTTTCCAATGACCAACACGGTGTTCTGGATCGAGCGGCATTTATTTGGCGAAAACGCGACCGGTTATCACGCGATTAACATTTTGCTTCACGGCGCAGACGCGATCCTGGTGTGGCTGGTCTTGCACCGGTTGCAAATTCCAGGGGCACGGTTCGCCGGACTGATCTTCGGGATTCATCCCGTGCACGTGGAATCGGTGGCTTGGACTTCCGAACTAAAAAACGTCCTCGCGATGTTTTTTACGTTGTTGTCGATCTTTTCTTTTGTTGGAAGCAACGAGCATCGGCAAAGTCGTGCAGCGTATATTGCCTCGCTGTTTTTCTTTGCCCTGGCGCTGCTATCAAAAACGCAGACGGTTTTCGTGCCGATCGCGTTGCTAATGTGCGCATGGTGGCGGGATCGCGACTCAACATCATTTCGGCGAGAAGCGATTCGCACCGGGCCGTTCTTTGTGATGGCGGTGGTGTTTGGCCTGATTACAATCTGGTTTCAAAATCGTGGGATTGGCGAAGAAGAAGTTGTAATCGGTTCATTCCCACGACGCCTCGTTAACGCTGGATTGGCGATCTGGTGGTACGCCGGCAAAGTCTGTTTGCCGACACGACTGATGGCGATCTATCCGCGGTGGCGCTTTGATTCCCCGCAACTCTGGGAATGGTTTCCGCTAGTCGTACTTGTTTTGCTGCTCGGACTAACTTGGCATTGCAGAAATCGTGGAACGCGCGGCGCTTTTTTGCCCCTCGCCTATTTCATCGTCGCGCTTCTGCCCGTCATTGGATTTGTTCGAATGGCTTACCTCCGCAGCGGCACGCTCGTGGCGGATCATTTCCAATATTTCGCGGACGTCTCATTGATCGCATTTGTTTGCTCGGCCGTTGCGATGTTTGCCAGGCGCGCGCGCGGCGAAATTAGAACTGCGATCGCGGCGATTGCCATTCTATTGATCGGAATGATGGGAACATACGCGTGGCAGCGCACCAAAGTTTTTCACGATGAAGAATCGCTTTGGCGCGATACTCTCGCGAAAAATCCGGACGCATGGCAGGCGCGGGCACGACTTGAGCAGTATTTCTTTCGCCAGAGAAAGTATTCCGATGCGATCGAACATCTCCGCCGTGCCGTCGAGTTGTGAAGAGGGGATCGCGGAATATCGCAAAGCATTGGAATTGAAAGAGTCGCGCGCGTCCACCGCACAGAGTGCATCGGTCGCAACGATTCGAACAAATCTCGCGAACGCGTTAACAATCATTGGAAACAACCTCAGTGGTAGCGCAACCGAAATTCCAAGCGAAGCCACACGACGATACGAAGAAGCGATCGCGCAATATGAGAAAGCCCTGGAATTGGAACCGAACCAGCCGGCGATCCATCGCAATCTCGGTCTCCTTCTGGCCCATCTCGGGCGCTTCGACGAAGCGGAAGCGCATTTACGCGCGACTTTACAAATCGTGCCTAACGAACCGACTGCGCAAGAGACGCTCAAGGAAATTGAAGCGCAGCGCCCCTGACAAGTCACAACAGATATTTTGCAGCTTGATCGACATCCTTGTCGCCGCGGCCGGACAAATTGATGATAATGATGTCGTCGGCTGACATCCTGGGTGCGACCTTTGCGGTGTGCGCGAGGGCATGTGCAGTTTCGAGCGCGGGAATAATTCCTTCCTTTTCCGATAACAATTTGAATCCGGCGAGCGCTTCCTCATCGGTTGCGAAATCGTATTCTACTCGACCGATGTCGCGCAGATAACTGTGTTCGGGACCGACTGCGGCATAATCCAGCCCCGCCGAAACCGAATGGGTCAATTCGATCTGGCCATCTTCGTTTGCGAGCAGAAAAGTTTTCGTTCCTTGAAGAACCCCAAGCCTTCCGCCTTGAAATCGGGCCGCATGTTTGCCGGACCGAATACCTTCGCCGCCGGCTTCGACACCGACCATGCGCACGCTCGCGTCATTTAGGAACGGATGAAACAAACCGATGGCATTGCTGCCGCCACCGACGCAGGCGACAAGCAAATCGGGCAGTCGCTTTTCCCGTTCGAGAATCTGTGCCTTTGTTTCTTCGCCGATGACACGCTGAAAATCGCGCACCATCATGGGGTAGGGATGGGAACCGAGTGCGCTGCCTAATATATAATGGGTGGTGCGAACGTTTGTGACCCAATCACGCATCGCCTCGCTGATCGCTTCCTTAAGGGTGGCTTGTCCGGCCGTCACCGTCACCACTTTAGCGCCAAGAAATTGCATGCGCGCGACGTTGAGGGCCTGGCGTTCCATATCCACCGCGCCCATGTAAATGACGCATTCGCATCCGAACCGCGCCGCCACCGTGGCGGTAGCAACGCCGTGCTGGCCCGCGCCGGTCTCGGCGATGACGCGTTTCTTGCCCATGCGCTGTGCCAGTAAAATCTGGCCGAGCGCGTTGTTGATCTTGTGCGCGCCGGTGTGGAGCAGGTCTTCGCGCTTCAAATAAATTTTCGCGCCGGCAAGTTTTTCGGTGAGTCGCTCCGCGAAATAAAGAGGCGTGGGACGGCCGGCAAAATCGCGCAGTAATTGTGTGAGTTGGTTTTGAAACTGCGAATCGCTCTTCGCCCGTTCGTATTCGGCGGCGAGTTCGTGCAACGCCGTCATTAAAGTTTCCGGCACGAACATTCCGCCGTAAACGCCGAAGTGGCCGTGCGCGTCCGGCAGCGTTTCGATCGCAGGCATGAGAATGGTTTGGCAGAAAAAACGTTGAACGTCCAATCAAGCTAGAAGAGCCGTGAGGGTGCGGCGGTGGGGCGAGGGAATGGGAATCTTGTTCAAGCGGCGAATGGGAAACCAGCGTTGGTGGGATGCGGGCCGGGCTGCTTTGCTGCGAAAGACCTGGAGGGTGACCCGATGATGTGTGAATGGAAAGCGCGTGGTGTGAATCGGCGCGGAGCGCGGCGCGGGAACTTTTGGCAGCATCCACATACCCCGCCAGCGCTGGCCGCATCGCTCGAGCAGCACCGCGCCGGCCATAATGGACAAGCCATGTAATTCAGTGAGCGGAACAATTGCGGCGCGTCTTTTTTTTCGCGGAAGCGACGCTGGATCACGCGCGCGACAAAACTTTTTCACCGGACAAATTTGGCAGCGCGGATTGCGCGCGGTGCAAATGAGGGCGCCGAGATCCATCATCGCGTTTTGGAAATCGCGCGCGCTTTTTTGGGGAACGAGCTTTGCCGAAAGTTCCCACAATTTTCGTCGGCCGGAGGTGGAATCGATTGGCGCGCGAATATTGAAAAGGCGGGAGAGAACGCGAGCGGTGTTGGCTTCGACGATGGGCAGGGATTTGTCGAGAGCGAAAACCGCGATGGCATTCGCAGTGTAAAGGCCGATACCCGGTAGCGATTTCAACTTACCGGGATCATTCGGAAGTCTTCCGCCAAAATTCTCGACGATCGTTTTGGCGCAGCGGTGGAGATTGCGGGCTCGAGCATAATAGCCCAAGCCCTGCCAGGCGTGCAGAACGTCTGATTCAGTCGTAGCGGCAAGCGAGCGAATAGTGGGGAAGCGGCGCAGCCACCTATTATAGTAAGGGACAACAGTGGCGGCCTGGGTTTGCTGGAGCATGATTTCGGAAACGAGGATGTCATAGGGGTCGCGGCTCTGGCGCCAGGGGAGATCGCGTTTGTTACGCAAAAACCAGCGATTTAGAGTGTGGCGAAACGGTCGTCCGTCATCCCGAGCCAAGTCGAGGGATCCCGTGGAACTACCTTTTGCTGGCGCGACGGGATCCCTCGACTTCGCTCGGGATGACAGTGTATTCAAACCCAGAACTCTTTGTGAACTCTTACACCCATCCGCTCAATTCTGAACAGGCGGAAAAGCTTCGCGCACTTCTGGGCGAGCGTGGATTCACCTTCGCGCCGAAGCCCCACACGATTTTTTTTGCGCAAAAGGAAAAGCTAAGCGTGGCCGTTTATGAGAAAGGGCCAAAGATTTTAGTGCAAGGGCGCGGGGTCGAGGATTTCGTCAAGTTCGTGCTCGAACCGGACATTTTTGGCGAAGCCCGTCTCGGCTACGAAGAAGTGCATTCGCCGGAAATGTTCGAACCACACTTTGGTGTGGACGAAAGTGGGAAAGGCGATTTTTTCGGGCCGCTGGTGATCGCGGGTGTCTTTGTCGATCGCAATACTGCACGCCAAATGCTCGATCTTGGGGTGCAGGACAGTAAGCGGATCGGATCGGACGCAAGAATTCATGCGTTGGCAAAAGAAATCCGGCGGATCGCGCGCGAGGGAACCGAGGTGGTTGCAATCGGGCCCGCGCGTTACAATGAGCTCTATAAGAAATTCGGCAATCTCAACAGTCTGCTCGGCTGGGGACACGCCCGGGTCATCGAGAATCTGCTGGCGCGGAAGCCGGACTGCCCGAGATCACTCTCCGATAAATTTGCCGATGTGCGGGTGATCGAAAATGCACTGTTGCGCCATGGCCGGAAAATTCGGATCGAGCAGCGGCCGCGCGCGGAAACTGATATCGCGGTCGCGGCAGCATCGATCTTGGCGCGTGAAGCGTTTATCGATTGGCTGGAGCGAAAGGGAAAGGAGTTGGGGGTGAGGCTTGGCCGCGGCGTCTCAGGTGAAATCAAAAGCACCGCGGCCACGATCGTCGAAAAGCATGGGCCGCAAATGCTTTCCCAACTCGGAAAAGTTCATTTCCGCACTGCGCATGAGGTAGCGCCGGACGCGTTTCCTGCCCCGCCGCCGAAGCGGGCTTGGGTACGTTAACCACCACGGCCAAGGCAGGATTCCTGCTCTCCAACGAGCAATTTCCTCGGTCTTTTTTGTGGAAACCCGCGTCCTGATTCTGAATCCAGATCCAGTCTTCGAGGACCGGTTACTGTCGATTTTTGACATGACGGATGAAACCGAGACTTGCATTGTCCGAACGGTTTCCGAAGCGGTCGCAATATTGATCGCAGAGAGTTTCGATGGCTTCATCATCGAGGGAGAACCGGAGTCTGCGGTCGAGAGTGCCACCGTGGCCCGACAACATTTTCCGTCATTGAAGCTTCTATGCGTGCCCTGGCAGCGCCCGTCGGAAGAGTCAATCCGCAATGCTCAGCAACAACAGATCCCGCTGGCAAAGGGCGCTGCGTCAACCAAGCAGTTGCGCGGCGAGGTGCGGCGTTTTCTCACCGGTCTCGATAGTCATTCGGGCGCATCCTCGGAAGGGATCGACCCGTGTCACTCTTTGATTGGAAATTTGAACCAATTTTCGGCGGCCGAAGTTCTGCAAATGACGTGCATGGGGCAACGCAGCGGGCGCTTCACCTTTAAGTCAGGGCGCGGCAACAGCGAGATCTACCTCCATCACGGGGAGGTTCGGCATGCCGCCTACGGGACGCTGGAAGGCGAAGGGGCCCTAGCGGAGATTTTCCGCTGGCGGCAGGGCCGTTTTTATTTTGAAGAGGGGATCATCAGCCAGGAGCAATCTGTCGACCGGCCATTGGCCCATCTGCTGCTCGATAATTTGCAAAAATTCGATGAAACCCTCGAGGCAGCCACGGTTGCGCCCATGCCATGAAGGATAAACAAACCGAAACCAAACTGCGTCTGATTTCGCTTCAGGTCGAGAGCTGGAAGAAATTGCACGACCTCATCACCTATGGCCTGGACAAGGCCAAGCCGATCATTTCGGTGGAACAGGAGCGGCAATTCACCGAAGTGCGAGCGAATTTGTTGCAGGAAACCGAGCACGTTCTTCGCGAATTGAATCTGCTAAGCGACCTGTCGGGCCGGGCGATGAATGTCCTGAACCGCGGTTCTTCCCTGCGCGCGGTGCGCGAACTTTCAAATGACGATGCCCGCCGCCTGGAAGTGGAATGGAACGGGGTTTTCACCAAGCTGGGTGTGGCGCAGGGACAGTTGAAGTCGCGACGGAAATCCTTTGCCGAAGTGACCACGTTCAACCATTTTATGAGTCGCCTGCGGCGCCGACCGGCAGTGGCATAGCCTTTCCAACGCGAAATTTGGCCCTATTTTCCCAGCGATCCTCGGCGGCGAGAAAAAAGCCGCAATTTTTCGGCTTCGCCCACGCAAATTCAAGCGCCAGCGCGATTTATTTGTGGTATATTAAGATATGGCGAAGTTAACCAAAAGGGACATTGTGGTGGCGATCAGCAACCAGACCGGCATGGTCCAGCACCAGGTTTTCGATGTCGTCCAGCGCACGCTGGATCACATTACGGATAGCCTTGCTAATAATGTGGCGGTGGAGTTGCGAAATTTCGGGGTCTTTCAACCACGCTTGACCAAACCGCGCGTTGGCCGAAACCCGAACGAGCCGGGGAGCAGCTTCGTTATTCCGGCGCGAGCAACGGTGAAATTCAAGCCAGGGAAAATCATGCGTCAGCGGGTGGAGAAGTTATCGCGCGAACTAAAGGACGCTTCGGAGCGTAAAGCCGCGAGCAACGCTCCATCCACTCCTGCGTGACCGGCCTATCGCTTTTCGACACTGTTGCCGAGCAATTGCTGGATCACTTCCTCCAGCCGCTCGAAGTTGATCGGCTTGGTTAAGTGTTCGGAGAATCCGGCGGCACGGGCGCGGTTGACGTCGTGTTCCATCCCAAAACCGCTTAGAGCAATGCCAGGCACGCCCCGGCCACGCATTTCCTGCATTAATTCGTAGCCGCTCCGGTCGGGCAAACCGATGTCGCTGATCAATAGATCGAAATCTTCCTGACGCGCTTTTTCAGTCGCCTGATCGGCGGTGTAGGCGATGGTGATATCGTAACCGCGCCGTTCTAAAATCATTTTCAGACCAGTGCAGGTATCCTCATGGTCATCCACCACGAGCAAGCGCGGCGGGCGGTTGGCCGAAACTGGCCTCGACACCGGTTCGGCGCCATTTGGGGGCGACTCGCCATCATGCACCACGGGCTCGGCAATTGTGCCGAGGCGAACACTGAAGGTAGCCCCGCCGTTCGGGCCGGGACTGGAGGCAGAAATGATTCCGCCGTGGGCCAGGACCATGGCCTTCGAAATGGCGAGGCCCAGCCCCAAGCCGCCAAATTTCCGTGTGATGGAGCTTTGGCCCTGCTCAAAGGCGGTGAAAATTTTCGAGACCTTATCCGGCTCAATCCCGATGCCGGTATCGCTAACAGCGATTTCGATTTGTCCAGGCTGCGGGTTTGAGGTGGCAAGGGATACTCGTCCGCCCTCCTCAGTAAACTTGACGCTGTTCTTGATCAGGTTCCAAAAAACCTGTTGCAAGCGCGCCGGATCGCCCTGAACGAAATGGTCATGAGCGTTTAGATTCAACTCGATCTCGAGCGCCTTTTGTGAAATGTCCTCACGGCAAATTTCCAGTGCGCGCTGCAAGACGTTGTGCACGCTAACCGGTTCGAGACTGAGCTTAAGTTTTCCTTTGGCAATGCGGGTAATGTCGAGCAGGTCGTCGATCAAGCGCGCTTCCAGTTCCACATTTCGCCGAATGACGTCGAGCGCCTGACGCACCTCGGCTGAATCAGCCAGGTGTGTTTCCAATGCCGCAACCATAGCGATGACGGGCGAAAGGGGATTGCGTAGTTCGTGGGAAAGGAGCGCGAGAAATTGATCTTTGGCAGCGTTCGCGCTCAGCAACTCGTTGCGCAGCGTCATGTCGCGTGTTTTTTCTTCCACGAAGTAGAGCACGCCCTGAATGTTCTGGTGTGGATCGAGCAGGCGCAGAAGGTTGACATTGCAAAAACGCGTTGCGCCAGTGCGATCGCGGAACGGTTCTTCGATCAATTGATAGGGCCTGCCGGTCGCGAGCACATTCTCGATTATTGTTGGCGATACGATTTTGATCTGGTCGTAAGTCGCGGCCCCAATGTCGGTGCCGGCTGGAAGCTGGCCAATCTGCAACGCCATTTGTGCAAAGGCGTCGTTTACATGCAGGAAGCGGTGGGTTTCAGGGTCAACTAATGCGATGCCGATCGGCATGTTGGCCAAAATCTTTTGGTTAAAGCTGACTTCGCGCTCGATTCGACGCGCGGATTCCGCCTGTCGCCGATAAAATCTTCCTGCGAGAATGGCGGCGACCAGCGTGCCGGCAATCAACCACCCCGCCGGGACCGTGATTTTACGTAGCAAATCATGCACCGGTGCATAGGCGATCTCTTCGGGTTGGCGGATGATTGCCAGCCATTGCGCCGACTCCAGCGGCTCGAACGAGTAAATGTTGCCGGCTCGACTGAGATGGCCGCTTTGCTTCTTTTGAATATCGGAGATCAGTTTCGCTTCCGCGCGGGGTCTTGGTTCGGTCTCCGATTTGAAGTCGGCGGTAAAAAGCGGGAAACCTTGCTGATCGACAATTTGGCAGACAGTGCGGTCTGTAAACGAAATCGAGGAGAGACGTCGGCCAATCCGTTCGATCAAAATAGAAGCGCCGATATAGCCGATGGTTTTGCCGTCGCGCGTTCGCACTGCGCCTACGACATCAGTGACCATGCGGCCATCGACTGGCCGCTGGTGGACGGGCGAAACGTAGGGGTCGGTCCGCGCGTCGGCGCCGTCTTTCCAAATATCGGGATGAAATGGCTGGCCTAGTAGATTTGGCGCGGCCGGCAGAGTGCCAAGAAGCTTACCGTCAGCCGCCGCCATGAACATTCCGTCAATGCGCGGATAAGTGAAAAACTTCTGTGCGATCCATTGCTGAGCCGTGTCCTGAGAATTAGGGGCGGCAAAAAGACGCTCCATATCGGGAAGGGTTTGATAATAGGAGACGATGCTGGCAGTGCTGGCCAGATCGTCATCGACCAAATGACCGACCAGCTGGACAAAGGTCTGGCGGTCGCGCAAAATTTTTGATTCCAGCGTCTTTTTGAGCGTGGTGTAAGAAACCAGCAACATCAGGATCGATGGCACCCATCCGGCGAGCAGCACCGTCAAGACAATGTCGAAGCGTTCGAGATTTCTCCCCCTTTTTTTGATCGTAACTGGTCCGATTGCCATCGTCGGTAGCGACTATCTTAACACAAAATCGCTCCCTCTCCGAGAAGCGAACCCCATGCCGCCGGCCTGCAAAAGGAACGAGCCATTTCGCTTTCGCGACACGATAAATGGTTGTGTGCTTTTAACTTCAAGCCGGTCAGCGCGAGCGAGCCCGCCTTTTTTGATTTGACGACACCTCCAGAAGCGGCATCATGTCGCCCTTGCAGAGTAATCGGCAAGGCAGTCTGGATTCCTAACGCAAGGAGGCATGGTTTCATTTATCTGGACAATCTGTTACCTCAGCGTGCTCGTTGGCCTCTCGGCTTACGGCGTGCACCGCTATTTTATTATCTACCTTTTTCTCAAGAACCGGAAACGCGCGCCGGTGCCGGCGGGCCGATTTGAACAATTGCCGGTGGTGACCGTGCAGTTGCCCATCTTCAACGAAGTTTATGTAGTGGAGAGATTGCTGCGCTCGGTCAGTAAATTGGATTACCCACGCGATCGGCTGCAAATCCAAGTGCTTGACGATTCGACCGACGACACGCGTGAGATTATCGCGGATTGTGCGGCGGAATTGCGTGAGCGCGGTTTCGATGTCGAACTGATTCATCGGGTCGATCGCACCGGCTTCAAAGCGGGCGCGCTGGAGCGAGGCCTGGCTACCGCGCGCGGAGAATTCGTATGTATTCTCGATGCCGATTTTGTTCCGCCACCGCATTTGCTGCGCAAGACAGTCGATTTCTTTACCGACCCGAAGGTGGGGATGATTCAAACGCGCTGGGGCCATTTGAATCGCGGCTATTCCTTGCTCACCCGGGTGCAGGCGATGTTTCTCGACGGTCATCTCGTGCTCGAACAAACCGCTCGCTCTCGCAGCGGTCGTTTTTTCAATTTCAACGGAACGGCCGGACTCTGGCGAAAATCGTGCATTGAAGAGGCGGGCGGCTGGCAGCATGACACGCTGACCGAGGACCTGGATCTGAGTTATCGCGCGCAACTAGCCGGCTGGAAATTTGTTTTCCTCCCCGACGTTGTTACCCCGGCGGAGCTGCCGGTCGATATGAATGGCTTCAAGTCGCAGCAACATCGTTGGACGAAAGGCTCCATCCAGACGTGCAAAAAACTGCTGCCGGAAATTTGGCGGAGTAAGTTGCCGATGCCGATCAAGCTGGAGGCGACCGGTCATCTTGTTTCCAATTTCGCATATTTGCTTCTCGCTTGTCTTGTTGTCCTGCTCCACCCCTCGACTGGCGGACCGCAGTCCGGCTGGGTGCGAACGCTGCTGATTGATGTGCCGATCTTTCTCACCGCTTCCGTTTCGGTCGCAGTCTTTTACATTTGCGCGCAGCGCGAACTGCATCCGCGAACTTGGATGAAGGAAATAATGCTTTTGCCCTGCCTGCTCGCCCTTGGGGTCGGCTTGTCGCTAAATAATGCCCGCGCCGTCCTCGAAGCGGTATTCAATCATAAATCAGATTTCACCCGCACCCCGAAATATGGGATAGAACGCAAAGCCCAGCCCTGGCGCAACTGCCGCTATATGCCTCTCAAGTCGGTATTGCCTGCGGCTGAGATGTTTTTTGCCGTTTACTTTACCTACTTTGTCTGGTACGCGATTGAGCACCGGCAGTTTCTTTCGGTCCCATTCTTGCTTATGTTTCAATTTGGGTTTCTTTACGTTTCATTTTGCTCCGTCATACAATGGCTACCGAAATTCAATTGGAACAACGGCAGGGCGCCCGACGCACTCCCGGCCTAGACGCACCTATGTTTCGCCTTCGTTGGTTCTTGCTAATTGCGGTGGTTGCGCCGGGGGCTACGCCATTGCGCGCGCAGCTGATCCAGCCAAACGTCATCGTTAGTGTGCGCGATCAAAAATTGATGTTCCTCGACAACGGCGGCAATGCCGCAGTTTATCCCATCTCTACTTCCAAATTCGGACTCGGCGATAGATGGGGCTCGATGGCGACACCGCTTGGCACTCTTCAGGTTGCTCAAAAAATCGGTGACCGCGCTCCGACCGGCGCGGTTTTCCACAACCGCAGGTTCACCGGCGAAATTTTGCAGCCGAACACGCCGGGCCGCGATCCTATCATTACCCGTATCATCTGGCTGCGCGGGTTGGAAGCTGCAAACGCGCACGCTTATAACCGGGGCATTTACATTCACGGAACACCGGAGGAGAAAACGATCGGCCGGCCGGCGAGCTACGGTTGTATTCGAATGAAATCTTCCGACGTCTCTGCGCTTTATGCGCAGTTGCCTATTGGCGCAATCGTGCAAATCTCGCCCGACCATTTGCCCAAGGTGAGTCGCGCCGCCAAGGGAACGCTCGTTTCTGCGCCAGCTTCTGCACCTGCTCCGACTCACGCCGTTTTCACCGCCGATTCGTCAAAACCAGGAGCAGAAAAAGCGAGCATGACGCCGCTTGCTCCGAAGACGTCGGTCGCGCCGGCAAAGAAATCGGACACGACCGCCTGGTTGCGGAACGCGCGCGCCTGATCCCGGTTGCGCGGTTGACAAACGGGAGCGCATCCATGACGCTCCCGCCCGCTATTTTTTGATCGCATGGCCAACACCAAATCCGCTGCCAAGCGCGCGCGCCAGACTGAGGGCCGAGCTCTTCGCAATCGCCGCGTCTTGAGTCGTATTCGTACTTTGAGTAAGCGCGCGGCCAAAGCGGACGGGCCAGCGAACGATATCAACGCTCTCATTTCTGCGATAGATAAAGCGGCCAAGCGCGGAATTATTCATCGCAATGCCGCCATCCGTCGCAAAGCCAGACTGGCGCGCGCTCGCGCTGGCGCCAGCAAGTAAAAGGAGCCTCGCGCGTTTAGCGTTGCATCTGGCGCAGGACAGATAAACTTGCTGTCCGATGATTCCGGCTTTGTTTCTCGTCATTTGTGTCGTCGCTTTTCGGGCGATGACAGGTCTCCTCATTCATTCCGGCGCCGCGACCTGGCTCTCGAATTTCGCCCCTCTCGCCGCCATCGCGCTTTGTTGCGCCGCCTATCTCCCGCGGCGCTACAAATTCGCGCTGCCGCTGCTCACTCTCTTCATCTCTGATTTGCTTCTGAATGCCACTTACCACGCACCGCTTTTCGATCCGCAAATTCTTTGCCGCTATTTCGCCCTCGCGATCGTCGGCCTCATCGGCTTCGCCCTGCGAAAACGTGCTTCGTGGAAAACGATGTTGCCCGCATCTCTCGCCACCTCAGTGATTTTTTATGGAATCACCAATGCCTTTTCCTGGCTGACTGATCCCGGTTACGTGAAAAATTTTGCGGGATTAATTCAGGCGTTGACCGTTGGTCTGCCACAATATGGCGCCACCCCCAGCTGGATGTTTTTCCGCAACTCTCTCCTGAGCGACCTCGCCTTCACCGCCATCTTCGTCCTGTTGATGCGCACTCAATCGGCACCTGCTAGCGCAAGAGTCGCGGTCGCTCGCGCTGCCTGATTTCCATGCAGCCAGCGGAGCAGCGCGACGAAGTCGAGATGCTCTGGTTGATGTTGCTCATCCGGCGTTTTGAAGAGCGCGCCAGCCAGCAATATCAAGCTCAGAAAATCGGCGGTTTTTGTCATCTCTACATTGGTCAAGAAGCGGTTGTAGCGGGTGCCATCGCGGCGATCCGATTCGACGATTACATCATCACCGCCTATCGCGATCATGCCCACGCCCTGGCCCGCGGCACCAGCGCCAATGCCTGTATGGCGGAACTGTTCGGCAAAGATACCGGCTGTTCCCGCGGGCTGGGCGGTTCGATGCATTTTTTCGACAAGGAACATCACATGTACGGTGGACACGCCATCGTGGGTGCGCATGTGCCGCTGGCCTGCGGTCTCGCTTTCGCCTGCAAATATCGAAATGAAGACCGCGTTACCCTTTGCTTTTTCGGCGACGGCGCCATCAATCAGGGCGCCTTTCACGAAGCGTTGAACCTCGCCGCCCTTTTCAAGTTACCGGTGATTTTTATTTGCGAGAACAATCTCTTTGCCATGGGAACCTCGGTCGAGCGTTCCACGTCGCTCAAACAAATCGTCGATCGCGCCGAAGGTTATGACATTCCCGGTTGCGTGGTGGACGGAATGAATTTTCGTCACGTCCGCGACACTTTGAGCGAAGTGGTCGAATCAATTCGCAAAGATCCGCATCCGGCGTTTGTCGAGGTGCGCACGTATCGGTATCGCGGCCACTCCATGTCTGACCCCGCGAGTTATCGAACGAAGGAACAACTTGAAAAATATCGTCTGGATGACCCGATTACGCGTTTGCGCGCGCAACTGACGCGCGAAGGAAAATTGACGAACGAAAAATTCGATGAGCTGGACAAGGAAGCGAAACGAATCGCGCTCGAATCGGTGAAATTTGCCGAGCAGAGCGAGGAACCGCCGCTCGAGAAACTTTATGATTACACCTACGTCTGAGCATAGGTTTCCAGTCTGTGCGGCCGGTGGGGTTCGAGTCCGCTAAACGCATATGCAAATGCGCGAGATTACTTACCGACAGGCGTTGAATGAAGCGCTGGCGGAAGAATTGGCACGCGATCCGAATGTCTTTCTCATGGGCGAGGAAGTGGCGGAATACAACGGCGCTTACAAGGTCTCGCAAGGATTGCTAGAACGCTTCGGCCCCAAGCGAATCATCGACACGCCTATTTCCGAAAATGGATTTGCCGGGCTCGGTGTCGGTGCCGCCATGGTTGGATTGCGTCCGATTATCGAATTCATGACCTTCAGTTTTTCGCTCGTCGCGTTTGATCAGGTGGTGAACAACGCTCCCAACATGCTGACGATGAGCGGCGGCCAGTTCAACATCCCCATCACGTTCCGCGGACCGAACGGTCCGGCCCATCAGCTCGGCGCGACCCACTCGCATGCGACCGAATGTTTGTATGCCAGCGTTCCGGGGCTGAAAGTTTGCACGCCGGCTACGCCACGCGACGCCAAAGGCCTGTTGAAAACCGCAGTGCGCGACAACAATCCGGTACTGGTGCTTGAATCCGAACTGCTTTACAGCTCGAAAGGCATGGTCGAGCCGGCGGAAACGGAATTGCTCATTCCGCTGGGCGAAGCGGAGGTCAAACGCGAAGGCTCGGACGTGACGATTGTGTGTTACGCGCAAACGGTGGCACTTGCGCTCGCAGTGGCGGAGAAGCTCGAGGACGAAGACATCAGCGCGGAAGTACTCGATTTGCGTTCAATCAAACCACTCGATGAACGCGCGATTTACGATTCCGTCGCGAAAACGCATCGGGTGGTGATTGTAGAACAGGACCGGCCGTTCTGTGGCGTGGGCGCGGAAGTTTGTTATCGCATTCAGAAAAATATTTTCGACGAGCTCGACGCTCCAATTGGGCGTGTTTCGCAGGAAGATGTGCCCCTGCCCTACAACGAACGACTGGAGAAAGCGGTTTTGCCGAACGCGGAGAAGCTCATCGCCGCGGTCAAAAAAGTTTGTTATGCGTGAAAGAGGTTAAAAGAGTTACAAAGTTAAAATGTTAAAACGGAAAGAGCCTTCTTCATTTTAACTTTGTAACCCTTTAACGCTTTAACGATTTTCACCATGCCTGAAATCCAGATGCCCAAATTGAGTGACACGATGACGGAGGGAACTCTCGTCGCGTGGAAAAAGAAGAAAGGCGACAAGGTCTCGGCCGGCGACGTCATCGCGGAAATCGAAACCGACAAGGCGACGATGGAATGGGAATCGCCCGAGGACGGGACGCTCACCGAAATTTACGTGGAAGAAGGCGGCAAAGTTGAAGTCGGCCAACGGATCGCCTTCATCGGCGAGGAGGGTGAAGCCGCGCCAAAAGAAGAGAAAAAGGCGCCTGAGAAAAAACCGGAAGCACCGAAAAAAGAAGAAGCGAAGACATCCGAAGAACCAAAACGGGCGACGGAAAAACCCACACCCGCGAAAGCGAAAGAAAAAGAGACTACGCCGCCGCAAGAGCCGATGGAGGGACGCGCGCCGTCGCGTCCCAAACCCTCGCCCGCGGCCGCGCGCGAGGAGAAAACCGCAGAAGAAGGGCGGGTGAAAGCATCGCCCGTGGCGCGACGGATCGCGGCCGAGCTCGGCGTCGATCTTGCGAATGTGAAAGGAACCGGCCCGGAAGGCCGGGTAACCGAGACCGATGTGCGCGCTGCTTCGAAATCTGTAGCCGCGGTCGCCGACCGCGGTGACGCCAAAGCACAACCGAAACCCGCGCCTTCAATCAAGACCGGTGAAGGTGCGCGAATCAATCTTTCCGGAATGCGCAAAGGTATTGCCGAACGTCTTGTGCAAAGTAAGGCGCCGGTCCCGCATTTCTATCTCAACATCGATATCGATGCCGGCCCACTCATGGAAGCGCGCGCGGAATTAAAATCAGCCGGCGAAGACACGGACACATCAAAGATCACGGTGAACGATTTCGTTTTGAAAGGAGCGGTGATGGCGGCGGTGAAAGTTCCAAAGGTGAACGCATCATTCGATAACGATGCCATCGTGCAATATGCGGACGTTGATCTTGGCCTCGCCGTCGCGATTGACGATGGGTTGCTGACGCCGGTAATCCGCGCTGCGCAGAACAAATCGCTGCGGGAAATCAGCGAGCTGGCCAAGGACCTGGCCAACCGCGCCCGGAACAAGCGAATGAAACCGGAAGAATTTCAGGGCGGAAGTTTTACGGTATCGAATCTCGGCGGCATGGGGATCGACAGTTTTTCCGCCATCATTAATCCGCCACAAGGCTTTATTCTCGCCGTCGGCAAAATCAACAAAATGCCGGTCATCGATAACTGCGATCAGATCGTCGTCGGTCATCGCATGTCGATCTGGATGAGCTGCGACCATCGCGTCATCGACGGCGCGCTCGGCGCAGTCTATCTCAAAGAACTCCGCCACCTTCTCGAAAATCCAGCGCTGCTACTGGTTTAGCGCTCCACCTCAAATTCTGCGGATTTGATTTCCGGATAGCGCCGTCTACGACGCCGTTATTTCCCAAAGCATGAAATCATCCAAATCTTGCCGTGCTTGTTGCACCGCCAGGGCGACGACGGTGGCGTCGTCGAGAAAACCGATTGCGGGGATGGCGTCGGGGATCACGTCAAGGGGACTAACGACGTAGATGACGGCCGCGATGAGGATGACGAGTGTGCTTTCCGTGACTTCGTGATATTCGCCTCGGTAGTAGGCGCGGATCAAACGCAGCATCGTCTGAAAGTATGGCCAGGTGTCTCCGAACGAGTCCGTCGGCAGTGACGTCGCCGCCTCGGCTGCATCCTCAAAGAGGCCGCGCAGTCGTAGCGGATCGTCGACGTACGCCTTCGCGCTTCTGACTGCCTGCGCAAACTCCGCTTCGAGTCGCGCCTTGAGCGTGGAATCGATCTCCAGTTTCCGTCTTGTTTTGGGCGATGATTTCTTTTTTAGCGCTTTGGTTTTTGCCTTTGCCTTTCTCATTCCGGTGTTATCAAATCAGCTCGGCGTAGCGGTGAGAAGGCGATTCATCGCTACGCAATTACGATTTCGTCGCCAGCACGAGCGGTGATGGCCCGGGCGCTTCAAGCGTGCGCGCATTTTTAAATCCCGCTTCTTCCAGCCAGCGCTTGATCTCGTTAAAGGAAAAAGTGTCGCCGCTTTCGGTGTTGACCAGCATGTTGACGGCGAACATCAAACCATTCAGCGGCTCGGTCCGTTCATCGTTGACCAGCCATTCGCCGATGGCAATGGTGCCGCCGGGCTTGAGCGCGTTGGCTGTTTTCTTCAGCAGCTTACGGCTACGGTCTTCGCCTTCGCTGTGCAGAATGTGACCGAGGGTGGCGAGGTCGTAGCCTTCGCCGAAATCAGCGTCCAGCAAGTCACCTTCGATAAATTTGAAACGGTTTCTCACGCCAAATTTTTGCGTGATGCGTTTGGTTGTTGGAATCATGCCGGCCCAATCGACCGCCGTCACTTGCACGCGCGGCGATTTTTGCGCCAGGACAATTCCCCAAATTCCCGAGCCCGAGCCGAGATCGAGAACGGGCACTTCGTTTGTCGCGTCGGCGAGTTTCAGATGGTCGGCCAGCGCCTGCGCGCTGCCGTAACTCATTGGAATGATGTTCTCGACCAGCTCGCTGAAAAACTCTGTGCCGGGTCCCTCCTGATTTCGCGCTTCCGCCGGCCGCCCCGTGCGAACGATTTCATCCAGTTTCATCCACTGCTGCATCAGGCGAACCCGGTTCATGCTGAAAAATCCGGCGAGGGTGCCGGGTTTGTTGCTGACGAGAAAGGCTTCGCTCTCCGGCGTGAGCGCATATTTATCGCCGTTTTTCTTGAGCAATTCGAGGCCGACGAGCGCGTTTATAATCGCGCGCAAACCTCGAACCGATGCTCCAGTTTGCCGGCTCACTTCTTCAATGTTCTTCGCTCCCCTCGCGAGGGTATCGAAAACCTTGTTCGCCACCGCCGCGCTGATGATCAACGGCGGCGCGTAGGCAAAGCCAAACTGCATCAAACGCTCTGGAGTGACCTTGGGTTCTTCGATTTTCGCCATTGGAAATTTCCGACGATAGGTTGAAACACCGATTGCGCACTTCGAAGCAAAAGGCAAAATGCAATCGATGGCGGAGGAACCAGCCCGGTTAAGAATCGTCTCCTTCGCCATTCACTCGGCCCGCGGAGTGATTCGCGATCAATCGACGCGACGGTGGGTGATGTTCATCACGCTCGTGATTGCAATGCTCATGCTCTTTTCCGGCACCACTTTTCTTCAACCATTGCTCTCAGCGCGCGAACATCCGGGCTGGTTCGTTCTCTTTTGGGTGGCCTGTGCCTGGTTGACTTTGACCGCACTTCTTCTCGCCCTTTTCGATTTACTGATGCTGCGGGCGCAAGACCGTGCCGCCCGAAAAATCTTGAGCGAAAAACTCGATCGCGATTGAACGAATACAAAACGCGCCAGGAAATGGAAGCGGACGAAGGGCGTTTGCTCGCGCCCTTTGCCCAAAAGTCAGGCCAATCGCAGGGCCGACAATTTCCCGAGCCGCGTCACGCTTATCGCACCGAATTTCAACGCGATCGCGCCCGCATCATTCATTCACGGGCCTTTCGTCGTTTGGAATACAAAACCCAGGTTTTCCTCAACGGCACCGGCGACCATTTGCGCACGCGATTAACTCACACGATCGAGGTCGCCTCAATTAGTCGCACGATCGCGCGGGCGTTGCGTTTGAATGAGGACCTGGCTGAGGCCATCGCTCTCGCGCACGATCTCGGCCACTCGCCTTTCGGCCATTCCGGCGAAGAAATGCTGGCGGAATGTATGCGCGAGCACGGCGGGTTCGAGCACAACCGCCAAAGTTTGCGCGTCGTGGAGTTGCTCGAGAACCCGTATCCGAAATTTCCGGGCTTGAACCTGACCCTCGAAGTGCGGGAAGGATTGGACAAAACGCAAGTGAGCTCACTCGAAGCCCAGATCGCGGATTTGGCCGATGAAATTACCTACTATAGTCACGACCTCGATGACGCGATCGATTTCGACGTTCTTAATTTCGCGCAGCTTGAAGAAGTCGATGTCTGGAAAGTAGCAGCCGATTCCGTGCGCGCACGTTATCCCGACCTGCGCGAGCCGGATCTACACAAGCTCATCATTCGCGACGTCATTGATCGTCAGGTGCGGGACGTGATCGTGACCAGCGCGGAGCAAATCACATCGGCGAAAGTTCAATCACAAGACGACGTCCGGAATCAGCCTGTCCTCATTCGATATGGTGACGATCTGGCAGAGGCCAATCGCGCACTCCGGAAATTTTTGTATCAGAATGTTTATTACCACCCGCGGGTGGCGGAGGTAAACAAACGCGCGTGCGAGATGTTGCGAAAAGTTTTCGAAAGTTACCTGCTCGATCCAAGCCGGCTTGGAGATGCGGCGGCTCGACGGATCGAGAGCGAAGGGTTGCATCGAACGGTGTGCGATTACATCGCCGGCATGACCGATCGATATTTGATGGAGGAATATGCCAGAGTGGGGAATTGACTCGGATTCAGCCTGGCGGGTGAAATCCGAACTGGGCTTGCAGTTCGCCCCAGAGCCAATCAACAAACCAATCTTTTTGGATGGAGCTTGCTTGCGCAGGCGCAAGCGCCTCCGCTTTTTCGACGCTTCCATTCAAACAGTAGAGGTAGAGGAGCAGGAAGAAGTCATTGATATTTGAGAAGCCGCGGTCCTTCTCCGCCTTGAGTAGTTGAATAGCTGCGGGAGATTCGCGTCGGGCCAGCGCCCTGCTATCAGATCAGGCGATGCTTCTGGCGGCACGGAACCCGACCGCGCCGCGAAGTTCTCAGCGAAGGTGAGACGAAACTCATCGCTATTCTGAACAGCCAAAACCGGCGTTCGCAGCCGGGTGTGGCGTAGATAAAGATCGAGATCGGCCAACCAGTTGCTGCCCGACATCTCCGAGATAAATCACGTTTCGCGAACAAGAAAGAAAAGATCGAGGGACTTTCGCCATTCCTGAGGCCAGGTTTCTTTGATAAAAGAGGAGGAAAGAAAACGACGAAGCGCCGCGGAGCTGTCGAAATAATTGCGGCCAAACTGGTATGCGGCTTTCAGGTCGGGATGTGTGTCGGTCAAACGTTTGGGATAAAAATCGCTCAACGGCTCGACGCCTTCCGTGATCCGAATGATTTCTTCGCTATCCATCACAAATAAGCCGGAGATTTGTTCGGGCGACTCAATACCGATCCGGCCAAAGTCTGAGCGCGTCTTCCCTTCGCTCCAGAATGAGCGAGCCAACTGCTGTATCCGGCTGTTGAAATGGACCTTTGCTTCCCATCATAATCCATTCCAAATCGCACGTCGCCCAAACCGACGCACTCGGGAAGACATTGTGAAAGGCGCGCAGGATTGCTTTCGTTTCGTCTGTCGTCAGTTGGGAGATGGGCAACCAAAACGTGGCAATACCACCATCCTTGAGGCGGTCGTGCATGAGTTCGAAAAACTGTTGTGTGTAGAGATTGACCGTGCCGGCTACCTTCAACGGTGGCGGTTCACCGGTGATAATGTCGTAGCGATCCGGGCTGGCTTGGAGGAAGAAGCGGCCGTCCTGGACAAACGTGGTGACGCGAGGATCGCGCAGCGGATTTGAGTATTCGATGCCGGAGTATGAACCGGCGAGATCGAAAACTTCCTTCGAAATATCGACCAAATCGAGATGCTTGAGACGCGGATCGCGAGTAATCTGGTTCCGCTTCATGCGTTTGTACGTCGCGTCCAGACGCTGGTATTTGGACTTCCCTGCTCGGACAATGGCTGCAATTCGCTCGCGTCATCACCGCCTTCTATGGTTTTAACACGCTAGGGGCCGTCATCCGGAGAGAAAAAGAATGAGCGAGACAAGGGCAACGCGCACGAGCTCGAAAGGTGCAGTGCCGCCCCGGGCATCGCAACCGCGGCAGTTAATTACGCCGCGGCGTTGCCGGTTTCGTCGCGCAGATATTGAATGACGAGACGCAGCCGCGCATTCAAGTCTAGCTCTTCGAGGACTTGCTGACGGCGCACGGGATCGTCGATGAAAGTCGAGGCCATCAGGTCGGCCAGCATCGCCAGATCAGTCATATCGGTGACATATCGATCGATTTTTGTCGGCAACTGCCGCCCAAGGGTCTTAAAGCGAGCGTAAAGCTCCAGGACCTTGGCGCCGAGGGCATCGGTTTCGACTGTCGTTTCGTTATCGGATCGAAGTGTTTCGAGCTCGGCGATTGGAAATGGATCCAATTGGACAAAATCGGCGAAGCGCACGCGTTGCAGACCTTGTAAAATCAAATTGGAAGTGCCCTCGCCACGACCGACGCAGGCGCGGATTAGTCCAATCGTTCCGATATCGAAAAAGTCGTCTTCGCTTTTCCATTGCGCGCTCTCCGGCCGGAGGAGCGCAACACAAAACATTCGCTCCTGCGCGAGGGCGTGCGCGAGCATTTCGCGATAGCGCAGCTCGAAGATGTAAAGCGGGAGCAGTGCGTGCGGAAAAAGGACCGCGCCCGGCAATGGCATCACCGGCGCCTGTTCTGGTAGAATTGCCACCTCTTTCATTCAGTCGAATCAAAAGAGGCAAAATCCGCGCCAAATTTGCCTCCGTAACGAATTCGCACGGCCGCCGGATTTTAATCGTGTTGGCCGCGGAGTTGCCGGAAGGTGAGTTGCCCGTGATGGAGCGGATGGCGAAGCGGAGCGTAAATAAAGAACGAACCGGCCTCGCGAAAAAACAGGCGCGAGATTGGCCCGAATTTCCCCATTGCCATTGCACACAGGCGCATCGACGAAAGCTCGCTCCACAAAAATTCGAACAAAGTAAGCAAATCGCGAAGGGTATCAGCTCGGGTGACAACCTTGAAAACGTCTGCGTCCGCTTTGCGGGCGCAGAGCATTTTTTTGTGCAGAACAGCAGGTTGAGGCGTGCCTTCGAAATCGTGAAAGGAACAAATTCGACCAACACCCAGGCGGCGCGCTTGGTCCCACACTTCGCGCAACTCGCGCAATGAACGCAATTCAATATCGACGAATTTTGCCTGGAGGAGAAATTTCAGGAGTAGATCGCACCGACCAGTCCGCAATTTCTTGCCCCCTTCGGCCGGGTGCCGCGCGGTGATGATGAGGGGCCGACGGAGCTTCAACAGTTGCGATTCGCGCAAGTTCGGCAGATGATCGAGCCGCAATTCAAACAAGTCCGGCGGTGCGCGCATTCTTGTTGCAAGACGCAATTCATCGATTGAGGCGATCACGCCAACCAGAGCGCAATCCGGAATTTTGGCCCTGTGATGCGCGCTCATAATCTATAATTGTCCTATCCTTGCGCGGAAACAGGAACTGAACACGCAGCTGCAGTAGCTGATCGACGCGCTTTTGCTAGCAATGCGCCTGTGCTGGGATTATACGGCACCTTCTGCTTCAACCTCGCCAACATGATCGATCTAAAGATTCTACGGCGCACCATTCCCGCGGTCCTCAGCGGACTGGGTGCGAAGTGACATTCCGCCCGCCGCCGCGGCCACCATTCGCTCGACATATTTGGCCAGAATATCGAACTCGAGATTTACTAAGTCGCCCGACTGCGCATTTTTCAAGTTGGTGGAACGACGCGTATGCGGGATGATCCAAGTGACAAAGCTGGTGGGCTTCACTTCTGCAATGGTTAAGCTGATCCCGTCGACTGCGATTGATCCCTTTTCTGCCACATAGAGCGCGCGATCTTCCGGCAACGCGATCTCAACACGAGAATCCGATTCCGCAAAAGCGATGATACTGGCAGTGCAATCGATGTGACCCTGCACGAAATGTCCTCCCAGACGTGCATTGGCGGCGAGAGCGCGCTCGAGATTAACGGCGCTGTCGCGCTTGAGCGCGCCGAGGTTGGTGCGCGCCATTGTTTCCTCCAGAAGATCGAACACGATTTCTTCGTGTCGATGTGATGCCACGGTAAGGCAGCAGCCGTTTACGGAAATGCTATCTCCGGTATGGATAGTGCCGGCAATGCGCGGAGCTGATAGCTGCAACTGCGTTCCGCGATCGGTCGCCCGAATCCAGAGCACGCGTCCAGTTTCCTCAATCAGTCCGGTAAACATTGGAGCGTCATAGTCAGGCGACACGCTCCGGTGCGCAAATAATCAGCCACGGAAGAAAATGAGGCCGACCAGTGCCAAAACCGGAACCAGAATGGGGAGGGCGTACTTAATAGTATAGGCGAGAAATCCCGGCGCCGGCACATGACGCGATTCCGCGATCGCGCGGACAAGCAGATTCGGACTGTTCCCGATGTAGGTGAGGCCGCCAAATAAGGTCGCTGCAAGAGAAATGGCGGCGAGGCGGCTTCCATGGCCCGCCGCAAATTGTGCGACATCGGGAAGATGATTGATGTCGAGATGATCGAGACTAAGGGCGGCGGTGAGGAAGGTAAGATAAGTGGGCGCATTATCGAGCACGCCAGAAAGCAGACCGGTGCCCCAATAAAAACGGGCGTCGCTGGCGAGATGGAAACCGGTCGCGTGGATTTCGACGTAATCGAGCACTGGAATCATGGTGCCAAAGATGCCGAGAAAAATCCAGGCAACTTCGATGAGTGGCCGCCAGCTGAACTCATTGGCTTCAAAGACGCGTTGCGGGGTGAGAAAATATGAAACCACGGCAACCATGAGCATCAACAGTTCGCGTACGCCATTGGGAACAAAAACGAGAATGAGCAGGAGCGCGAGAAGTGCGCCGAAATTCCATTTTCCGTAGCAATGAAAATGAGTGGAGGGCGTCTCCGCGACACGGCTTCTCGAGCAGGCAATCGTGTCTGCCACAAAAAAGATGACGAGCAGCACCCCGGTCGCGGTGAGCCATTGTGGCCAGCAATGGAGCGCCGCCCATAAAAACGGCACACCTTTAATGTAACCGAGAAAAAGTGGGGGACCGACAGGCAGGAGCGCACCGCCGAGATTGCCGACGGTGAAGATGAAAAACGCGACGTGCATGGCCGTGCCACGGCCGCGGTTCATGTGCAGAAAGGGGCGGAGCAGGAGCATCGATGCGCCGATGGTGCCGATAAAATTTGCCAGCAGGCTTCCGCCGAACAGGAACGTGACATTTGCCAGCGGTGAGGCGGATCGCGGAATGTGCAAATGGATGGCCCCGGCCACGACAAAGAATGCGCCGACAACGACAATGAAACTTACATATTCGCCGGCGGCATGCTGAACCCGAGCCGCACCGTGGAGGGCGAAGAAGTAATAGCCGCAGGTGGTCGCGGCCAGGAGCGCACACAATTTTTGGTAATGCCGTTCCCAATGCTGCTTCAGGACGAGCGGAAAAATTGCAATAGTGATGAGCAAAATCGCGAACGGCGCGAGGAGCGCCGGAGGCGGTTGCACGATTGCGGCGGCCATCGGTGTCGGCTACTTGTCGGCGCGCTTGTTTTCGGTCAAGAAAAAGCGAGAGCCGTCAGTGCCTGGGCAGTCGGCAGGTTGGGACCGGCGTTGCGATTTGCGCGCACTGGAATATTCTCGAATTTCGTCGCACGCACAATGGAGCGGACCAGAGCTGCCAAGATGGGAAGATTCCTTTTTTTCCGCCAAATATATTAGCTGAGCCAATAATAACTGTGCTCATGATTAAATGTTAGATGGTCGTCTGCACCGACCGCCGCATTTATATGCGACGGTGCGCGTTGCGATTTTAGCAGGTATTCTCTTTCTGTCGGGAATCGGCTCACTCATTTTCGAGACGTTGTGGCTCCGACTGAGCGGTTTAAGCGTTGGAAATTCGGTTTGGGCCGCTGCATTGATTCTTTCCAGCTTTATGGCGGGTCTGGCGTTGGGCAATGCCATCGCAGCATCGTCGAGATTTCGGCGGTGGCGGCCGTTGCATCTTTACGCGGTACTGGAGCTGGCCGTGGCCTTCTTTGGTTGCACAATTGTCTTCGGCCTTCCGCTTCTGGGCGAGTTGATGCGGCCCGTTTGGCAAATGCTGTGGAATTATCAGCCGACGCTCATTGGATTGCGTTTTGTCCTGTCATTCCTTATTCTGTTGATACCGACAACGGCGATGGGCCTGACACTGCCGGTATTGGTGGAAGATCCGATTTTGCGGCGCGCAAATTTCGGGCGAGCGATCGGTTTTCTTTATGGATCGAACACGTTAGGCGCGGTAGCAGGAGCGGTCGTTGGTGAAGCTTATTTTATTGAGGCGTTTGGACTTCGCGGCACGGGCTTGGCCGCGGGTTTGGCGAGTTGCATCGCCGCCGCCATCGCATTGTTGGTATCCAAACGTGATGGCGATACCGCCGCGTTGATTCCGGAGCGAGCAGTGCCGCTGCGCTTGGATGTCAGCTATCGGCCGCCTTGGCGTCTGCTTTTGGTGAGCTTCGGGACGGGCGCCATCGTTCTTTGCCTTGAGGTGGTTTGGTTTCGATTTTTGCGATTGTATGTTCCTTCGTCTTCAACCGCTTTCGCGGTTATGCTCGCGGTTGTCCTGGCTGGGATCGGGCTGGGCAGCATTGTGGCTGGCGCGATTCACCGCCGCTCGGCGCGACTGAATCAATTGCTTCCAGTCCTGCTGCTGCTGGCCGCGATAGCGACGCTTTCTTCATATTTGTTCTTTCCAGGGGAAGTGGTTCAAACGCGCGCAGGAGTATTCGACGTCTCCTGGCGGCAGATTGGGTTCCTCTCCATCGCCTTAATGTTCCCAGTCGCGTTTCTGTCGGGGATTTTGTTTCCATCGATCGTTGCAGGTGTTCAAGCCAGCGTCGAAGACCGTATGAACAGCACAGGGATTACCACGTTGTTTAATACGACCGGCGCGGCTGCTGGTCCGCTGCTCGCCAGTTTCCTGTTGTTGCCGAGTATCGGCTACCAATGGAGCCTGATTTTATGTGCTGCGGGCTACGCTCTGCTCGCCATCCTGGTGTGTGAACGTTCAACTTGGTCGCTTCGGCGACCAATCGGCTTGGTCACCACTGGACTCTGTGCAGCGCTGATTCTCTTTTTCGCAATCTTTCCGCACCATCGCGCTGAGATGCATTTCGCACATGCGAGCCGTCCTTACGAAACGGACGACCAGGGCCGGTTGCTCGCACATGTCGTGAAAAAGGTGGAGGGCGCCTCCGACACATTGCAACTGCTGCGGCGCGATCTTTTTGGCGAACCGTACTACTACCGGCTTTTGACGAATGCATTTTCCATGTCGGCCACAAATCCGCGCAATCAGCGCTACATGAGATTGTTTGCCTATCTCCCGCTGGCTTTCCGTCCCGAATCAGAAGACGTGCTCTTGATCTGCTATGGGTGTGGCGTAACCGCCGACGCGTTTCTTCGCGGGTTGCACGTTAAAAGAATGGATGTCGTGGAAATTTCGAAAGAAGTGCTCCAGCTCGCTGATTTCTATTCGGGTATCAATTACTCGAACCCGCTGCGCGATCCTCGGGTGACTACCTTCATTCAGGATGGCCGCTTCTTCCTTCAAGCAAGTCCGCGGCAGTACGACATCATTTCTGGAGAACCGCCCCCGCCGAAAGTAGCGGGGGCGGTCAATCTCTACACGGAGGAATTTTTTTCGCTTATGAACAGTCGCTTGAAGCAAGGCGGAATTGCCACCTTTTGGCTGCCGATTAACCAGCTGAAAGTCGAAGAAGCGAAAGCAATCCTACGTGCGTTTCATAATGTATTCGCAAACGCGTCTCTCTGGGCGAGCGGCGATCAAGAATGGATCATGATGGGCATCAAGGGTCCGGGGCGTAAAGTGGAGGAAGAGGAACTTCGGCAGTTATGGAGCAATCCGGATACTGGCGCAGATTTGAGAGGAATCGGCGTTGAGGTTCCTCAACAATTGGGCGCGCTTTTCGTGATGGACGGCGAAGAGATCGATCGGATCACACAGGGCGTCGCGCCCTTGACCGACATCTATCCCAAGCGGCTGACGGATGAGCCTTGGGATGACGCAGCGAATCACCGCTTTGCCTTGATATACCTCGAGGCGCCCTCAGCGGTTCAACGTTTTCTTCGATCTCCCTTAATTAGCGCGATTTGGCCTGAGACGCTGAACAAGTCGCTGGAATCATTCTTTATTGTCCGCCAGACGCGATATCTCTCGGAAACAATTGGAAGCAACAAACTGGCCGAACTGGATCTTTACCTGCGCCACTCCCATTTGCGAATGCCAGTGTTGGAGGTGCTGGGGAGCGATGGATTTCGGCTCGCCATTGCCGAGCGAGTGGCGAAGGAGTCGCAAACGCCTCCGCTCGAAACCATGCCAGACTTAATTGCGGGAGCGCTGGCGCGCCGGGATATCGAGGGAGCAATTCGCCTGCTGGAGAGCGAGAAAGACCGCGCCGTGTTTAGTCTCAACGACACGTTCCTGCTTACCTACCTTTACTGCTTAAACGGCAGCGTGGAAAAAGCGGAAGCGCTCGCTGCCGCCAACGCAGGCTCAATCAGGAAAGAGTCGTTCGTTGATTGGCTTTGGGGGAAATTGAAGAACGACTTCGGATTTCATCCACCGTGGTGATTCAGTGAAGAAAGCCGCTCTTGCGCGGAAATTGCAACTCAGCGAGAATCGCGCGGCGCAGGACTGAACTCACGCTGAAAGAGATGAAAGTCTCAATCGTTATTCCCTGTTATAATGAGAAACCTACGATCGAAAAAATTGTCGAGGCAGTTCGCTCAGCGGCAATCAGCAGTAGGGAGATCATTATAGTTGACGATTTCTCGCAAGACGGGACGCGGGCTGTGCTGGAAGAGAAGGTTTCCCAGATGGTGGACCGCATCATTTATCATCAAGTCAATCGGGGCAAGGGAGCGGCTTTGCGCAGCGGTTTTGCGGCCGCGACAGGTGATATCATTCTCGTGCAGGACGCGGACCTTGAATACAGCCCCGAAGATTACCCGGCGCTTTTGGAGCCTCTCATGTCAGACAAAGCGGACGTGGTTTTCGGCTCACGGTTCATGGGCGGCCGACCGCATCGCGTCCTTTTTTTCTGGCATATGGTCGGCAACAAGTTTTTGACCCTGCTTTCCAACATGTTCACTAACCTTAATCTGACGGACATGCAGACCGGCTACAAAGCCTTCAAAGCTCCTCTTATCAAATCGATTCAGCTAGAAGAGGATAGCTTTAGCGTTGAGCCTGAAATTGTCGCGAAGGTCGCAAAGCTCGGGTGTAGGATCTTCGAAGTGGGAATTTCCTACTATGGTCGCACTTACGAAGAGGGCAAAAAAATTGGATGGCGCGATGGCTTTCGAGCGCTGCACGCCATAATAAAGTACAGTTGCCGACGCTAACGTGTTCAACGCGCGAAGCAAAGCGAAGACATTCTGATTTAACCGAAGCAGTCGCCGCTCGAACGGCAGCCATGGAGAAAGCCGCGCGGCTTCAGCGGGTAAAACGGGGATCGTGTCGATTGTCGATCTTCTGGTCCTGTGCCATGATCGCGCCGGTGAAGTGAGAACCAATCTCTGATGCGCCGGCACGCATTGTTCATTGGGCTGCTTATTATTATCGCGGCAGCGCGCTTTACGATTCTGTTGGCATCGCAAACTCATGTGCACAGCGACGAGGCGATCATCGGCCTGATGGGTAAACACATTTTGGAAGGGCGCTATTTCCCCTTCTACATGTACGGTCAGCCCTACAATGCAGGCGCTGCTTGGGAAGCTTATCTGGCCGCGATTGCGTTCGCATTCTTCGGAGTCGGTGTCATTGCGTTGAAGAGTTGCATCGTCGTGCTGTCGTTGCTCTGCCTTTTTCTATTTTATCGGATGTGCCAGATGCTTTATGACGAGCGCACAGCCGTTTTGGCCACGATTGTGTTTGCCCTCACTCCATCACTTCTCAAGTGGCACTTCCAAACGAGAGGTTATTCCTGGTATTTCCTTTCCATTCCGCTGCTGACGATTCTCTTCTTATCGATCCAATCGACCCCGAACCGAAGGTGGTTGCCATTTCTTTTGTTCGGCGCCGTTTCAGGTTTAAGCATCTGGGGTTTGGAGTTGGGAATCGCGTTTAACGTGGTGCTATGGGTTCTCCTTTTGATGCGTAGAAACGTATCGTTCAATAACGCGCTGGTCGCGCTTGCTGGTTTCATCATCGGCTATGCGCCGGCCATTGCATTCAATCTCACCCATCATTTTGCCAACTGGAACGCCGTGCTGGGGAAAACTGCTGGCGGCGGACTTGCACTCCTCTTTCACCCCGGTGAGCTCTCGCAAATTTTCTTAACCGAGATGCCAAAGTTCTTTGGAGCCGATACCGTCCTTTGGTATTATCCAGAGAAGCCTGCTCTGGGGTTTGTATTTTACACGATCGCCTTGCTCGCGTCAGGCGTTGCGGTCTGGCCGTTCATTCGATCGCCCTCCAAAATTCTGGTGGCGATTCGTGGCGGTTTCGCACGTAGTAACGAAGAACGGGACCTCCTCCTGCTTTTGCTAACGTTGGCGTGCTTTGTTCCGTACGTCACTGCGCCCTTCCGTGTCCCCGGCTATTTCCTGGCCGGTTGTTTCTTTTTTGCAGCCCTCACTGGCCGGCTGCTGGAGCGTTGTTTCGCTTGTTCCAAAGCGCTGGTTCGCTTGGGCGGAGCCGGGGTCTTCGCCGCTGCCGTGATTACGGGAAGCGCACTGACGATCGATACGGCGCGCCACAATCAAATCGAAACGTTAACGCTCTGTGATCAGGGAGAGGACTATTGCATGACGCGGATTCCCGGTGCCGACCTCGAAGGCGTCAGGAATTATCTGCTCCAAGACCGGGTGACCGGCGTGTGGACCACTCTTTCTTTTGTTTATCCGTTGCTGTTCGAATGCAGTGAAGCATTCGCCGTCTCCGACACGATTTTTGGTTTTCAACATCGGGTTTACCCGGAGGCAATTCCCTGGGGGGAACCGGACCCTGAGGGGCATTTTGCGATTGTAATTGAGAGGGATTCGCCTTTTCGCCAGCCGCTTGAGAAGCGATTTCTGCAAGTGACAGGTGCCGCGCCCTTGATCAGCGAATACGGGAAGCTTGCGGTAATCGAGGCGAAACCTCGATGAAGGCTCCGCTCCGATTTGCAATACTATATGAGCGAAAGGTGATCTTGCTGCTTTGCGCGATAGGCGCCCTCCGCGTCTTCATATTTTCGGCCGCGTTTCCGTTTTTCAACAACGTCGATGAGCAGGCACACGTAGATTTAGTGATGAAATACGCGCGGGGTCACGTGCCGCGCGATTTGGG
Source organism: Verrucomicrobiota bacterium (assembly GCA_003221295.1). Taxonomy (GTDB): domain Bacteria; phylum Verrucomicrobiota; class Verrucomicrobiia; order Chthoniobacterales; family UBA10450; genus AV69. Next base: position 4,906 of record QHRA01000204.1, on the reverse strand, counting down.
TCAGTATTCTTCCGAATCCGCATATTACATCTCTTTGTACGGTACGCCGGAGTTCTTCATGGCTCCGCAGCAGTTCGAGACGAAGGATTTTCCGCCGCCAAACTGGATGTTGCCCGCTGAGCAGCGCGACGACGTCGTAAAGAGGAACTCGGATTGGTGGCGATCTAATCAAAATCACGAATCAGGGGAACCGCCACTTTATTACGCTCTCGCAGGTTTGTGGCTAAATCTTGGCCGTGTCTCTGGAATTACGGGCGGCTGGTTGTTGTATTGGGTTCGCTTTTTGAACATGTTCGTCGCCGCGGCTCTCGTCTGGGTGGGCTTTGTTGCCGCAAAATTGGTCTTTCCTGATCGGCAATTCATGCGTCTAAGCGTTCCGCTATTGCTGGCTGTTTGGCCGCAGACCGCTTTCTACTCAATACAAAGCGATGTGCTGTCCCCGCTCTGTTTCGGAGTGGCTTTTGTCGCCTTGATCAAATTTTTGCAGGCTGAGCAACCAACGCTATACCTCGCGGTTTTGCTGGGGCTGGCGCTCGCAGCTACTTGTCTGGTGAAATTTGGAAATGTGCCTTTGCTGGCTGTTGCCCTCGGAGCGGCGACCTTCAAGGTGCGACAGCTCGCTCGCACGAGAAGGCTGCCGGCTATCATTGGCTCGCTGAGTCTGTTGATGTTTTCCGTCACGCTGCCGATAGCTCTCTGGTTTGTTTGGAACGTTCAGACATTCGGAGATTTAACTGCTACAGCCGCAAAGATTGAGTTTCTCGGATGGACGCGTAAGCCGATTACTAGTTGGCTGCCGCATCCGATTTTCAGCTTTCGGGGATTGAAAGAGTTCTGGCCAGAGTTGGTGGCGAGCTTTTGGCGCGGCGAACTACTCTGGCATGGTCGCCGCCTGGTCTCGCACCTGAGCGATGTCTTCTACTGGGTCTCTTCGACTGCTGCAATCGGGTTCACTGTGACCACTCTTGTGCGGCGCGATACACAAATTAACCTGCGGCAACGAAGCAATCTTTGGCTGGCCCTGTTGAGTTTTGCTGTTCTGGTCGTTTCCACTGTCCTTCTATCAATTTCATTCGACTACGGAGAATGCGTTTATCCTTCCCGGGAACATCCGTACTTTACGTCTGGAAGATTACTGTCTGCTGCTGCTGTTCCCTTTTTTTTGTTTTATGCCCAAACGATCGATGCGCTGCTTTCTCCAATCCGTCGATTGCCGCTGCGGGTAATGTTGTTTGGAGGAATCGTGCTCTTCATCGTCGTTTCGGAAATCATTCTTAGTTGGCCCGCATTCTCCAGTCACTACAATCTCTTTCATTTCAACAAGGCTCAGTAAGCTCACAAATGGCAAACGGTGCCATTTCGAGCTTTGTCATGTCGAGCGCCGTCGAGACATTTCTGACTATTCTCCTCAAACAAATAGAGATCCTTCGCTTGGGATGACAAACTTGTTGCGGGACGACAACTCAGAATGAGGAATTTCGCGATTGGTTATCACGCAGACACAAATTCCAGGATAGCAATGGTGTTAACTCGCTGGACGTTCTGGCGTCTCGCACAGGTTCTGAAATGAAGCTTCGAGGTAAATTGTCGAAACTGACCCAGCCGGTGGCATACAGGCGGGGATGGCGCAGGGCACAACGCTACATTTTTCGCCTTCCACTTGGGCCGCTGCGCGCAGATATCGATCAACGACAGTTGCGTGAAATCCAGCAGCGCTACGCCGGCTCACCCGCAGGATACGCCAAGTACGCCAACATCGACCCCTGGCTGCGCCTGAATCGCGAACGTATCCAAGATTTAAAACTCCATCGCTCCCGGCCAAAACACGTGCTCGATCTCGGCTGCGGCGGCGGATTTTTTCTGTTTATCCTGAAAACGCTCGGCCATTCCGTGCTGGGCTTGGACACCGCCCGGGTGCCTCTTTACCCAGAATTGCTCGATCTTTTCGGAGTGCAACGCGTCATTTGGACGATTAAAGCCTTCGAGCTGCTACCCCATATCGAACAAAAATTCGATTGGATCACGGCCTTCTCCGTTAGTTTTAATATCGATCAAGCGACGCAACGACTCTGGGGGCCGGCGGAATGGGATTTTCTTCTGCGCGATTTGCAGCAACACCTCAGGCCCGGCGGCAAACTTTTTTTCGGGCTTAACCCGTCGTCCGGCGGCGAGTACTACAAACCCGAGTTGCGCGATTTTTTCGTGAGCCGAGGCGCCCACGTCGAGCGCGAGCGGATCCTTTTCGACAAAGGACTGCGCTTCTAAGACGCGGGCCAATCGACCGTTGTCATAAAAGTCAACCTTCGCTGGAAGCAGTGAGAATTCGTGCGCGGATCGTGTCTTGTTGCGCTCGCGAAATAAATCGCGCTTTGTGGTTGGATTTTGGGAATATTTTGGCGCGGCTGTTTTTTCGACTTTATTCGAGAAGCACTCACCACGCGCGTCAGGTGCGTGCGGCTCCCACGTCGAACGCACTCTTATTCGCGCCTTCCGGTGCGCGACCCTGTTCACAATGGATATCGACTGTCGATCGTCCATCCGCATTGGATTAGTAGGTGTTTAGCGCCAACGGCGCTGTATCATCCTTACCCTGGGGCAACGCCCAGGAATTCGTGCGATACCAAACCCCAGCGCTGAAAGCGCGATTCAATCCTGTGCCTTGAGTCGCGCCTTCAGCGCTGTTTAACGATCCAATCTAAAGTCCTGGGGCGATGCCCCAGGCTTCCAATGAGCAAGCGCCGTTGGTGCTAAACACATACATGCATTAGCCAATGCGAGCACCTGTCCTCGCTAGCGACCATCGGTGTGGTGGGCAAAAAACGGTTTGACGATTTTTTGATTTTTGGCTAGGCAACTGCTTCAAAACCCGGTCACTCGAACCAAACTAAGACATCAAAGGCCATCGCCCGTTCAAAAATATTTTCAAAAAGTTAAAAAAAAAGCTTGTCAGCCTTCCAAATATCGATAATGCCTAACCGCAAACCTAACCAAACCATGGAGAAACCAACTGTGAAAAATGTACAATCTCAGGTGAGATTCCTTCGTCTTGCTCTTGTTGCCAGCGTCGGATTTCCTCTTCTTTTTGTAGGGAACGCCTTCGCTCAGCTCGCGGCACCAGCGGCACCGGCTGCCGCCGAAGCCACGGCCGAGCGCGTTATCGTCACCGGTTCGAACATTCCGACTGCGGAAGAAACCGGGCCAAATCCGGTGGACACATACCGCGTGGAAGACATTGCAAAGCTGGGCGTCCGCAACTCCACCGACCTGCAAACCATTATACCGCAGGAGGCGGGCGGTACCCTCAACACGAACATCGGGAATGGCGGTGACGGCACTGTGCAGTTGAATCTGCGCGGCTTATTGCCCAAGGAAACCCTGGTGCTCGTCGATGGAAAGCGTGTCGCCACTGGTTCACTTGGCGTCGCCGGGACCAGCGGAGGCGTGGACATCAACCTGATTCCCTTCCCGATGATTGATCACCTCGACATTCTCAAGGACGGCGCCTCGGCCGTTTATGGCTCGGACGCTATCTCAGGCGTGGCCAACTTCTTCCTGGTCCACAAATTCCGTGGTTTGGAGATTGGGGGCACTTACGGAAACACTAACGCGGGAGCGTCCAACGAGATGGGCGAGTGGGAGGCATGGATCAAAGCCGGCACGGGCGATGATAAGACTGACATTGTGGTCATTGCCGATTTCTGGGAGCGTCTTAACGGTCTCTTTAGCCGAGACCGCAACCTTTCCGCTAATGGCTTTCAAGTACCCTTTGGCGGATTTGACAACCGCAGCGGCAACGAGCCGGGCCGCATTGGAGGTTTTACAGGCTTTCGGCTAGTACCGACTCTGTTCTTCAGCGCGAACTCGCCGCCACCGCATTCAGCTCTAAACAAAGCAACTTCGCCATTTTACGTCAAGCCTTTTGGCCCCCCCCCCATTAACCCCACTCCGGGTCAAGGCCTTCTTCCCGGCTTTGAAGGTGGCGGCAATTACTATGGGTTTAACTTTGCCGCTTTTACGCCAGCACTTCCGCCGGGGGATCGGCAAGCCTACTACGCCTCGTTCACGCGCGATTTGTGTGACAAGTACCTGACCGTCTTTGCGGACTTTAAGTATGCCCGGTCATATTTTGATGCGTCGCTGGCGGCGGTGCCATTTACGCCCGATCCATTCAAAAGTCCGGGCACAAATGCGTTCTTTAGTCCCAATGGCATCAGCGTGCCGATCCAGAACGCGTTCAATCCTTTCACGGTTGGCGATACGACATTGGTCGTCAACGGCGTTCCGGTCGCGATGACCACGGGTGTTCGCTTCCGCGGGATTAATGACACTGGTCCGCGAAGTGAAAAATTCACTTACAACGACAGCCTCTTCGATGTCGGCCTTAGGGGGCAGATGGGCGAGTTTGGCGACTACTTCAAGACCTGGAACTGGGAAACGGGTTTCCGCTATTCCCGGAATGAGGGCACGGACATCTCCGTTGGCGAGGTCAGCCAGCCTGGACTGCGCGACGCGCTTCTGGACACGGATCCGGCCACGGCATTTAACGCCTTCGGTGGGCAATTCAGTAGGAACAGCAAGGTGGCCAGGGGACGTGTTTACGTCAACCTGCAGAACACGGGTGAAGTGGAGTTGCCGCTGTATTATGCCACTCTTAACGGCGACATCTTCAATCTTCCGGCCGGACCTCTTTCCTTTGCTCTGGGCGGTGAGTACGACGCACCGAGATTTACGCGCACTCGTGACCCGCTCAACACAACGTTTCAATCGATTGGCTCGGTCGATGGGCAAGGCTTCCGGGTGAACCGCGATGTCTGGGCAATGTACCAGGAGATCCGTATTCCCGTCACCAGTCCGACTTGGAATTTCCCCGGCGCTTACAGTCTCGAATTCGATCTTGCCGAGCGCG
>QHRA01000025.1 GCA_003221295.1 Verrucomicrobiota bacterium | reverse complement strand
AGTCAGTTGCCCCGATGATAAAGGAAGCAACTCGACAGGCAATCGCAATCTGCTCAGACGTTTTTGCACCCTACCGCGTGCCAGAAAAGCGCCGTGTATCGCTAACAGCGGTTGATCATTTCTGGACCTTGAAATCCACGGAGTATCGGGTGGTTTCCCAAGTCAGCTTTATCGTGCCGCCGCCGCTCGGATTACTATCGATAGCGATGGCGAGTTGATCGGCTGGTGAACTCGCCGGCTCGCCTTTCATATCTACGCGCGCGAAATCCTGTTTCTCATCGTACTTCGTACCCCATTGGCCGACCTGTTTGTTCACGATCAGCGTTGCCGACTTCTCGTTGTGGGGAAGCATGAACAAAGTGTAGCTACCGGCCGGAATCGATTTGCCGCCGAGCTCTAGCGGCTCCTTCGTTGTTAACAGCGTGGCTTCATCTGCCCCAAGGCGCCAAACCTTCTCGAACGGAACGAGTCCTCCCCAAATCTTGCGTTTCTCTCCGGTTTTCGGATCCTTGGTATAGGGCCGCCCATAAACAATCGTAATTTCGTCTCCGTCGATCGTTGCTTTCGTTGTGTCATGCGGACTAATCCGTGCGCGTTTTTGTGCATCTAAAGGCGAAAACTGCGACAGGAACAAAAAAATGGCAGCAATCGATACTGAAAGTTTACTCATGGTAGCGAAGATTCTTCCGATGTTTTCGGACGTCCAGTAAAAATGGCCGAAAACGTCGCCTAAAGGCGCTGGCGTTCTGGTTGTACTTCAACTACTTGTCTTTCGCTTCAACCGAACACACCCATGAAACTAAATTTCTCTTTGACCGGCGTTTTGGTTCTTACGCTCTGCGCAATCACGCGCGTTCAATCTCAGACGGTTCTCGATCTGCCGTATGCCAGCCAGGCTGCGCAGGTAAAACAACGGGTCGGCGTCACCGACATTACAATCACGTAACACCGCCCGGTCGTTAACGGTCGCAAAATCTGGGGCGGATTGGTGCCGACGGGTCAGGTATGGCGGGCCGGAGCCAACGAGAATACTACGATCGAATTTAGCACGCCGGTTTCAATCGAAGGCAAACCGCTTCCGGCTGGTACTTATGGCTTGCACATGATTCCGAACGCCGACACCTGGACCGTCATCTTTTCCAAAATGGCGGTGGCGTGGGGAAGTTACACCTACAACCAGAGTGAAGACGCGTTGCGGGTCGACGTGAAGCCGCATCCCATCGAAATGGAAGAAGCGCTCGAGTACGAATTCGAAGATCTCAAACCGGATTCAGTCGCGGTGACGATGAAATGGGAGAAGGTTGCAGTGCCGTTCCGCGTCTCGGTCAACCTCAACGACACAGTCATAGCATCGATTCGAAACCAGCTGCGCGGCCGTGCCCAATATTCGTGGGAGCCATTGAATGAAGCGGCCAACTTTTGCCTGACCCATAAGACCAACCTCGAGGACGGACTCAAGTGGGCGGATTTATCAATCCAGAATGAAGAACGATTCGAAAACCTGAGTACCAAAGCAGATTTATTGCAGGCAATGAATCGCACGGATGAAGCGAAGAAGGTGCGCGACCAGGCCATGGGAGTGGCTTCACCGCTCCAGCTCTACGGCTACGCTCGCGGGCTGCAGGCGCAGAAACGCAGCGACGAAGCCATGGCGATATTCAAAACGGTTGCTGCAAAGGCTCCGGAAACCGTCCCCGGTCACCTGGCCTCGGCACGTCTGAAGTCAGCGGCAGGCGATTTCGATGGTGCGCTGACCGAAGCAAAAGCGGCGGAAGCGGCTGCGACAATTGACGCGCAAAAGCAAAACATCAGGATCTTAATCGGCCGGCTGCAATCAAAGCAGGACATTAACAAATAGGCGCGGTCCTACTCGCTCGTGTTCTGTAACCGGTATGGCTTGCCAATCGCCGCGAGGAGCTTGGGCGAATTTTAAGAAGCGAGCGAAGTGCCTGTATCCTTTGCGATACTGGCCGAGAAAGCGACGCGGAAATTCGCCTAAAGAACCGCGGCCCGGAGGGCTGAAAATTGCCCGGCGCCTGCGTTGCGTCTCGGTCACAGGTCGCAAAGGACATGCTCCCTCCTCGCGCCTTGGCGGCGGCCATTTTGAACTCAACGATTGGGTAAGTCGTACCGGTTACACAACACTAAATGATGGGTTGCTGCGGGTTTTTCAACAAGAGCTCGCGTAATCCGCTCGCACCGATGCATTCGCTCTCTAGCGTCCGCTGATGCGTTGGGTTCGAGGCCAGCGGCGGGCAATCGCATTGGTGGGATTTGTCATGTCGCAATCGCTCCTCACGGAAGCGGCTGCTCCGCCCACGCTGCCGAAACCAATGAACGCAGCTGAAATTCAGCTCGGACTGCAAAAGCTGAATGTGCTCGGACGCGTGCTCTACGTCGCCGCGCACCCGGATGACGAAAACACAAACCTGATGGCGCTATGGTCTAACGGTTCGCTTTATGACACCGCCTACTTGTCATTAACTCGGGGCGATGGCGGCCAGAACCTTCTCGGGCCGGAACTGCGCGAGCGCCTGGGAGTAATCCGTACACGCGAGCTGCTCGCAGCCCGTCAAATTGACCATGCCCGGCAGTTTTTCACTCGTGCCGTTGACTTCGGATTTTCGAAAAGCGCTGACGAAGCGCTGCGACTTTGGGATCGGGACAAAATTCTATCAGACGTGGTCTGGGTGATTCGAAAATTTCGGCCGGATGTAATCGTTACCCGGTTTAGTCCCGAAGACAATCTCACGCACGGGCATCACACCGCGACAGCGATTCTAGTTCAGGAGGCGTTTAAGGCCGCAGCGGATCCGAAGCGGTTTCATGAGCAGCTTGCATGGGTAAAACCGTGGCAGGCGACCCGATTGGTTTGGAACACGTCGCCATTTTTCTTCCAAAATCGGAACCAACCTTTCGATCCAACTGGCCTAACCAGTTTGGAAGCAGGCGGATTCGCGCCACTGCTCGGCAAAGCATTTACCGAGATTGCTGCGGCAAGCTTGAGCATGCACAAGAGCCAGGGTGTAGGCAGTCCGCCCCGCCGCGGCGAGCGCAAGGAGTATTTTAAATTGCTGACGGGGCCGCCGATGACAAACGGATTGTTCGATGGCGTCGATACGACGTGGAAACGAGTCCCGAATGCAACCGACATCGACAACCAGGTTCAGCAGCTGATAGCAACCTTTTCGCCAGTCAATCCGGCCGCCTCGGTCCCGAAGCTTCTCGAATTGCGAAAGGCGCTCACTGGCGTCGACAACGATTGGGCGGTATCGAAACGCGCCGAAGTTGACGGGTTGATTGCGAGCTGTGCTGCGCTTTACATGGAGAGTTCAACTGCGTTGGCCGCGGTCTCGCCGGGTCAGCTGCTCCCGATCAAGTTCGATGCGATCAATCGATCATCCGTACCGATCAAACTGATCAGTGTTCATGCTCCGGTTTCCGGTGAAACCCTGCGCATCGACGCGCCGCTCGCTCGCGATCAATTTTTCACCAAGGATCTCGGACCGACGCTGCCAGCGAACATGGTTTACTCCCAACCCTATTGGCTGCGTAAAACGCCAACAATCGGAACATTCATTGTAGACGATCAGCAGTTGATCGGGCTTGCTGAAAATCCGCCGGCTTTTCCGATTGAAGCGAGGCTCGACATTGCAGGTCAGGAAATACGCTATCTGATCGACACGTTCTTCCGCCGGGTGGACCCGATTGCGGGTGAGGTTCACGAGCTGCTGGCCGTGACTCCGCCGGTGTTCGCAAATCTACCGAGCAGTGCGTTTGTTTTTCCCGATGAAAAGGGTCGGCCCATTGCAGTCGAGATAGCTTCTTCGACTTCGGCAGTGCAGGGCAATGTGAATCTCACTGTCCCGGCCGGATGGCAGGTCTCTCCAAAATCCGTTCCGGTTGATTTGAAAGCGCCTAACGAGAAGATATTTGCTGAATTTTCGGTAACACCTCCGGGAAGAGCAGGAGATGGAACCCTTCGTGCGGTTGTATCTACCGGCGGCAAGGAATTTTCATTTAGTCGCGAGCAAATCGCTTATCCGCACATTGGCATCCATATATTGATGCCGGCGGCCGAAGCCAGGGTGGTCCGGGCCGAGATTCGAAAAACGGGACAGCAGATTGGCTATCTCCCCGGTGCGGGCGATGAGATTCCTCAGTGTCTTCGGCAGATCGGCTACAACGTCAAAGTGTTCGAGCCCGAAGATGTGACGCCGGAAAATCTTGCCCGATTCGATGCCGTTGTGCTCGGTATTCGCGCTTACAACACCCAAAATCGAATTGCGGATCTGCAACGCAAGTTGCTGGACTATGTCCAGGCTGGTGGTGTGGTCGTTGCGCAATACAACACGACGGCCGATCTCAAGACCAAGGATATCGGTCCATATCCGCTCGAAATCTCGCGCGATCGCGTAACCGATGAAACTGCCGAGGTTCGAGTTCTCGCGCCGGACCATCCGGTCCTGAACACGCCTAACAAGATCACTGCCGAGGATTTCAAAGGATGGGTTCAGGAGCGCGGATTGTATTTTCCCAACAAATGGGACCCGCGGTGGACCGCCATTTTGTCATCCAATGATCCCGGCGAAAAACCGAGGGACGGCGGATTGCTGGTCGCGAAAGCCGGTAAAGGTTACTTCGTTTACACTGGCTACTCGTGGTTTCGGCAATTGCCGGCCGGAGTCCCTGGTGCCTATCGGCTGTTTGCCAATCTGGTTTCGCTGCGCAGCGCGGAATGAAAGGAACCGATCTTCAAAGCGAGGCTAACGGCGACTCTGCTCCCTTGTTCGGCAGCTGGGCCAAAGATTA
>QHRA01000024.1 GCA_003221295.1 Verrucomicrobiota bacterium | reverse complement strand
GCGCGTCCTCTTTCGCGCTGTTGCCAGTCCACTAGGGCTCAACGCCGGGCGCTTCGAAGCACGGCCATCCGTTTCGGTATGGTCGAATATCGATCATCGTTTTTTTGCCTTGTCGTCGAACAGCAGCTTAGCACAGGATGGCGATTGGTTGCTCCTATATGTGGTCGAAGAAAACGCGCTCAGTTCGATACCTTGCACAAGGGCGCTCCCGGACAAAGGGCCATTCGAACGATCCGCGAAGACAGCAAAAAAGAAGCGCTGAGACCACAATCTCGGGCGTCTGCGCCGATGTTGCTACGCGCGATTCTACAATTGTGAAGCGATCGCTCATTGCTGTCGCCGCGCTCACTGCCTGCGGCATGATCCTGGCCCAGACTGATGACAATCTCGTTCGAGTGCAGAACCGGCTGAAAGCGGAAGGACTCTTCTTCGGAGATCCCACTGGGGTTCTCGACGCGCAAACGAAAACTGCGCTCGCTCTATACCAAATAGATCATCATCTCACCGTCACGGGCCAGCTGGATGCGCCGACGGCGAGAGAACTTGATGCTTCGCCGCAGACACCTATGTTCACTCCAACCCCGAGGCAAAGCCCCACACCGACTGGTACTCCTAGCGCGACGGCAACACCAACGCCGAGACCTACCCCTACGGCAACACCGACGGCGACACCGATTGCAACTCCCACGAGCACGCCGACACCGACCCCCACTCCGAGCCTGAAGCCAAGCCCCGCACCGACCGCTACGCCGACGGCGGCACTAACGCCGAGACCTACACCGAGCGTGACACCGACGGCAACACCGACTCCAACTCCCACCAGCACGCCGACACCGACCCCCACTCCACCCCCGAGGCCGAGCCCCACAGCGACCGCGACTCCTAGCGCGACGACGACACCAACGCCGAGACCTACACCTAGCGTGACACCGACGGCAACACCGATTGCAACTCCCACCAGCACGCCGAGACCGACGCCAACACCCACTCCTATTGCATCACCGCCACCCAACGTAAAGCAGCCGCCGCCGCGCGGCTCGCTCTCTGGCGGTGATACGATGAACCCAGATAGCCTTCGCGATTATGTTGAGGCATTTGTTCAGGCAGGACTTGCTCGACCGGTCGGCTCGGAGCTCAGATTCTTTGCCGAACGCGTGGACTACTTCGGCGCACCAAATGTCGCGCGGCAACAGATTCAGCGCGACCTGGTGCGCTACAATAAGAAGTGGCCGCATCGCCGGTTCTGGATCGATGGCGACGTCCAAGTCGAACGGCAGAGTGGCAATGAAATCAAACTGCTATTTCCGCTTCGCTACGAACTGCGGAACGGCTCCAGGCACGCTTCGGGCAAGGTGCTGAAAAGTCTCACCTTGGTTAAAACGGCCGACAACGAAATGCAGATCGTAGCCGTCAACGAGTCGAAGGCGCCGTAGCAAAATAGGCGCAGAGGGCAGCGACGATCCCCTTAGCGTTGCTGTGCGAGAAATCTCAACGTCGCTGCAACCAGCCGATGGGAGGACGAATCGACCGACCCCGCGCTCTTCTCAAGATTGCACATCTAGCCACGAGCTAGGATCGGGATCTCCAGTAAAGATGGTGGTGGCGCAGATATCCAACATTTTGCAGCCAACGAGCCGTTAAATAGTTAGACTTTCCGCGTGGCAAAACCAGTTCCTTTTTCCCGGCGACAAGTATTGTTGGGGGTTTTAATCGGAATACTCTCTAGTCTTGCTTTCCTCACCTCTTTCACCGTCTATCTCGGAGAGGTCCGGGCGCTGATCAATAGGATTCGCCGTGAGGGGCAACTCAATTCTACTTCCACGCAGGCGCCAAAGGAAGTCGCCGGCTTCTACCCCTACTGGAATTTAAGCACGGTGGCCGAGCTCGACCTCACCAATCTATCCACGGTCTACTACTTTGCCGTGCACCTAAAACGTGACGGCACTTTCAATGACAACGACCCCGGCATCTCCGGCCTAAACTCAGATAACGGCAAGCTACTTAAGGAAAAGGTCTTGCAAAATGGCGCCCGTTGGGGAGTGACCATTGTGAACCTGTCTGCAAACTCTATCACTCGAAACATCAATAACCCCGCTCGTCAGCAAGGTATCGTTGACAACACAATTAAGCTAATGAAGCAGGAAGGTTTCACCGCCTTAAACATCGATTTTGAATATGTTGGGCGACCCGACCACACTCGCAAGAAAAGCTTTACCACCTTTATGCAAAAACTAACTGACTCCGTGCACAGAGAAATCCCCGGATCGACTGTCAGCTTTGACGCCTTTGCCGATTCTGCCAAAAAACCGCGCATATTCGATATGGAGTCTCTCGGGCAAATCCTGGACCACGTTATTGTAATGGGGTATGATTTTCACCCACTCGCCTCCAAAATAGCAGGCCCTGTCGCTCCCCTTACCGGCAAAGAGCGCTACGGTTATGACGTCACCACCAGTGTCGGTGACTACCTCTCTAAAGTTCCTTCCCAAAAACTTCTTTTGGGCGTCCCGTTTTATGGTTACGACTGGCCCACCCAAAATAATGAAAAAGGGTCAGTTGTAGTGTTTTCTCCCGAAGGCCCGAAAGTTTCCTCCTATGCGCGAAGCATTGAAACTGCTCAGAAAAATAATTCTTTAATCAACTTCGACGAAGAGTCGAAGAGTGTCTGGTTCTCCTACTTTGACAAACAACACCACACCTGCCGGCAGGTGTGGTTTGAGAACCAAAAGAGCCTCGGATTAAAATTTGACCTAGTCAACCGGACCAAGCTCGGCGGAATTGCGATCTTCGCTCTCGGCGACGACAGCAAAGAGGCCAAACCCCTGTGGGACCAGGTCAAACTCAAGCTCAAGACCCCCTGAATCGTTTTTGCCACAAGTATCGCACCCACACACGCGCGGGACTTGTAAACGCATTGCCGGACTTGCCGGAAAATCGGCACCGGCTGCCTACACGTCAACGGCAGCTTTTCTTTGCGCGCGTGACGAAGCGTAGCCCACCCAGAGAAACCTTCCTACGGACGCGGACAAATACGAGCGAACGCCGGTGGCATTGTTATGCTCACCCGTTATGCAAAGCTATGTCTACCGTTGGACACCGATGAAGCGGTGAGGGAGGGATTCGAACCCTCGGAGACAATCAATAGCCCGATCGGCCGCTCCTCGTCGAGGCGTTTCCCTCTGTAAGCAACATTAATGTTATTAGAGTTGCCAAACGTTTCGCTTTAAGTTTTACTTTAAGTCTTGGCTTCGATTCAATCGCCGCATGAATACTATTCGGAGACTTTGTGGGATCCGTTCGCACGCCGCCGAGGACAAAAAGCTTTGTAGCGCGGATCTCGCCGCCATCGCTGGATTGACCGACGCGTGATCGTAACACCGCTTCGGCTCGAAAGCTCTTGAACGAGCTCCTGCAGGTTCCTTGCGAAATTCATGCCGAAGGGAGAGCAGTCAATTTCCGGCACTGGCTGGTTAGAATGAAACTGAATCGCCCGCCGGGAATTCACCCGACGGGCGGAACCCATGCTATTTATTTTTTAGTTACAACCGCCACTCGACGGCTGAACGTCATTCGCAATGCTCCCACATCCGCAGCGATGTTGTCTATAAAAACCATAATAAAGGAAATTTATCCAACCTGCCCAATTTCCCACGTGGGACATTGTTTTGTCGGTCACAGACACGAACACGACGACAGTTGAATCAACTGCTCCCCAGGAGGGTCAAGAGTAAAAGTTATCTAGACGGGGGGCCTGATTGCGTTTTGTTCTGCGCGGCCGCGCTCTTGGCATCTGGCTGAGAAAGCGAAGGTTTGGCGAACGCCCCTGCACCTAAAGCGACTATGACTTCAATGTGCTTGGAGATGTCGTCCCGCTGCTTCTGGTAATCTTCAGCTTCTCCGGTTCGGGTGTGTAGCCATGTGCTAAGTTTTTCCCAAGCCGTGGTGAGCGAAGGAAGGATACCTTTGATTCCAGTTTCGAGCGCCTCATAATAATTTTCGACGAGGTCATCACCGCGAATCTGCTGCGTAATTGGTATCGCCAATCTAGTTTTGAGGTAATGTTCGAGCATTGTGCGCAGATGGTAGAATCCGCCGTAAAGATCTCCCTCGGCCACGGCTTGTTCTGCATCATTCAGAATTGGAACGAGCCCTTCCGGCAGAGACTTGACTGGCAAAGGTTCGCGTCGAGGTGCGAATCCGCAAAGATGCAGTCGAAGGCCAACTCGCCGGATAAGGATCGTAGAGATCGCTTCTCGGCACATGTCGCATCGATACACCGCTGCAAAGACTTGTTCTGTTCCGGCGGGTAGCTTGCGTGGGTATGGGCTGTCGAATTCAGAATCATGTGACGATGGAAGAGCAGTGAAAGTCCTACTACCCTTGCAGCGACTTGCGCACTGCAGTCGGACCGCTGGAAGGTAGAAGTGAAGATTCATGTCGTTGACATCTGTCCCGATCGGCTGCGCACCCGTGCGCGCGATGCGATGAATTTTAGCCGTGCTCGGATTGTCTCCCAGATTACGCGTCGCGAGACGCCACGGGCGGGCGCCGACCTCGCGTCGCAACTCTTCCAATCGTTTTGGCGTTGCTGGCGTTGGTAACCTCTCAACGGGGCCAATGCTCCGGGCCAGTTCAATCTTTGCTTGTTTCACCGACTCTTTTATGGCGGCGTCCATATCGGTGAGATCAACCGTCACTTTCTGATAGAAGTAGCGGTGTTCGATCAGCTCGCGAAACGCGTTTTCGATGGCTTTTGATGCGGCGCCTTCCAAAGCTGGGCTTTCCGGGCGACCAAGTCGGGTTCCGTTCAGGGCAATTTGTTCTGCGTAATCGTCTAACATCTTACCAAGTGTGCGCCTTCAATGTCCCAATTACTTTAAGTTTTACTTTGAAATTTCTAGTGACTCGCTGCTCTTTAAGATTGGTGGCGGATCGGAGGGGAATTCCAACCCTGTGGACAGGTTAGGCGTCAGAACTTGCTGACCAAACGGTTGAAATCCCCAGGATAATCAGGACAGAGCTCTCGAATCTCACCGGCGGAAATCTCGTCGATGCTACACGGTGGCTCGCGAAGCTCCTTAATGACGGTGGGACACCTTTCCAGCAACTGTGTCACCGCCGTGTATGCCTCGTAGTATTTCTGTT
>QHRA01000023.1 GCA_003221295.1 Verrucomicrobiota bacterium | reverse complement strand
GGCATGGCCACATCGAGAATCAGGCAACTATCCGAGCCGGGGCGGAAAGCATCGAGAAAGCTGGCCGGCGTGGTGAATCCCTGCACCTCAAATCCCCTGGCACGCAGCAGACGCGTGACCGCCTTGACCATGCCGGGCTCGTCATCCAGGAGATAAACCGTGGGATTGCTCATGACGCAGCGGGCGCGATGACTTGCAGCTGCAGGTGAAGAGTGGTGCCGCGTGTCCCATTGGACTCCGCCCAAATGCGTCCCTGATGTGCCGCGATGATCGACCGGCAAATGGACAGTCCGATGCCCAGGCCATGACTCTTCGTGGTGAAGAATGGCTGGAAAATCCGGCTGACATCGCCACCCGGCGCTCCGCGGCCCTGGTCCTCTATCGACACGCGCACAGAGTCCGACTGCAGATTGGTGGAAATCCTGAGTATTCGATCCTTTTGCAAATTCTCCGCCATTGCATCACATGCATTGGTGATAATGTTAAGCACGACTTGTTGAAGTTGCACCTTATCGCCCGCAACGTCGGGCAGCCCTTCGGCGAACGTAGTCCGAACGGTCACGCCACGTGCGACCAGGTCGCTTCGGAGCAGGTGCAACACATCTTCGATGACCCCATTGAGTGCCACTGGCAGAAGCCGTGTTTCCCCCCGTTGGAGCAAGGCACGCAACCGCGTGATCACCTCTCCAGCACGAAGATCCTCGCCGACGATATCGGCAAGAATCTCCTGCAGTTCCGGGATGTCCGGGTTATCGTCGGCCAGCATATGCTGGGCCGCTTGCGCATTGCTCAGGATGATGCCCAGAGGCTGGTTTAGCTCATGTGCCAGGGAACTGGACAACTGGCCAAGTGATGCCACACGCGAGAGGTGAAACAATTCATTGCGCTGCTCCATCGCCTCATTCTCGGCGCGCTTGCGCTCAGTGACGTCCATTGAAACCCCCAGAAGCCGGGTTGATCTCCCGTCGCCATCGCTCATACAGCGCGCGCGCCCGCTGATCCAGCGCACCGTTCCATCCGGCAGTAGGATACGATACTCAATCTCGTAGCCGTCCTTTGTTTCGATCGCTCGCTTTATCGCGGAATCGCGTAATGGCCGATCATCCGGATGCACCCGCTCATGGAATGCCGCGTAATCGACGTCTGTTCCGGGAGTGATTTGAAATAAATCACGCACTTTGTCCGAGACCCAGACCTTATTCGTCGCTGCATCTATCTCCCACACTCCCAGCTGGGCCGCGTCGGCCGCAAGAGCCACGCGGTCTTCGCTCTCGCTCAACGAAAGTTCGGCGTGCCGGCGTCGGATCCGATTAACAACCAAGCCGGCAATAAGCAGCGTCTCGACGACGCAGATGGAAATGCCGCTTATGATTAAGGCGCGATGCTGTTCCCAGAGACCTGGCGTCCGATAAAGGACAGTGCTCCCCGGCGGAAGGAGTTTTTCATCTATCTTCCATCGCTGCAGCTCGCGCCAGTCGTACCGGGGGGACAGGGGGCCCACGATCTTGGGCGGGAAACTCGAGGCCGGTTCGCCATGCAAAATGCGAACTGCGGTGCGCGCCGATTCGACTCCTTCAAGCTCGGCCTGATACAGCCGGCCGCCGACAATTCCCAAGCCGAGTTGATGCTGAAATATGCCGTTGATCGGCGCATTCGCGACCGCATGAATCCGTTGCAGTGCCTCGTCCGCATTGTGCGTCACTCCGGTGGCATCGCGCAGAAGTAGGATAAGAAAAATGTAGGAATCCGGAGGCAACGCTCTGGTCTTCTCCAGCATCTGATCCAATGACATGTCATTGAGCCAGATGAAATTGATGCGATTCGTAAAGGGCTCAAACTCCTTGCGAAATGCGGCTGCCCAATACTGCTCGACCGCCGACGCACCGATCACGATCGCGATGTTCTTCGTAGCTGGGGCGATCTGCAGAATATCCTCGATGAAACCGGGCCCATCAAAATTTTCACAAATGAAAGCGGCGTTTCTCTCCAGCGCATGGGGAGATAAGGGCCGGCGATCCATTCCGGTGTAAAGGATGGGAGCTTCTGGAAACAGGCGGTCCCGGTATTGCTCCACGAAGACACCTGCGGGTGACCCGATTGGCACTACTAAGTCCGGTTGCCAGTGTGCCTGCCGTTTTTGCAGGTACTCGACGAGGGCCTCCTGCAGGTTTGGATCTGCGTAGCGCGCCATATCCAGGGAGACTTCGTCGAGATCAACGCGTTCTCCCATCTTCTCGACCAATTCGGTCTCAAAAGCGACCGAATGAGTGGTGAATGGCGGCGCGACGCTTCCGAAAGAATGAACGACTAACACGCGCTTCGGCTCGCTCCCTGCCGCGCCGACCGCGGTCAGCACAAAGAAAATGGCCACCAAAGAGCAGGCCATCTTATGGCCGCGAGCGACCCGGTCGCCCTTCCCATGAGGTAGGCGTGTGGCTCGGCATCCGTTCTCCCACATCACGGAACTCTGATTATCATAAGCGCGCATGCCACGGAAGCCGTAACGGAGCGACGGATGGAATTGTGCTGCGGGCTTGGATTACCATGAGACACATACATTATATGAGACGTTCGTCTTATGAGCGATGCTCAAGATTTGCCTCAAGCCAGATGCAATGTGACGTCGATGGTCAGGACGACCCGTTCCAAAGCTCATGGCAGTCTCCGGCGCGGCGTCCCTACCCGACGAACTGTTCTGCGGTTGGAAAAAAGCTCTCTCTATATATATGAGAGGGCAAGGCGCGGGTCTTGAGTTCCGAAGCTTTCCGTCCAAAGGGCAAGCGCAAGCCCGGCAATGTGGGTCGGCGTTCGGATCTCAGGAATCGAGCTAATGAAGGCTGTCAACGTCTGGAGAATCGAAGAATCTCTGGTTAGACGGGTGCTGCTCCGACGAGCGATCGGATGCACAACCGGCGAGAAGGAGCACTGACAACACGAAGAATAAAGTCGTCGTTCTCACGGGACGCGAAGAATCGCCTAACGAGACTCAAGATCAGCGACCGCGCGAGTTATACGTGACGTTTGCATGCTCTGAAGGCTACGCATAAGGACGGCCAGCGGTTCGCTGCATCGCATGGTTAGACTGCCGGTGCTAAGAATGTAACTTTCATTGTTTCATCTCTTTCTTGTTCTGAGGAGCGCGACCACACCCACAACGAGAGCAACGAAGACCAGCAGGTAGAGCATTTGTGGTTGGTGCGGCGGTGGCGCTCGCTTGGGAGCCATACCTTTTGGGCCGGGCTTGAATTCAATCGGCATCTGGATCTGCGTTACCGTGCCGGGTTCGAAGCGCCACTGCGAATAGGCTTGAAGAGCAGAGCCATCGAGCAGGTCATTGCCGGTGCTTTGCAGCATGCGCGCACCGGTAACCTTGCCGGTCGCTTTATCGACCGTGAGTAGGACAACTCCTTTTCCCGCCAGCCCGCGCCTCGCCCAATCGGGTTGGTAAACGGGCGCGGGGGTGTAAATCGCCTTTGGCCGCGCCGTTCCGCTCGGACTTTCAGACTGCGCGTATAACGAGGAAAAGGAAACTAGTGTGGCGACCTGCAGAAGAGTGAATCGGCGCATCATAAGAAATCGGGAAGATTTACCGAGGTAAAGATAGAGGCTGCAGCGCCTGGTTAGACCTGTGTTGACGCCTGCTGTACGTTTTCCGGTGGCCTTCCGTCAACGCAGCCTGGAAACATCGCGGAAAGTTTGGTGAAGAAGACATCTCTTTTGTTTTTCGCTTGCCACCAATGATTATTCTCTTGGCTCAGCGCGTCGATCACTTGTCTGATCTTCGCCTTACTCAGCGTCTCGGAAGCGCCAACCATTCTGGAGCGGACAAATGCATGAAAAACACGCGGCAGCTCCTCGTGGAGCATATACTCTATGTCCCGAGCGTAAAGATCGGGGTAGAGAATAAATCGATCGGTAATCCAATCCTCCTGCTTCTGCCGCAACTGCCGCCAAAGCTTCATGTCTGGGGTGTCGAACAACCTATTTAGGACGATAGACACTTCGTCTTTGCTCATGCGGTCTGCGCCGGCAACGCCCATATATGAAAGATAGGCTATCTGCTTTGGCGTAGCCGGTGCTGTAGGCGCAACTGTTGCGATAGGCTGCCAAGTCTCTGTGCCTTCCAGGCAAACTTGCGTGCCGGACGCAAGAATGTCCTCTTCCCGCATCTGTCGGAGGTCGTCGAGGGCGATTGGCCCTTGCACGTCCGATCCATCTTTTGAGTAGAAATAACGCCCCACCGATGGCTTTGAGGTCTAACGAGATATGGGCGGAATTATTCCGTCTAATCCGCTCGCGGCCCTCGTGGTGAACCGATAAAACGGAGTCATGGCGAATTTCATTTCAGCAGGAAGGGCGACGCGAGCCGCGACGCCAGCGATTTCAACCGTTCCAGCGAAAGTGGGAGTCGGGCCCAGCTGGACTGGCGCGCCGTCGCATTGACGACGCGCCCGGATTTATTGGGTGGCCAGGGCGTTCAACTACTTGAGTTGCATATCAACGCCGCCGCCAGTGGCGTTGACACTAACGCCCTGTTGAGTGGAGGAAATGCGGACGATCACACCGGCCTGATTTGTCATGAGTGTGCCGGATTTCCCAGCGCCAACAGTCACGCCGCGCGTGCCCGCACCACCGACATCGTAATGCCCGTTAAAATCTTGAAGATGCTTGAGGTTGAAAACCTCGCCGTAAGCGGAAGAGCTGGTAACCCCGACCTTGCCTACGGACAATCCTTTTACTTTAACCGGATAATCTT
>QHRA01000203.1 GCA_003221295.1 Verrucomicrobiota bacterium | reverse complement strand
GACTTGGCCGCTCAATGGTTCTACCTCGCGCTGTGCGAACGCGATCCGGCGGCGGTGACCAAGGCTTTGGCTGCGATCCCGGACAGCGGAACGGCCGTTGATCTGAACTTTCCACGTTCCTGGTGCGAAGGCATGGCCGCCCGCAGCAAGGGCGATGTTGCCACGGCTCAAGCTGCTTTCCTCGCCGCGCACGCGGAAATCGAACGCACGGTGAGCGAACAACCCGGTTATGCACCGGCGTTGTGCGTGCTCGGCCTCATCGACGCAGCCCTCGGCCGCAAGGATGAAGCAATCCGCGAAGGCCGACGCGCGATTGAACTCCTGCCGATTACCAAAGACTCAATCGACGGTGCAGAGCTGGTGAAGTACATGGGCGTAATTTACGCCTGGTGTGGTGAAAAAGATCTCGCCATCGAACAAATAGCAGCGACACTGAAAATCCCAAGCACCTTAAGCTATGGTAACTTGAAACTGCACCCGAACTGGGATCCGCTGCGCGGCGACCCACGTTTCGAAAAAATTGTAACTGATCTCGCACCGAAGAATCCTGAGAAGTAAACAAAGGGGACCTTGGCCGGCTTTCCTAACGGTTGAAGGCTCCGGGGACCGGGTGATTCTACTCGCCGCTGAGTCTTCGATAACCCGCAGATCCTGATTAATTTGCGCATTAAGTCGGAATCTTAACTGTGTTGAAACTCCGCAAATTCGACGCCGATAAGCGACGAGTACAAGCCCTGATTTTGCTGCTTTTTCCTTCTGAAGACACAAGGACTGAAAATCCTCGTGTCGACGATTCGACTCCGCCTCAGCCAGATTTCTCAGAACCTACTACTCAGTACGCAGCGCGGTGATCGGATTCACATGTGTAGCCCGGCGCGCGGGGAGGAAACACGCGAGAAGCGCGGCCGTAGTAAGCATTACGCTCGAAGCGATCAGGGCGAACGGATCGCTCGGACTTACTTGATAGAGAATCTGAGCGAGCACGCGGCCGGCGGCTAACGACAACAACAGTCCGACAGAGACGGCGAGCGCGGTTTGCAGCGCGCCTTGTCGCATGATCAATGCGAAAACGTCTTTACGATGCGCGCCCAGCGCCATACGGATCCCGATTTCGCGTGTGCGACACGCAACTGCGTACGCTTTGACGCCGTAAACTCCGACAACGGCAAGCAGGAGCGCGATCAGGCCGAACGCGCCGAACAATGTCGCACCCAACTTGACGATCCAAAGTCCGACGCAGCGATCTAGAAGATCGACATATGGCGCCATGTTGATGATGGGCAGGTCGGGATCAATGTCGCGCAACGTTGATCGCACCGTCCCGATCATGCCGGCGCCTGATTGTCGATCTTGGCTCCCGAGTCGGACATGGAAGAAAACGTTACCGGTGTAACCTTGGGCAAACGGCACAAACAATCGCCCGGTCGAGGCGACATCTTCTTGGACGTCGTGGCGATGAGTGTTGACAATGCCAACGATCTCAATGTCGTTAGGCGAACAATCCTTCGGTAGAACTGTGTAGCGGACATGCTGACCGATTGCATCTTCATTCGGAAAAAGCTTCTTCGCCATAAGTTCATCGATGATGCCGACTTGCCGCCCCTCCTTGTTTTCGCATTCGGCTTGGGTGAAATCCCGCCCGCGCAAAATCTTAACCCCGATCGCTTCGAAATATCCGGGCGTCGTCGCAGTCCAGAGCGCGCTCGCGCCGGGATCGGGTGCTTTGGGATCATTCGACAACGTCGATCTCGTCGACATGATCCTGCGCGAGTTGGTGAAATTTCCGTAAGGCAACATTGTCCCGACGCCGACGGCTTTGACGCCGGGAAGTTCGCGAGCGCGCTGGATAATGTTGAAAATTTCGCGGCGCGCATCGGCCGGCTCCTTTTTCACCAAAGTGAAATCGATTTCTGTGACAAGATCGCCGGCGGCGACAAATCCCGGATTCAATCCCGCGGCTTTCATCGCGCCGCGGAAAAATAATCCGGCCGCGAAGAGCAACATAAGGGAGAGGGCGATCTGTGCCATGACCGAGATATGTCGCGGCGCAAAGAATCGGCTGAAGCGTCCCATCCGCGCCGGTTCACCGACTTGTTGTTTCAAATCGTTAACCAGATCGGACTTCCGCTTTAAGTGCGGGACCGAGGCTGAAGAGCGCAGTCGCGATCAGACAAAACACGAACGTCACCGCGAGCACGGCGAAGTTCGGCGTGAGATCGACAATGAATGAGAAGTTGACGTTGTTTAGCAACGCGGCCAGCGAGTGAAGCAGGATGTTGTTGCACCAGATGCTCAGGATCAGGCCAACGACGCCGCCGCAAATCGCGAGCAGTAAACCTTCGGCCAGTAGTTGCCTGACGATTCGCCAGCGCGACGCGCCGAGCGCGAGACGCAATGCGATCTCTTTCGACCGGGCGGTTCCGCGAGCGAGTAACATGTTGGCGAGATTCAAACAAGCGATCAGCAACACCGCGCCCGCCATCGACATGAGCAATGTTCCGATCAATGTAATCGGGCCATCGTCTTCCGGCGACGTGCTTAGACTAAATCGCGACGGTTTTTGGATTTGCACTTCGCGCTGAAACTCGATGTCGGTCTGCATTGCGCTGAAGCGCTGTGAGACCACCGGCATGCGCCATTTCGCACTCTCAATCGTCAGGGCGGAGCGCAAGCGACCGACAAGATTGAGCGTGTAATTTTTTGGATTAGCCAGATCGTGCATCGATTCCGAATCGCCAAAGGCGGAGCCGAGCTGCGCGCGGATGCCGAGCGGCATCCACACATCCGGCGCAATCAAAGCACTAGCACCGCAAAATCCTTCCGGTGAAATGCCGATCACCGTGTAAGGCTGGCGGTTGATCTGCAATGTGCTGCCGACGAAATCGGCGCGGCCGCCCTGGCGTTTCCAAAATCCGTAGCTGGCCACGACGACCGGAATGTTGGCGTTCGGTTTACATTCTTCAGCGTTGTAAAAGCGACCGCGGAAAGGCTGCACGCCCATCATCGAGAAATAGTTTTCCGAAGTCAGGAAGGCAAAACTCCGCCGCATCTCATGATCGCGTCCGATGCCGGCGACGGCGAATTCGAGTGCGGCCAGATCGACAAAAACTTCGCCGTTGTTTTCGCGCATATCGCGAAATTCATTGTAGGAAAACTGGCGATAATCATGGTTCGCGTTCTGTCGGCAGTTGAAAACGTTCACCACTTCGTTAGGCCGGACCGGCACCATCGGACGCAGCACCACACCATTGATCAAAGCGAAAATTGCTGAGTTCACTCCGATGGCCAAGGCCAGCGTTAGTACTGCTACCGCGGTGAAGCCCCGCGACTTTAATAGTTGTCGCAAAGCAAACTTGAAATCTTGAATCATAATCTGCGCCTAGGGTTGCGTTTTCGGTGAGATGCGGTCATGAGGCGGTTTGGATTCAGAAAATTATTGCTGTTTGACCGAGGCCTCAAAAAACGGTCATTCTCGTCCGGAAGGCTAGAGCGTGGCGCAGCAGGTAACTGGTGACGAGCAGGGTCGACGAGAAAATAACCGGGCAATTGCTTTTCTCAAATGATACATTAGAATATCTCAACTGAGAATATTATGGCAATGGCAACTTTAACGCGAAAGGCTGTGACGGTGCATCAGCAGATCAAGCGGATTCATGCCGGGTTAAGCTTTCAGGCGGTGCAGAATTTGCAAAGGGCGCTTGACCTTCCGCTGGAGAAAATGGCGGCAGTCCTCGGAATGTCACGCGCGACTTTGCACCGGCGGAAAACACAAGGAAAGATCGACCAGCACGAATCGGAACGATTGGTGCGGTATCAGCGATTGCTAAAAAAAGCAGACGACGTTTTCGGCGACGGGGCAAGCGCGCGAGAGTGGTTAACCCATAAACAACCCGGCCTGGGCGGCGCAGTGCCGTTGGACTTTGCGAGGACGGAGATCGGCGCGCGCGAAGTGGAGAATCTGTTAGGCCGGATCGAGTACGGCGTCTATTCCTGATGGCAAGCGTCGTCGGCTGGCGCATCGTTAAAGAGAAACACGCCAAGTCCGCCTTCTCCGGCGAAGGGGCGCGCATTTTCGAGGGGCGGTGGAATTCCGCCGGGGTGCGGATGGTTTGTTGCAGCGAACATCTATCCCTCGCGGCGCTGGAAATTCTCGTGCACACACAGCCGGTTACGATCCGGGATAAGTTTCGGGTCTTTCGAGTCAGTTGGGACGAAACGATAATGTCAGCGATCGATTTAAGAAAACTGCCGAAAGGTTGGAACGCGCAGCCACCCAGCTTGATTTCAAAAAATATTGGGGACGAATGGGTCCAATCCGGCCGGTCCGCTGTTCTTGTTGTGCCAAGTGCGATTGTTCCGCTGGAAAAAACGTTTCTGTTGAATCCCAAGCATCGAGACTTCGGGAAGATCAAAATTAAAGATAGCGGCAGCTTCGTGCTCGATCAGCGACTGCGCTAACAAATTGTAGGGCAGGCGTTTCCGCCTGCCGCTCTGAAGGAACGGCGATCTTCGTATCGCTGTCGGCGGTTTGGAATCCGCCCCTCTTTGGGCAAACGCGGCTCGACGGAGTCTTGTCTGACCGGCGGTTGGTCGCCCGTAAAAACCAGCGTCTAAACCGTTTTTTCCGTCGTGGCCGAATCGACAAAAAAGCAGCCCTGCCCAATATGAAGTTGTGAACACAATCGCCTCAGCCCTCGTTTTTCTTATTTGCCACGGCATTGCGCTGGCCCAGCAACCATCTGCCACACTCGCCGGCACACGCCCTTCTACCTCGCCCACGCCCGAAGCTGCCGCGTCGCCTTCGCCGAGTCCGACAAGCTGGTCCGCTCCTTTTTCGCCAGCGCCGGAAGCAACCCCGCTTAGGTTGACTGACATTCTCTTCAAGAATTTCAAAGCGCGGTCGATCGGGCCGGCGGCGATGGGCGGCCGGGTGTCGGACATTGCGATTGATCCACGAAATCCGGCTGTGTTTTTCGTCGGGCTTTCAACCGGCGGCTTGTTCAAGACGGGCGACAACGGTGTGACCTTTGATTCGGTCTTCGACAAGCAGCCGGTGCAATCAATTGGCGCGGTCGCGGTCGCACCGAGCGATAGCGATATTGTATGGGTTGGGACGGGCGAACCAACCGACCGTAATTCGGCGGAATGGGGGAATGGCGTTTATCGTTCCAGCGATGGCGGGAGCACGTGGCAACATGTTGGGCTGGAGAACAGTCGCGCCATAGGACGCGTGGTCGTTCACCCGAAAAGTCCCGAAACGGCGTATGTTGCCGCTCTCGGGAATCTTTGGGCGGACGGGGGTGACCGAGGTTTGTTCAAAACAACGGACGCGGGAAAATCGTGGAAATCTGTCCTGACTGCACCCGCGTCGCAAAGCGCACGCGTGGGTTGCGTTGATGTCGCGATGGCTCCCGATAATCCGGAAATAATTTACGCGGCCCTTTATGGGCGGCGCCGCATGCCGTGGAGTTTCGCGTACGGTATTTCCGCGACCAACGGCGAAGATGTTGGCGGTATTTTCAAGAGTACCAACGGCGGTGGAACATGGAAAAAATGCAGCAATGGTTTGCCGATGCTGATGGGAAAGATCGGGCTCGCGGTCACAGCGGCGAATCCCAAAATTGTGATGGCAGTAGTGCAGAGCGACGAAGGCGGCACGAACGATTTTACCAATATTCACAGTAAACGCGGCGGCGTCTTTCGGTCGGAGGATGGCGGCGAGACATGGAAACGCACCAGCGATCTGGATCCCCGGCCATTTTATTTCAGCCAGATTCGGATCGATCCCGCGAACGATCAGCGCGTTTATCTACTCGGCTTCGCGCTCCTCGCTTCTGATGACGGTGGAAAAACTTTTCGCGAAGATCTTTCGGACAAATTGCATCCGGATATGCACGCGCTTGCCATCCAAAATGGAAGTACCCCGCCGCCAAAACCGCCGAAACCGGAGGACAAGAACAAGCCACCGCAGCCGCCGGTTTCGTTGCGTTTGATCGTCGGAAATGACGGTGGCGTTTACCAAAGCTACGCCGGCGGCAAGGGCTGGGAGCATTTGAACAGGATCCCAGCCGGCGAATTTTACCGCATCTCGTTAGACGATTCGCGCCCGATTTACCGGATCGCGGGTGGATTGCAGGATAATTGCAACTGGGTTGGACCGAGCGCTGTCAGCAGCAAGGAAGGCATCCGCAACTGTGATTGGACGCCGTTCACGGGCGCCGATGGATTTTATGTGCTGTTCGATCCGGCTGATCGCGACACCCTTTACGGCGATAACCAGGAAGGCGTGGTGCATCGATTTAACATGCGCACGGGCGAGCTGCGGATCTTGAAACCGCAATCGCCCGAAGGAAGCGAGCCGACGCGTTTTCATTGGAACTCACCCCTTATCATGAGCCGGCACAAACCGGGCGTGCTTTACCTCGGCGGCAATCACGTTTTTCGCCTGACCGATCGGGCGGAGCATTACGCGGTCATCAGTGCGGACCTATCGCACAACGAGCCGGAGAAGACACGCGTGATCGGGAGCGGCGCGGAAGTCTATGGAGTCGTCTATTCGTTGGCGGAATCGCCGGTGCGTGCTGGAACTTTGTGGGCGGGAACTGATGACGGCCGGCTCTGGGTTACGCAAGACGATGGCGGGAAATGGACCGAACTGACGGCAAATTTGCCCGAACCGCTGCGCAGTCAATGGATCGTGCGAATCGAACCCGGCGCACAAGACGCGAATGTCGCTTACGTTGCCGCGAGCGCTTATCGGGTCGGGGACGATCGGCCAATGATCGCGCGCACTTCCGATGTCGGGAAGACGTGGACGAATATTGCCGGCGATCTTCCGGCGAACGATCCAGTGGAAGCCCTTCGTGAAGATCCGGTAAATCCGAAACTGCTTTATGCTGGCACGCATTTCGGCCTGTTCGCATCCTTCGATCAGGGTGGGCACTGGGTGCGGGTTGGCGATTTGCCGCCAGTACGGGTGGATGACCTGCAAATTCACCCGCGCACGTCCGACCTGGTGATCGCGACGCATGGCCGCAGCATTTACGTGGTCGATGACGCGCGGCCGTTCCGCGAACTGACGCCGGAAATCGCGAGCAAACCGGCGCATTTATTTAGCGTGCGTCCAACGAATGGCGCTTACGCACCTTCTGGATTTTCGGAGTGGAATGGCAAAGGCGTTTATCGCGGCGCCAACCCCGCAGAAGGCACGCTGTTCACGGTGTGGGTAAAAGATTTTACTGGCGATGAAATTAAAATCGCGATCACGAATGCAACCGGCGTGCCGGTGGCGAATTTGAAAGCACTCGGCGTCGCCGGATTCACGCGTTTGAATTGGGATCTGCGTCCGACCGAAGATGTGCTGACGAAATATGGTGGAGATGATCCGAAAAAATTAATGTCGAGCGGAGATTATACCGCCGAACTTTCCTTCGGACCGAACAAGATGAAGCAAACTTTTCACGTAGATCTGGCCGAAGGGATTACGCCCCGTGGCGGATTCGAACCGCAGGAATGATCGATGAACGTAAAAAATATTCGCGAAGCGAGCGATTGGTTTGAAGTGCTGCAAACAACAAAGCGAACGCAGACGGCTATGATGACATTGAAACCGGGCAAATCATCCGGCAGCGAACCGGAAGGTCACAAGAACAGCGATCAGGTTTTACTAGTCTTGAAGGGAAAAGTGGAAGGTGAGATTGCGGATGAAACACTCACTTTGCGAGAAGGCGATGTGATTGTGATTCCGGCGGGTACGCGACACAAATTTAGTAATCGAAGCTCAGCCGACGCGGTTACGTTCAATACCTATTCGCCGCCGGAATATTAGACGTTCATAGTAATTGCGGGCAAGACGCCCACTTGTCTCACCGCCTCGCCGCACGAGCCCGTCCGGTGGCGGACAAGATCGCTGTGCTATTGGCTAGGCCGCCAGGAGCGGCGCGACTAACGAGGATTGGCCACCGAATTTCGGATACAAAAAGCGCGCAGCTGGCGAACTCTCTCGGGTTCTAGCACAGGCGCGGGTCGTCCCGGCGTCTCGCAAATGGTGCAGCGCCGAAGAAAGCAACAAAGTGCCAAGGCCGCGGTTTCGATATTCCATCAGGATGCAGGGTCCGGGAACAAGTTGCGCCGGCGCATCAGGGTCAGTCATGAGCAGCGTACCACCGACGATGCGGGCGCCGTGTTAAAGTGCCAGCCAGGAGCCAGATTCGGAATTGAACGCAGCCGCGATTGAGCTTTTCACCTGCGCGTCAATCATGTGCAGCGCCGCGTTCCAACTCGGATCAAGCGCGAATGATTTCTCGATCACCTCTTGCAACTGCCGGCGTTCCGCAGCTTTGACCAGGCTCAAACGGAACTGTCTCGGCGCACTAATCGCCGCCAATTGGGTTTCGGCCAAGTCCCAGACAAAGTTAACCCATCTCGTTTTTTTCATGGTGAGCTGTAGCGCTTAGCCAACCGGCGCACCTTGGACGCGCCGCAAAATCCCGCGACAAGATTACATCGTCTGCACCGTCTTCAACGTCGAGTGGAAAAAATGATACTTCTCGCGATGTTCGGTCATCCCTCGGCGGAGAACGGCACTGAAGTTCGCCAGGTCGGCGATATTAACGATTCGATCGACGCTGTGAATAAACGCAGACAGCGAATCGTTGGTCGGAAAGAGATGGCTGAGCAAGACAACGAAATGCTGGCGCCGTTGGCCGGCGGATTCGGCGACGAGTCTTTGAAGAACTGGATTGGTCGCGAGGGTTGAGCCCTTGAAGTTTTCGTAAACGACAATGACATCGTACGAATAAGTGCGGAGCTTGAGTAGGACATCGTCTTCATAAAGGCCCACGTGCACCTTGTACTTTAGATCGGCCAACTGCGGCACTACCACTTTCTGATATTGCTCGTGATCAAGGCAGACGAGCGCGGTGCTCTCGCCGGCATCGAATAACTGTAAATCGTTTTCTTGTTCCACGGGCTAGACGAAAGCGTTGGTGGGGACGTCCATGCGCAGGCCGGATTGGAGTTCGCTGCCTACGCCGCGTGCTTTTTGAATGAGATCGATCCCGCGGGTAACGGTACCTTTGCGGGTGGCATAAAGACGCGCGGTTTCTTCGCTGATCAAATCGTTTTGATAGGCGTTAAGAATGCATTGATCGAAGGTCATCCAGCCCAATTGCGCACTGGCTTCGATGATTTCATAGAAATTGCGGTGCTCACCTTCGCCGAGGGCGACTGCTTCCTTGGTTCGCAAATTGTTTCCCATGATTTCCATAAGCAACTGACGACCACCGCCCGCTTTTTTTGGCGCCAAACGCTGGCTGACGACGTAACGCAGGACATCGGACAGGCGAACGCGCAGTTGTTGCTCTTCGCCGAGCGTGAACATGCCGAGAATACGATTGATCGACTGGCCGGCGTCGACCGTGTGGAGCGTGCTCAGAACCAGGTGACCTGTCTCCGCTGCCATCAATGCGATTTCGACCGTGGCACGATCGCGCATTTCGCCCACGAGAATGACTTTCGGCGCTTGCCGCAACGCCGCCCGCAGGCCGTTGGGATAGGTGTTAAAATCCTGGCCCAACTCGCGCTGGTTGAATGTCGCCTTAAGACATGGATGAACGAACTCAATCGGATCTTCCAGCGTGACGACGTGGATCGGCTGCGTCTCGTTAATTTCATTGAGCATCGCTGCCAAAGTGGTGGTTTTACCGCTGCCGGTCGCACCCGTGACGAGCACGAGTCCGGTTTTTTCCTTCGCGATCTCCCTGAAAATGATGGGGAGATGAAGTGTTTCCAAGGTGGGAACGGTGGCTTCAAGCCGACGCAAAACGATCGCAAAATTTCCGCGCTGCCGGAAAATATTAACGCGAAAGCGCGCCTCGTCGCTCAACGAATAGCTAAGGTCGCAAGAACCGCCGCTCAAATAATCATACATCAATCGCCGATCGCCCTGCATTAAGGCGAGTGCGATTTGTTCCGTCTGATACGGAGTGAGGTTTTCGATCGGGGGATCGATCAAGGCTGTCTTTAGCTCGCCAAACGTTTCCACTTGCAGCGGATGCCCGACCGAAAAGTTCAAATCCGAAATGCCGGGGTGTGTATGCAGCATCGCAGAAAGGATCTTATCAAGGTCGGGTAGTCGCATTATTCCTCCGTCCAGTCTTCCGGCGGGTTCTTGAGGAATTGGCGGAATTTTTTCTTATCAATCGCCTTGTCGTACGCTTCCTCCGGCGAAATGCGGGCATGACGAAGATGATCGATGATGGCGTCGTCGAGCGGTTGATTGCCCTTCTTCTTCCCGACTTGAATCATGCCCGGGATCTGGTGCGTCTTAGCCTCGCGGACGAGGTTGGCAATTGCCATGTCGACCACCAGAATCTCCAAGGCCGCGACTCGGCCAGGTTTGTCGATCCGCTTGAAAAGATTTTGGGCGATTACCCCTTTGAGCGATTCCGCGAGGGTGGCCCGAATTTGGTTCTGCTGATTTGTCGGGAAAACGTCAATGATACGATCGACGGCTTTGGAGGCGCTTGAGGTGTGGAGGGTTCCGAAAACGAGGTGACCGGTTGCGGCCGCGGTCAGGGCCAGTTCAATCGTTTCCAAATCGCGCATTTCACCGACGAGCAAAATGTCAGGATCTTCGCGCAACGCTCCGCGGAGGGCGTTAGCAAACGAGCGGGTATGGACGCCGACCTCGCGGTGTTGCACGAGACAGTTTTGACTGCGATGCACAAATTCAATCGGATCCTCCACTGTAATGATGTGGTCGTGCCGCTGGAGATTGGCGAAGTCCATCATAGCGGCAAGGGTGGTGGATTTTCCCGAGCCGGTGGGACCGGTAACCAGAATAAGACCTTTCTTGAGAAGCGGGAATTTTTTCAGTACCGGCGGCAATCCCAGATCGTCAACCGTCAACACCTTCGATGGAATTAAACGAAAAACCGCAGAAATCCCGTATTTCTGCTGAAAGAAATTGACGCGATAACGAGCAACGCCCGGCACTTCGTAGCCAAAGTCAACATCGAGATTCTCTTCGAAATGTTTGATCTTTGTTTCCGACGCGATCTCGTAAACCATGGTTTTAAGTTCCTCATCCTTGAGCGCGGGGTAATCCACCCGGATGAGGTCGCCATTGATGCGCAGCATCGGCGGATTATTGGTAGAAAGGTGCAGGTCGGACGCCTTTTGTTCCGACATCAATTTAAAAAAAGCGTCGATGCGAGCCATGCGGTTCCAAGGTTTGCACAGCTAAATTGATGCCATGGGCCGGTCGTTGTAGCCGTCTACACTGCCGGGCGCTACAACTGGGGAATTGGAGGGGCGAGCTGCGCGAGCCCGGCGTCGCAGAGCTCCGCCCTCCAGGCTGGTCAAAGCATCTGCCCACAAGGCGATAGGGGCGCAGTGGCTACAATTCGAAAGCCTAGCGGATTGGGCGCCCCGAAGCGTCGAGGGTCGAGCGGACCTGTTCGAGCAGCTTCTCACGGGTGTAGGGCTTGGGAATGAACCCGCGAAGCCCCTGGGCCAGCATGGCGCCGATCTTGTTTTGCTCGGCAAATCCGCTGCTCAACACGACGTTAACGCCCGGGTTGAGCGCCTTCAATTCCTCGAATACAGCGTCCCCATCCATCACCGGTAGGAAGAAATCCAGGATGATTAGGCCGATCTGACGATGGATTTGTTGAAAGATTTTAAGCGCCTCGAAACCGTCCCTGGCGACGATCACTTTATACCCTTCTTCCGAAAGAATTGTGGAGGCAAACTCCGCAATTTCCGGTTCATCGTCGATGATCAGGATCAATTCGCGCGTTCCGTTAGGGTTTAGGACGGCGATTTGCGATGGAATTCCTGGGGCTCTCTCTCCAGTCGATTCCTGCGCTTCACCGGCCAGCTCTGGCGCAGGTGCCGCTGACGTGGCCGCGGGTCCATTGGGGCTGCCGGGTCTGGTATTCTCGAGAATCTTGGACGTTACGCGATTAAACAGCGCTTGCGCCGATTGCGTCGCTATCTCTACCTGCTGGTTAAGCTGATCGATGTAGTCGTCGCCCTTGTGCCGTTTCATCAAGTCGGCATAGCGAGCAATTTGCTGCAAAACTGTATTGAGCTCAGTGGAGGTCTTGGCGATCCACTTCAGGTCGTCCTGATGCAGCATAGGTGTCTATGTCCTGGTCTGTGTCCTTCGCACACGCCCACAAAACGCAACCAAAAATCGTAATGCAAGCGAAAGCGAATGAACCAAGAGTCAGCATAGAGCGGATTTTTTTCAAAGTTAGCCCGCTTCATGCCCACACCCTTTCGGAGGTGGCCGCGATTTTCTCGAACTTTCGAGATCGCGCGCCGAACCCGAGCCCTGTTTATAATTACTAGCAATTTATTTGCCCAGAGCCCGTTTCAGTTCGCTTTTGGCAGAATCGATCTGCTTCGGTGTGCCCGATGAGATCAAAATGCCTCGTAATCTGTCCCCTTGATAATAACGCGCGGTAAATTTTTTCTTGGCGTGCGTCCCGGTAAGGTCCACCCGGGTCGGTTGGATAGTGAAATCGCCGACAAAATCGAGTCGCAAATCGAACATCTCCGTCCAGAAATAGGGGACCTGTTCGTAACGGATTCGCTTTTTACCGGTCATGTTCGCTCCTGCCACCAGACCCTGCTCGCGCGCATTTTCCCAGTGGGTTTGCCGTCGCATTCCACCCATCAGACGGTCCGGATAGAACGCCAGGTCACCAATTGCGTAAATTCCTTTTTCTTCGGTCTCCAGATAATCGTTGACTGGCGACCCATGCGGCCCGGCTAGTGGGGTGTTGCGCACCAAATCGAGATTTGGCTCCGTCCCGCACGCCACCACCACCAATCCCGCCGCGACACGGTTCCCACTCTTCGTTTGGATATTTCGCAAGACCGTTTTGCCTTCAAAGCCATTCAAACTTTCGCCTAAAAGTAACGTCACCCCGTTCTTGGCAAAATAGCCGGTCACCCAAGCGGCTGTCTCGGGATCGAGGTAGCGATTCAATAGCGTGCCATGCCGATGCATCACGCTTACTTTCATTTTCATTTGTCGCAGGCTCGCCGCTACCTCGCAGGCGAGCAATCCGCCGCCCACCACCATCAGATTTTTTTCGTGCTCGGCCATTTCCCGCAGAGCGAAGGCGTCACGCATGCTGCGCAGGTAAATGACATTACCTAAACCGACACCTGCTACCGGCGGCCGCCCCGGACGGCTGCCCATGGCAAGGCAGGCTTTGTTAAACTCGATGCTCTCACCGTTGCCCAGCACCGCCACCCGGCGATCGATGTTTAATTGTGTTACCGCCGTATTGAAACGTACATTGATCTTATGCGCGGAGTACCAGCGTTCATCGACTTCGGCATATTTCCTGGGGACGATCGTTTTTTCGCGCAGGAAACTTTTCGAAAGGAGCCAGCGCTTGTAGGGCGCGTAGGCCTCGGAGCCGACCAACGTCACACTCCCGCGCTTATCGTGTTTGCGAATTGTTTCACATGCGCATGCCCCTGCAATACCTGCGCCGATAATGAGATAATCCCGCTGAATCATTTTAGAAATGTGACGATAGAGAAACCACCGCGCGGCTGGCTAGGGAAAAATGAAAGCCCCTTCGCGGGCTGATGTAGAAAAGTTAAGACGATTGCATCGTTACAACGGGCGAACCGGAGGGGCGAGCTTTGCGAGCCCGGTCGAAGTGAAACATGGCGTCGCAGAGCTTGGCCCTCCAGGATCATCAAAGCACCGCACGGCAAATCGCGACTGAAGCGATCACACCCACGAGATCCGCCAGCAGTCCCGCCGGGATGGCATGCCGGGTCTGTTTTACGCCAACCGATCCAAAGTAAACCGCAGCGACGTAAAATGTTGTCTCCGTGCTTCCGTAAATGGTCGCGGCGGTAAGGCTCACGATGTTGTCCGGGCCAAGGCGATGCACGATTTCAGTTAATAACGCCAGCGTCCCGCTTCCACTCAAAGGCCGCATCAATGCCAGCGGAAGGAGATCGGGCGGAAAATGCAATGGCGCGAGAACCGGCGCTAGCCATTTCGTCAGCAAATCGATTCCACCTGCGCCTTTAAACATTCCAATGGCAACTAGGATAGTGACCAGAAACGGAATGATGCGCAGGATAACATTAAAGCCTTCCTTCGCGCCCTCGACGAATTCCTCATAAACTTTGACCCGGCGCGCCGCGGCATAGATCGGGAAGAAGCTAAGCAGGAAAGGAATTGCCAGCAATGAAAGGGCGTTCACACTTCGAACAAAAGCATTCGCCTCGTCGGTGAGTGGATTTCCGAAACCCGGTGGCCAAACGATTCGCACAAAGATCAACACAAAGAAAATAAGAAGCGCGATCGTCGCGATGCGTCCCAATAACGTTAGCTGCGTACTATAGCCGCCGGTGCCGGCCGCGACTTCTTCGTTGCTCGAGCGATTATTGGGTGTCCTCTTCGCATTAAGATCGTTAGCTGCGGCAGCATTTTCTCCCGAGCCGCGGCCAGCGACCCCGGCTACAGGGCGAGCGAACCACCGTAAGTTCTCCAAAGTTTTCACCGCGATAATTGCAGTCGTTGCTGCGCATAGCGTCGCGAGTAGCGCCGTGCCCACAATTGCGGTGGGCCGAGTCGACCCTGCCGCGACCAAAATCGCGATCGCAGTCGTCGGAATCAGTTGAACAGATGCGGTGTTGATCGCGAGAAAGGTGCACATCGCATTGGTAGCGGTGCCCGGATGCGGATTGAGCGACTCGAGGTCGCGCATCGCGCGCAAACCGAGGGGCGTGGCCGCGTTCCCGAGGCCGAGCATGTTCGCAGCCATATTCATCAGCATCGCTCCCATCGCTGGGTGTTCCCCCGGCACATCGGGAAATAAGCGCCGCATGATTGGCCGCAGTGCGCGCGCAATTTTTTGGACGAGCCCGGCGCGCTCTGCCAGACGCATCACCCCCAACCAGAGCGCCATTACGCCAATTAAACCGAGCGCAATTGTGACCGCGGTTTTTGCGCCGTCGAATGCGCCGTCTGTCACTTCCTTCCATCTATTGTTCCATCCGCCAATCGCAACCGCGAGCAGTACCAGCGCGAGCCAAATGTAATTCAGCACCTCGAACCTGTAACCGCAGTCTTTGGCCGCGGCCAGCGCGATTCACCGCAATGGTCATCCCGAGCGCAGTCGAGGGATCCCGAAGCGCAACCTTAAAGGTAGATTCAATGGGATCCCTCGATCCCGCGGTTGGGGGACTGGGGCTGACCCTAATTCTGATCCAGCATGGTCGCAGCCAGTTTCAGGGCTTCATCACTCTGTCCGCCAAGCATGCGCGCAATCTCTTCGCGCCGCGCCTTACCGCTAACCTCACGCAATTGAGTAAAGGTACGACCGCCTCTCACTTCTTTCGTCACCACGAACTGGGATGTCGCCGCCGCCGCCACCGGCGGCAGATGAGTGATGCAAAGCACCTGATGCCGCTTCGCCAAATCGCGGATGCGCGCGCCGACGGCGTGGGCAATCTCGCCGCCTACGTTCGCGTCAATCTCATCGAAGACCAGCAACGGCACCGCATCCTGCGCGGCCAGGGCGGACTTGATCGCTAGCATCAATCGGGAAATTTCGCCGCTCGATGCGATCGCACGCATCGGCTTCAGCGGCTCGCCCGGATTAGGCGAAAACAAAAGCTCAACCGCATCAAAGCCAGAAGCGCGTGCCACTTGCGCTTCGCTCATTCTTGCTTCGAACTGCGATTGCTTGAATCCGAGATCGCGCAAATTTCGACGGACCATTTCCGAAAGTTTGGGCGCCGCTTTCGTGCGCAGCTTCCGTAATCTCTCGCCCGCCTGCCGCAACGCTTCGCTGTGTGTCGCAATCTCGTTAGCCAAACGCTGTAATTCTTCGTCGCGTCCTTCGATTTTCCGCATTCGTTCAGCCGCGTGCTCGCCAAAAGCGATGACTTCAGAAATCGTTGCTCCGTATTTTCGCTTCAACGTTTCAAAGAGCGAAACCCGTTGCTCGAGAGCGGCCAGTTATTCGCCGCGGTCGCCATCGCCGGATCCAACTTTTCCAATTCGCGCAACAGCTTTTGCGTTTCGCCCAGCTGCGACAAGATCGCGTCGTCCGCTTCGGAAAGTTTCGTTGCCACGGTGGATGCAATCTCAATCAATCGCCGGCTGTTACTCGCGAGCCGATAGCGCGACTCAATCTGCGCTTCTTCCTCGGCCGACAAAGTAGCGGAGGCGACCTCATTTACCTGATGTCGCAGCAAATCGAGCTCCTGTTCACGCGCGGTCTCGGCCGTATTAAGGGCCGCGTGTTCCGCTTCGAGCGCTCGCAGTTGCTGGAAAATTTTTGCAAATTTCTCCCGCGCGTCGCCTGCAGCGGCAAAAGCATCAAGCAAATCGAGCTGTCGATCGGGCGACAGGAGTGATTGATGATCGTGTGGTCCGTGAAGGTCAACTAGGTCATCACCGAGTTCCTTGAGATTCGCCAGGGTGGTGGGCGACCCATTGATAAACTGGCGATTCGTTCCGGATAGAGAAAGACTGCGTTTCAAAATTAAATCGTTGTCGCATGGTTCGATTCCCGATTCCTCGAAGCGCGCATTCCATTTCGCGAAATCATTGCCCTGAAAAATTGCCTCGACCGTGCACATCTCCGCTCCTGTGCGAACGAGCGACTTGTCGCCACGTTCGCCAAGTAACAACTGGAGCGCGCCAATAATGATTGATTTGCCGGCACCGGTTTCGCCGGTGATGGCAGTGAATCCCGGCGCAATTTCCCATTCCAAATCCTCAACCAGCGCGAGATTCTTGATTCGTAGGAGTTGGAGAAGCATCGGTTGAGTGTTGAGAGCTCAGAGTTGACAGTGCGCGCGCCGAAAAATCTTGAACTCTCCATCAGCAACTCTCAACTCCGAACTCACTCTCACTTTTCTCGGCACCGGGACCTCGCAAGGCGTGCCAATGATCGGTTGCGACTGCGCCGTTTGTCGCTCCTCCGATCCGCGCGATAAACGCCTGCGTTCTTCTGTTTACATCGAAACGCCCGAGACCGCCTTTATCGTCGATACCGGAACGGACTTTCGCACGCAGGCTTTACGCGAAAATATCCGTCGCGTCGATGCGGTCGTTTTCACTCACTCGCACACCGACCACATCATGGGGTTCGACGATCTGCGGCGGTTTTCCTGGCAACGCGGCTCGATGCCGGTCTACGCCTCCGCCAAAACCATGGCCGATCTCGAGCGCGTTTTTATGTTCGCCTTTAAAGGGACCAACCCATTTCCCGGTTATTTGAAACCTGAGCCCCATCTTATTTCCGGTCCATTTCGGTTGGGTGAAACAACAATCACGCCGTTGCCGGTTCCGCACGGCAAGGCGGAGGTGAATGGTTATCTATTTTCCCGCCCCAGGAACACAGACTTACAGTCTGTGCGTCCAGCGGAGTTGCACTCCGCTGAATCGAAGGCGGGAAGAGAAGACGTGCTTCCTCAGGCAGCGGACAAAATGTCCGCTGGGCGCACAGGGCAGAGCCCTATGTTCCGACAAGAACGTAATCTCATCGCTTACCTCAGCGATTGCAGCGCGGTGCCGGATGAAATAGCGCAAAAGATTTTCGGCGTTGAATGTTTGATCATCGATGCGCTGCGGGAGAAGCCACACCCGACTCATTTGAGTGTCGCGCAAGCGCTCGAAGTCGCAACGCGCGTTCAGCCCAAAGAAACTTATTTCATCCACATCGCGCATGAGCTGGCGCAATCGTTCGAGCAAAACCTGCCGCCGCATACCCACATCGCCTACGACGGGCTGAAGCTGAGCTTTCGTTGAAAACCCGAATTCGTCGTTATAGCTGCCGCCGTCACTGGCGGCACCATCTTTTGCATTCTGCCGCGAGTGACGGCGGCTACATCCGACCATCTCGTCTCTATGTCCCACGGATGCTGGTGTTCGTATTCGTTTTCCTGTTAAGCATCGAAGCGCACGCAGCGGAAAATTTGCCGGCTCAAACCATCGTCGTTTTCAACACCGCTGTTCCCGACTCAGAAGCGCTTGCGAAATTTTATGCCGAGAAACGCGATATTGCCGGTGATCATGTGGTCGGGCTCGATTGTCCCCCCGAAGAAGAGATTTCCCGCGAGCAGTACGACACCACGGTGGCTGAGCCGTTGCGCAAAATTTTTGAGGAGCGGCAATGGTGGCGCGTTCACGAAACGCCCGATGGAGGTAAGCGAGTGCAGACACTTGGGATTCATTTCGTCGCTCTCATCAGGGGCATGCCACTGAAGATACGTCCTATCGCGACGCCGTATCTGGGTGATAACCCGGCGGGCGGCGGTCCCGTTCAGGGCCGCAACGAAGCTTCAGTTGACTCGGAGTTGAGCGCACTCGGTTTCTTCACGAGGCAAATCTCTGGCGCGATCACTAATCCTTATTTTCAAGGATTCCGCCCGATTAAGGAGCTTACCGCTGCGCCTCTTCTTCTCGTTACCCGGCTCGATGCGCCAGAGAGCGCGACGGTACGACAAATGATTACTGATGCGATCGAGGCGGAGAAAAACGGATTGTGGGGGCGCGCATTTGTGGACGGCACCTACGAAACCAGTGGCGGCAGGGAAATCGGCGACGCCTGGATGCGCGCGATTGTCGATCAATGTCACAAGGACGGCGTGCCGGTCGTGTTTGATGATCTGCCTACGATTTTTCCGGATGCGTTTCCGATGAGCGACTGCGCTCTTTATTATGGATGGTATACTGGCAACATTGCTGGCCCGTTCAACCAGCCGGGCTTCAAGTTTGTGCCGGGGGCGATCGCCGCGCACATTCATTCCTACAGCGCGGCAACGTTGCGCGATGAGAATTCAGGTTGGGCCGGCCCGCTAGTCTCGCGCGGCGCTGCTGCCACCGTCGGCAACGTTTACGAACCCTATCTCGAGCTAACCGCGCACCTCGATATTCTCAACGATCGCTTGCTGCATGGATTTACTTTTGCCGAGAGCGTTTTCATGTCGTCGCGCGTGCTCTCCTGGATGGGAGTGGCCTTGGGCGATCCGCTTTATCGTCCGTATCTCAATTGGACACAGATCGACTCAAAAACTCCGACGAAGTCCGCCGCCGGATGGCGCGCC
Organism: Verrucomicrobiota bacterium; assembly: GCA_003221295.1. GTDB lineage: Bacteria > Verrucomicrobiota > Verrucomicrobiia > Chthoniobacterales > UBA10450 > AV69. The sequence goes on along the minus strand of QHRA01000203.1, from coordinate 2,272 downwards.
TATCACGATTTCGCGATTAAGAACAGCAAGCTGGAGTCTTCGGATTATCGCACTCAAGCCCGCGTCGCCGCCGCTCGCGCCCGCAACGCCGCCATGCTGGAGGACGTTGGACTAATGGAAATGCGCGATGGCAAATTTTCTACCGCAATCGCGGCGCTGGAACAGGCCCGCGGCGCCTATTCCAAACGGGATGACATCATCCGCTGCGTCCTGGAAGAATGCGACGCTTTCATAAAATCCGGCAAACCGAATCGGGCCGTCGATCTTGCTCGCAGGGTCTTGCGCATTGTGCCGGAATCGCCCGCATTGAAGTTGTTGCACAAAGTCGAGAGCGAACTCGTGCCCAAACCCACGCCCTAGTAGCCGGTCAGCGAATAATCCCGCGCTCGGATTTTTCGATGAACTCGATCAAATGAGTGACCTCTTCGCGCGGCTCGATTTGGTTGCGCACGGCTTCGATTGCCTGGCGCGTGTTTAATTTCGATCGGTAAATCAACCGAAACGCTTCCTTGATCGCTTTAACGCTTTCGGGTGCGTAGCAAGCGCGTTCGAGTCCGACGAGATTGACTCCGCGAATCTCGGCGGGATTTCCGTCCGCGATCAAGAATGGCGGGACGTCCTGGACGATCTTGGAGCAACCGCCGGTGATCGCGAATCGTCCAATCCGGCAAAACTGGTGCACGGCGGTGAGTCCGCCCATGACCGCGTGATCGCCCACCTCAACATGCCCGGCGAGAGTGCCGTTGTTCGAGAACACCACCGAATCGCCGACCGTGCAATCGTGGCCGATGTGACTGTAAGCGAGAAAATTTCCGCGATTACCAACCCGCGTTTTGCCATCGCTTTTGGTGCTGCGATTGACCGTGCAAAATTCGCGGAACGTATTTTCGTCGCCAATTTCCAGATAGGTCGGTTCGCCCGCGTATTTTAAATCCTGCGTTTGCTGGCCGATCGAACAGTAGGCATAAAATTTATTTTCCCTCCCCGCCCGCATCGGTCCGCAAAGGGTGACATGATGTTGCAGCCAGCATCCTTCGCCCAGCACGACCCCGGAGCCGACAATGCAATAAGGCCCGACAATCGTGTCAGCGCCCAGCTCTGCTTTTGCATCAACGATCGCAGTTGAGTGAATCTGCTCGTCGCTCATTTCAAACATTGACACTGCGGCGGGGACGTGACCGTCCTTCCCTCACCAGGCGCTGCCGCGTACGGTCTCCTGCCCTGATTCCCAAGACACCCGCGACCTGTGTCCTTCTCTCCCCCGGGGAGAGGGTAGGGTGAGGGACCCGGGAAATTCATAAGTCTCGAGCCACGCTCATTTATCCAGGAACGTGAACATGAGATCACCTTCGGAAACGACGGCGTCGTTCACCACGCAACTGCAACGTGCTTTCGCCAGCCGATTGCTGCGCGCTTTGATCAATTCCGCGTGAATGAAAAGCGTGTCGCCTGGAAAAACTGGCTTGCGAAATTTCACTTCGTCCGCGCTCATGAAATAACCGATTCGGCTCGCGCTCTTCGCCAGCTTCATCAATAAAATGCTCGCGACCTGTGCCATCGCTTCGATCTGAAGGACGCCAGGCATCACCGGATGGCCGGGGAAATGCCCGGCAAAATACGGTTCATTCACCGTTACCGTTTTCATTCCGGTGCATTTCGTTTCCCCCTCGAAGCCCAGAATGCGATCGACCATCAGGAACGGGAAGCGATGCGGTAGAATTTCCATCACTTGATTAATATCGAGACCGCCTTCTCCCGGCGGAAAGGTCCGGGGAACGGAAAGCGCAGTGATCTTGGCGTGTTGTTTCACGATCGCCCGCGCCAGGTCCGCGTTGGCGGCATGACCCGGCTTCACCGCAATGATATGGCCGCGAATGCGCGTGCCGATGAGCGCGATGTCACCGATGATGTCGAGAATTTTGTGCCGCGCGAATTCATCGGCAAAACGCAACGGTTCCTTACTCAGGACAGCATCGCCCCGAACTACAATGGCGTTTTCCAAACTTCCTCCTTTAATCAAATTTTTCTCCATCAGGGGCGCGACTTCTTCGTAATAAACAAAGGTGCGTGCGGGCGCGATTTCGCGTTCGTAAAGCGCCGGCGAAATCTCGGCGGAGAAAAATTGGGTGAAGCGATTGTTCGGTCCCGCCTGTGTACAGGAAACGCGAAACTTGTCATCGGGCAAGAGCACGAGGAGGGAACCGCTTTTTGATTCGACATGAATTGGTTCGCGCACGTCGAAAAATCTGCGTGGCGCTTCTTGCGCGGCCGT
>QHRA01000022.1 GCA_003221295.1 Verrucomicrobiota bacterium | reverse complement strand
CACAAACATCATCGGCATGGCGCTGCATGTCTTGGCCAATGCCCTCGATAACGCAGATGGGCAGTTGGCCCGCTTAACCCGAAGGGAAAGCCGGGAAGGTCGGGTTATCGACAGCCTGGCCGATCACCTCATCTTCTTAAGCATCTATCTCCATTTGGCGCTACGTTGTTCGATTGAAGGCGCATCGCCGCTCGTTTGGCTTCTGGCGGTGACTGCCGGAATTAGTCATGGTTTGCAAGGCGCCGCCGCCGATTATTATCGGACAACCTATCTTTATTTTGTGAAGGGTGGATTACCGGTGGATTTGGATTCCTCCATGATCTTGCGCTCGAGTTATCGAAAACTCCGTTGGCGTGATCAGCCGTGGCCCAAGTTTTTGCTCGCGCTCTATTTAAACTTCACCCGGCAACAGGAAATGCTGTCACCCCGGCTAAATAGATTGCGAGAAGTATCGAATCGATCATTTCCTCATCAGATTCCGGAATGGTTCAGGACGCGTTATCGAATTTCCGCCAGGCCAATGTTTAAGCTGTGGGGATTGTTAATGACGAATACACGGATGCTCGTTTTATTTATCTTTTTATTTCTTGGTCAGCCCATTTGGTACTTCTGGGTTGAAGTGACCATTCTAAACATACTTCTCGCCTACCTGATTCATCGGCAGGAAATTATGTCGCAATCGCTGATGGAATTGGCGACGACCCGTTAGAAAATCTGTCGTTCGTGTCGCAGATTGAGGTTTCGCAAGTGCGCTCACGCGCGGACCGGAATGCGTTTATTCGGTTTCCTTGGCGCATTTATGAAAACGACCATGCCTGGGTGCCGCCATTAATCATCGAGCGCAAGGCATTCCTCAATCGCAAGCGGCATCCGTTTTACAAGCACGGCGACGCTGCATTATTTCTGGCCCGACAGAACGGCGAGATCGTTGGCCGAATCATGGCGAGCGACGATCCGAACTACAATTCGCTGCATCAATCGAATGTCGGCTGCTTTGGCCTCTTCGAGTGCATTGACGATCGCAAAGTCGCTGCCGCGCTTTTTGAGGCTGCGGCCGACTGGCTCCACGAAAAAGGGCGCATCGAGATGATGGGCCCGATCGATTACTCAACAAACTACGTCTGCGGATTGCTCATCGGCGGATTTGAATATCCACCCACTCTTCTGACTGCACATAATCCGCCGTACTATGCGCGCTTGATCGAACACTGCGGTTTCACGAAAGAAAAAGATTGGTATGCATGGTGGTTCAAAGACATTCCGGAACCGATGGAGCGATTGCGCAATATTGCAACCGCGCGCTCCAGGAAAAACGACCTCGCAATCCGGTCGATCGACTTGCAAAAACTAGCGGAAGAGAGCCGGCGCTTGCGCGCAGTTTTTAATCAAGCGTGGCGGAACAACTGGGGCTTCGTCCCATTTACCGAGGCGGAAGCAGAACACATGGCGAGCGAAATGAAACCTTTAATTGATCCGAGGATGACTTTGATCGCTGAGATCGACCACAGACCGGTGGGTTTCGTCATCTGTGTTCCGGATATCAATTCTGCGCTGGGCAAGATTAACGGACGCCTGTTGCCATTCGGATTGCTGAGACTGCTTTATTACCGAAAGAAGATCAGAACGGCTCGGTTCGTTGCGCTGGGCGTCGTTGAAAAATATCGTCGTGCCGGCATCGCCGAGATGCTCGTGTTGCAAGTAATGGCCGAAGGGGGTAGACGCGGCTTCACGGCGGAATTGAGCATGACGCTGGAAGACAACGTCATGGTCAATCGCTTTATCGAAGCGATGGGCGCGACACGCTACAAGACATATCGAATTTTCAAAAGGACACTGACGTAATGAGCAAGCCTCAGGACGGTTTCGTTTCGCGGTTTCTGAATCGGCCGATTTCGCGCCGCATAACGCCTTTTCTGCTCAAGTTTCCGATCCATCCCAGCGCCTGGACGATATCGATCTTTGTTTTGCCCCTAATCGCCTGTCTGTTTTTTGTGCGCGGGGATTACGTAAGCGTCGTCATCGGCGCGGCTATTTTTCAGGCGTTCAGTATTCTTGATGGTTGCGACGGCGAAATTGCGCGCGCCAAAAATTTGGAATCGAAGTTTGGGGAACGTTTGGATAACTTCTGCGATTTTCTTGCAAGTCTTCTCTACGTTCTCGCGCTTGGGTGGGGGCTTCAGCGTTCGGGTGAAGGGATTATCTGCGCCACTCTGATTACGGCCAACGAATGGCTTCTGAGAGGTGGCAAGGGCAAAATGTCGTCTGCTTCGTCAATGTTGCATGAGTCGTTTTACGTGAGGCACCATGGAATGATCGGGCATTCCGGTTTGCTGAATCTCGGTGAGCGATTTGTGTGGTGGCTTTTTCAGCTGACTAAGCGGGACATGGCTGTGTTCGTTTTTCTCATGCTTGCGTTACTCGGCCTTGCTGACTGGATCCTTCATCTTTGGACGATTGTCGCCGGCGCGAGCCTAATTCTCAGCGCGATTGCCGCGATCAGATCCGGCATTGGCCATGGCGATGTCGTGACACGCGAGCCGCGATCTTAATTGCGTCTCGGCGCACGCCAGCATTGCGGGCGTGTCGATGTCCTGCCACCAGGCATTTCCGATATCGACCGCGCGGGCTTTGCCTTCCGACGCCATCGATCGCACTCCATCAGCAAGACTGCAATCTCCGTCCCGTTTTACTCGTTCGAGGTAATCAAAGATTTTTAGCGGACAGACAAAAAGACCGGTATCGATCGCATCGTAACGCGTTAAATCTTTACCGATCTGAAGAATTCGGTCCCCTCGAGTCTGAATTTTCATCGCATCATCGACATCGAAAATTGAATCCAGCTTTCGGTCGATCGCGAGATTCAGTTGGTCAAGGACGGCGTCACGGACCACAAGATCGACAATTGATCGGTCAAATAAATGGTCGCTCATCGTTAAAAGAAAGGGCGATGTTACCCGATTGGCCGCGGTGAGGAGTGAGACGCCATTTTGTTTTCGCCAATCGCGATTTTTGATGAAACAGGGCTCAATCTTGGACGGAATCAACTGTTTGACCGCCTCGATCATCCGAGCGCTTTGGTAGCCAACGATAAAGCTGGCTTTTTTGATTCCCGCGTGGACTAGGGCGTCCATTGCGTAACAAATCAACGGACGGCCAAGCACGGACACGAGCGGCTTCAAGAATGTTCCGTCGGAGCCGCGTAGACGCGAACCCGACCCGGCCATTAAGATCACTGCATCGGAGATCGCAGTCATATGCCGTAATATCTCCTAAGGCCCCAGATCCTGACGCGCTGGGGAAGAAATCTAAAAATCAACGGCGCGATTTTTGTTTGAAATCCGTCGCCGACGGTTATGCGGGGTGGCGGATTCGTCTGATCGATAAGTTCGCAGACACGTCGCGCGACCAGATCTGGTTTCGGCGCGTCCCTGATGTTGCGCTCAACTGCGTCCCACGTTTTGGCCAGATTGGCTTCGTATCGCCGATCGTAATCTTTGCTCTTGATCACCGCATCGTTAAAGGGAGTGCAAATATCAGCCGGCTGAAGATCGATAATCCGCACGTTGGAATCCAGCAGTTCGAGCTGAATCGACATCGTAAACGAAGCCATCGCCGCTTTGGCCGCGTTATATGCGGCCATGAACGGTACGGGCAAACGGCCGGCGAGTGAACTCACATTAATGATCAGGCCTTCTCCTCGGGGGCGCATTGCGGCAAGGGCAAGCTGCATCAATCGAATGTGCCCAAAGACAAGGACTTGGAATTGGTCGGAGATGATTTCAGGAGAAAGAGATTCAGCGGGACCAAAATGACCGCCGCCAGCGTTGTTGATCAGGACGTCGAAATGACCCGCTTCAGCGAGGGCCGTGTTAAACCCTTCGTCGATTGACGTTGGATCGGACAGATCGAGCCGCGCCGGATGTAATCGAAGCAACTGTGGAATACGAGCTGGATCGCGCGAAGTCGCCCACACTTCGTGGCCGTGCCCAGTCAGCGCTTTGGCGATTGCCAGCCCGATGCCGCGGCTCGCGCCGGTAAGAAAAATTCTTTTCACAGTCGGTGCAATCCTCGATGGGTAAGCTGGTGTTTACGCTTTATTGCTGAAACGCAGTGATGTCGATCTTGTTCTAATGTTCCTGCTGATCTGGTTTGTCGTTGCCATCGTAATTGTCGCCGGCCTCGCATTGTTGTTTCGCCCTTCTGGAACCCGTCGGCAACAAGTCCAATTTATCCGTGAGACTTTGGCAAACAGACCTCGGTCGGGTCATCCGCGCGTGATTGTTTCATTGTCGACCGTGCCCGACCGGATCAACAATTTGAGGCCGACGATTCGATCCCTTCTAAAGCAAACGTGGCCGCCAGATGAAATTGTGTTGGCCATCCCGGAATTTTCGGTTCGCGAGCAGCGGCCTTATGTCGTGCCGAAATATATTTCCCAGTTGCCGCGCGTGCGTGTTTTGCGCTGCCGCGAGGATTACGGGCCAGCAACGAAGTTTATCGCCGCGATTCAGGATGAGTTGGCAGCGGGGCGGGAGAATACATTGATCATGGTGGTAGACGACGATCGGCTTTATCCGCGCGATGCGCTGGAAACCTATCTGCATTTCAACAACCAGTTTCCGGACGCGGCCCTTTGCTTTCGCGGCGCCGCCATGCCCTCCACCTTAGATTGGGACGACGCGAAAATGATTTACGCGAAGGACCTTCGCGAGCCGCGCTCCGTAGCCGTAATCACTGGATGCGGAAGTTACCTTGTGCGGCCACGGTTCTTTGACCGATCGCTCTGGGATTATTCAGAAGCCCCATCCGTGGCGTTTTATATTGATGACATTTGGATCAGCGCATGGCTCAGCCGCCGCGGCGTGAAAAGATATGTTGTTCCGGCGTCGGCCATGATGCGCAGTGTGTTTCGGCAACGACGAACTGTGTCCCTAAACAAGATCCACGATCGTCAGAAACTCAACAATGAAACGATCGCGTTTTTTCG
>QHRA01000021.1 GCA_003221295.1 Verrucomicrobiota bacterium | reverse complement strand
CGAACATCTGCTCGATTATTTTGTTGAGATGTCGTGGTGGGCAGCTCTGGCATATCATTTTCACGCCACAGGCCAGGTTCGTTATGCTTATGTGATTTGGCTCATTTTTTTTGCTTGCGATTCGCTGGAGCGCCTCGCGAAATGGTCCGTGAAGCTGCGAGTTGGCCGAAGTATCGATGATGTTTCTCGATTCGATCGATTCGTGCGCTATGTCGCGGGTCGCCGCAACATTTACACCTGGCTATTTACCTTTTGTTTGTTGACTGGAACACCAGCCACCGGTTTCATTTTGCTCTGCTTGTGGGGAATGGCGACCGCCGCGATCCATATATTCCGCGCTTTCCAAATCCGCTACACCTTCCAGAATAAAATTGGGTGAACTGCATCGTGAAAAGAGTTTGAGGCTGCGATGGTCGATCTAACGTTACTTAAAAAATTGAGCTTCGCGTGCCGCGCGGATTGCTGGCAGTGATGCGGCCGTCTTTCATCTCGTGGATCCAATCGCAGGCCTCGGCGATGACAGGGTTGTGAGTGGCCAGCAGCAGAGCTTTCCCGCCTCCTTGAACAATGTTTTGCAGCAGCTCAAAGGCGCGCTCGGAATTGACAGTATCGAGGTTGCCGATCGGTTCGTCCGCCAGGATCACCCGAGGATCGTTCGCCAAGGCGCGTGCGATAGCCACACGTTGTTGCTCGCCTCCGGAAAGATGACGGCTGGGTCTGCGAAGTTTGTCGCCCAATCCGACTGCTTCCAGCAATCCAGCAGCTCGCTCGCGCATCTCTGCATCGGAGAGTTCCCCGAGTCTGCGCATCGGAATCGTGACGTTTTCCTGCGCGGTGAAATCTTCCATCAGGAAGTGGAATTGAAAAATAAAGCCAATGAACTTGTTCCGCTTATGGGCAAGTTCGTCATCGCGCAAGTGGGAGACCGGTTGCGATTCGATTGAAATCCGGCCGACGTCGGGCGGATCTAGAAGGCCGAGAATATAGAGCAACGTACTTTTGCCGCAGCCGGAGGGACCGACGACGGCGTGGATGATGCCGGGCTCGAGATCCAGTGAAATGCCCCGCAATGCGTGCACGCGCTCTTCCTCCTCGCCCAAATAGCGTTCGATCGCTTCGCAACTGAGACAGATTTCCGAGTTCACACGCTGGAGCCTCGGAGGGTGACGACCGGTGGCAGCTCGGCAGCCCGCCGCGCCGGGACATAACTGGCGATGAACACCGCTAGGATCGCCAGCAAAGTAGCGAACACGTAATGGCGCCAGTCCCATGTCACCAAAAAATAATTGGCGTAAAGCAAGCCGCGGATCCGAATGGGAATGTGCGACACGCCCCAAGTCATGACCGCGCCAAGCAAACAGCCGAGTACAGATCCGGCCACGGCGATCAGCGCGCCCTGCCACAGAAAGATCGCGCTGATATCGATCCGCCGGTAACCCATCGAGCGCAAAATCGCGATTTCTTTTATCTTCGCGAGCACAGACATCGTCAGCACATTAAAAATGCCGAAGCCAGCCAGCAGGATGATAAGAGAGACCGTAATCGCGACGGACATTCTTAATGTCAGGAAAAGCTGCAGCGTGCTTTCCTCGCGTTCCTGCCAACTCGAGGCGTCATGTTGAAAGAGGCTTTCGAAACGGCTGGCTAAAGCAGGTGCACGATTCGGATTCCGCAGTTTGTATATGATCATCGACGCGCCCGACGGTTGCTGCAGCAGAGCCTGTGCGACCCTGGCATGCGAATAAACGCGGGTTGAATCAATCGATCCAATCCCTGCGCGCGCGACCGATGCAACAGTGAACCGCCAGTACTCCCCGTTGGGCGCGAGCAATTGCACCGTATCGCCCACGCCGGCCTGAAGTAACTCTGCCAGACGTGAACCGATGATGATCGAGCTGGTGTTATTCCGAAAGTCATCAAAGTTCCCATCAGTGAGCTGGTGGAGAATATCGGTGGTCCGCGCGTGCAGCGCGGGATCAATGCCGTAAAGATCGACAGTCGCGTTCTCAAATCCCGCGCGAGCGCTGACCGTTCCGCGTAGAACCGGCGAACAGGAAACAACATTAGAAAATTGCCTGCTCACCCGCATGATTTCATTTGGGTTAGTGATGCCTTCAAAATAGAGACGACGTCCCATGGTTCCTTTAGAGCCTTTCGCGGAAACCAATAGCGGTTCGTAGCGTGGGCGAAAACGCGATTTGATGACCAGCGCGCCATTGCTCCCGATAGTTGAGTCGATAAAGTAACGTGCGAAGCCCTGGGTCTGCGCCTGGGTGCAGATAAAGATGGCGACGCCGAAAACAACGCCGCTAAGGCTTAGAAGCAACGCGCGCTTGCGATGCGTCAAAAACCGCAGCGCAATATAAAGCGGCGGCGTCATGGCGCCTTCGGCGGCGGCGGTGAATTGATCATTCGCTGCCGCACTGTTTCTCCCGGGTGGAATTTGTCCTGGTCGGACACAATCACGTGACTGCCTTCTTCCAGCCCACTGGTCACCTCTGTGAAATCAAGGGTGCGAAATCCAACCCCAACTGTGCGCGAATGCACAATGCCATGGTTCACGATCAGTGCTTGATCGACAAGGAGGGCACGCGTCGGCACCAGAAGAGCGTTTTCATGGGTGCCGGTGATGATGTTCATCTCCCCGGTCATTCCCACCATCAAATTGTCAGGCGGCTTTTCCATTTCCAGCACAACGGTGTAACGCTGCGTGGTTGGATCGGCAGCGGGTTGAACTGAGGTCACGCGCGCGGAGAAAATGCGGGTCCGATAAGCATATAGTTGCACTTTGGCTTTCATTGCCGGCTTCACTTCACCCACATCCTCCTCGTTCACTTCGCCGCGAATATAATTCTTCCGTGAAGAAACTGTGAAAAGCTCGTTGCCGTCGGAGACGAGTTCGCCATCGATTGTCTGGACATTAGTGAGAAGACCATCGATCGGCGAGCGAACTTCGGCGCTCTTCATCTGGCCTTCCAATTTCTTAGTCGTCTCTTCCAGTGAGTGAAGATTGCGATCTCGCTCGATTCGCTCCGTTTCCACTGCACCTCGCAGCCGGTTGGCTTCACTTCTCGCCTTCTGATATTCGACTGCTGGTACGTTGCCCGACCCGACCACCTTTTCGAGCCGCTGCAGATTGTCTTCAGCCGCTTTCAGCAGCTCCGAAGAGGCCAGCGGAAGCGCCGCGCGGTCGACGGCGGCCTGCAAATCGGCGCGCGCTTGCTTCAATTCTCGAGCGGTTTCCTCGTCAGCAATTGTCGCCAGCAACTGACCTTTTTCAACGCTCTTGCCGATTGCGCCACGACCGGCGGAGAACGGTTCCGCCAATTGAATGAAACCGTCATTTTGTGCTCGAACTCGCACCACAAACGCCGGTTCAATCCGCACGGTCCCATACACCGCGGAGATGGCCGTACCCCGGCGGACCGTAACCACTTCCGCCACCGGCATCAGGAAATAATACGCCAGCGCGAAAAGGAGCACGAGTGCTGCTCCACCGCCCCACAAAACTCTTTTTGATTCCGGTAATTTCAAATTCGGAGAACTAGTGTGGTGTCCGTGATGCTTCTTTGCAATAAGCTGGCGCCTAAGCGTTTTCATTCTCAACCTCACGTCTTGCCAGAAGGTCGAAAACGCTATTCCCAAGACACCACAGCGGAAACACCCGTTCGATCAGCGAAGGAGAATTAAAAACGCCAGACCGTAAGGCGCAAGCGCAGGGCAGTGCTTGCAGCCGCCTCGCTGGGTCGAGGTGCTCCGATGCGTTGCGACCTCGGCCACGGGCAACACGGCGCCTCTGAGCTACAACCCCAGGTATATTGTTCACCCCGGTCGTTGCGCCTAACGCGATTTGGTGTTGTCGTCAGAAAATTGAAAATACCGCCCGGTGGCGCGGTCCCACTCGGCCACAGCGAGATTGTGTTGATAGATCGCCTCTAATACTCCGCTCTTGGTCTCCAAAAAGGCATTTTGAGTAACGCGGTATTCGAGTGGCGACGCCAGGCCGCTGGCAACGTTTTCCTGTACCGCGCGTGCGCTTTCCTCCGCGGCAGTCGCTGCGGAGGCAAGCGACCTTTCACGGACCTCAGTTGTCTTAAGATGGTTCGCGATATGCGAGAGGTCGCGAGGAATATTCGCCTCCAGTTTCCGGCACGTTAGTTCGTTAATCTCTCGCGCCGAGCGCGCCCTGAGAACTTCGCCTCCCACCTTGCCGTTATCGATGACCCGCCACGTGTACGCCGCCTTCTCGCGAATTTCTGACCCGATAAAATCCTGCGTCCTACTCGTTGAGCCTTGCCGATGAATGCCAGTGACTGGAACGTACTCGCCGTTAATGCTTCCGGTAACGGCAGGATAATAATCGGCCGCGATAATCCGCTGATCTTCGTTGGCCGCGCGCACAAACAAACGCGCAAGTCTAAGATCGGCCCTCCGCTGCAAAGCCCCTGCTGTTTCGGAATCCAGATCGACGCGCATCGGGATAGATTGCAGTTCGCCTTCAGGCTCGGGCAGCGAGGCCTTTGCGGGATCGATCGCCATGGCTAAGCCCAATTGCAGTTGTGCGTCCAAATAGGCGCGATGCGCGCCTTCAATTTGCGTGTCCAATTCAGACGCCTGAACTGTCGCGCCTGTGAGAGCGCTCTTATCAGCCAGCCCGGCTTCGAAACGAGTTCTTTGAGTGGCCACGTTCTCGCGCAGCCCTCGCTGTTGTTCTCTTCGGATGGATTCCAGCGATCGATTGTAAAGGGCGGAGTAAAACGCCAGGCGCGCCGCGTGCAATTGGTCCACGACAGCAACATTCAATTGCTGTTGCGCAATCAAGACTTCGACATCGCCCCGCCGCAGAGAAGCGGGCAGACCCGCGTTGAACAAGGTCTGCGTCAAGACGCCGCGTCCGACGCCAAACCCTTTTGTCCCGCTTTCACCCGCGCGGTGGCCACCCTGAACACCCGCAGGCACGCCCAATTCGACGTCAGGCCAAGCGACGGAACGAAAAACCAGCCGTTGCCCGGCAGCTTGTTCCAGACCCGATTTCGCTTCCTGGATGGCCGGGTTTCTTTCCAGCGTGGTTTGCAGAACAGTTTCTAGTGTGACGGCATAAGCCGGAGATGTGAAACAAGCCACGGCGACTGCTACAGACTGGCTCCCCAGAAACAGAAATTGTTGCGTCATCGCTGACCTAATTTGTTCGGTGGGCGTGCGACGTC
>QHRA01000020.1 GCA_003221295.1 Verrucomicrobiota bacterium | reverse complement strand
TTTCTACGGCTCAGCTCGAACCCACAGTCGCTGGCTCCATCGATAGCACGACCGCCGCCATTCGATCCGTCGCATTGTTGGTCTGCGACATTCGCGGGTTCAGTACCATAGCGGAAAAAATCTCTAGTTCCGACCTTGCCCAGCATCTTGGCATCTGGTTCCGCGAAGCAGGAAACCTGGTGAACAAAAACGGCGGCATCGTTGATAAGCTCATCGGCGATGCACTCCTTGCCTACTGGGGCGGTTGCGAGTCGGATGGCGCCGATTGCGCCGCTACGCTGCGGATCGCGCGCGAATTGCTCGCGCTTGCTGCAACTGTGAAATGGGGCGACGGCCAGCCGTTTCGGGTCGGCGTTGCGCTTCATTACGGCGTAGTCACGTGCGGCAATGTCGGCCTCGATGCTCAGCGCGACGCCACTATCATTGGAGATGCTGTCAACACCGTCTTCCGTCTCGAATCGCTCATGAAAGAACTGGATCGGCAGATTTTGTTTTCAGCCGATTTCCGCGAACATCTTGCCACAGGTGAAAATTTCATTGATCTCGGAGAGCGGAAATTAAAGGGGAAACAGCAGCCGGTGCGCGTTTACGGTCTGGCCTAAGCTGCTTTAAAACGGCGTTAGCGACCGAAATCAACTCCGCGCTCCGAATTCGTAGTGTCTTCGGTAGCGTCGGCCAGTTTGCCTCTAGGTTCCGATGGTTAAGAGTCAGCTGCTCTGCCAATTGAGCTAACGGTGCAAGTAGCTTTCTCCCAGGTAAATGCGGTTGGAAGATGTATATTCGTGCTTTAGCGTTTTTGGTAACGCGCTTTACACGGGCGAATCCGTGGCGACGCTTTGTTGAATAAGCTGATCGAGTTTAGTCAGATCAATCGGTTTGACGAGATGATACTTGAATCCGGCCTCGCGGGTCTTTCGGATATCTTCTTCCATCCCAAAACCCGTCAGAGCGATTCCAACGAGCGGGCGGGCAGAGCTCAGTTTCTGCATTAGCTCAATTCCGCTCCCATCTGGCAAACCTAAATCGCTAATCAACACATCAAACTCTTCTTTGGCACTTAACTCGAGCGCGGACTGGAGACTCGCCGCAGATTGCACATAGTATCCGCGCCGCCGCAGCAGGTTGGTCAGCGACCTGTTGGTATCTTCATGATCCTCGACCAGCAGAATGCGCATGCTTTGACGCTGCGAAGCCTGGCGTCTAACAGTCGGCACAGCATCTCGGTCCGGCTTTTGGCACGTGGGAAAAGCGAGAATGAACTTGGTGCCCTTATTACGGCCAGCGCTTTCTGCCGTGATAGACCCCTTGTGCGCTTCGACCAGCGTCTTGCTGATCGCCAGGCCGAGACCGAGACCACCGAACTGGGTTCTGGCACCCTGTTCGAACGCATCGAAGATTTTTGGCAGAGTCTCCGGCTCAATTCCAAGTCCGGTGTCGGCGATCTCTACATGCAATTGTTCGTCCGAATCATTGCCAGTCGAGATATGAATTTGCCCGTCTTTGGGGGTAAACTTCACCGCGTTGTTGATCAGGTTCCAAAAGATCTGCTGCAATCGCGCCGGATCCGCGCGGAGATGGACCTTTTGCGCGGCCAGATCCAGTCGGAGTGTTAACTGCTTCCGGACAATTTCACTCTGATAAATTTCCAGAGCGTTGTGTAAGAGGCTGTGGGCGTCAACGACTTCGAAATTGAGTTGAACTTTGCCTTTGCTAACGCGTGTTAAATCAAGCAAATCGTCGATAAGTCGCGCCTCTAACTCGACGTTGCGGCGAATCATATGCAGTGATTCGTGAATGTTCTCGGGCAAGGCCTGCTCGCCCTCCAGCTCCAAGGCTGAGGCGATCACCGGTGTAAGCGGTGTCCGCAATTCATGACTGAGCATGGCGAGAAACTGATCTTTCGCGAGATTAGAGCGTGCCTTTTCCTGCAACTCCTGGTTGGTCTTCTGCAATTCTTGCTGACCTTTTTGCAGTTCGGTCGCGAGGGACTGCGATTGCTTGAGAAGATCTTCCGTCCGCGTATTGGCTTCAATGGTGTTAAGCACGATGCCGATACTCTCAGTCAACTGCTCGAGAAAAGCCTGGTGAGTCGAATTGAAACGATCGAGTGAGGAAAGCTCCATCACCGCTTTTACCTTTCCTTCGAACAAGATCGGAAGGACCACAATATTCATTGGCTGTGATTCGCCCAAACCCGAGCTGACTTTAACGTAGTCTGTGGGCACGTTAGTCAGGAGAATGCTTCGCTTTTCCAACGCCGCTTGCCCCACCATAGTCTCGCCGAGTTTGAAATGAGTTTTGACTCCGTCGCCGTTGCGACCGGCATAGCTTGCGAGAAGCTTGAGCTCGGGTTCTGCATCCGAGCCATTCATAATATATAAAACACCTTGTTGCGCGGAAACCAGCGGGGCGAGTTCGGACAGGATCAATTTACCCACTGTCAGCAAATCTCGCTGGCCTTGCAGCATGCGCGTGAATCTGGTGAGATTCGTTTTCAGCCAGTTCTGCTCTTCATTTCGCGATGTGGTGTCTTTCAAATTGCGAATCATTTCGTTAATGTTGTCCTTCACGAAAGCTACCTCGCCCCGTGCCTCCACCTGGATCGAACGGGTCAGGTCACCCTTAGTGACAGCCGTCGCCACATCCGCAATCGCGCGAAGCTGAGTTGTTAAATTCGCGGCCAGGCGATTCACGTTGTCTGTCAAATCGCGCCACGTTCCGGCAGCGCCCGGCACGTTCGCTTGACCGCCGAGTTTCCCTTCAACACCTACCTCGCGCGCCACTGTCGTTACCTGATCCGCGAAAGTCGCCAGTGTATCAGTCATGCTGTTGATCGTGTCCGCGAGCTCTGCAATTTCGCCTTTGGCCTCGACCAGCAGCTTTTGCTTAAGATCTCCGTTGGCGACAGCGGTAACGACCTTAACAATCCCGCGAACTTGATTAGTAAGGTTGCCGGCCATGAAGTTCACGCTGTCGGTCAAATCGCTCCATGTCCCGCCCACGCCCTGGACCACTGCTTGCCCACCCAGTTTGCCTTCTGTGCCTACTTCGCGGGCTACCCGAGTTACTTCGGACGCAAACGAATTGAGTTGGTCCACCATCGTATTGACAGTGTTTTTCAATTCAAGGATCTCACCTTTTACATCAACCGTGATCTTCTTCGACAAATCGCCGCTCGCGACGGCAGTGGTAACGGCAGCGATGTTTCGCACCTGAGTGGTCAAGTTCGACGCCATGAAATTGACTGAGTCCGTCAAATCTTTCCATGTTCCGGAAACGCCCTCGACCCGCGCCTGACCGCCGAGCGATCCCTCCGAACCCACTTCGCGTGCCACGCGCGTAACCTCTGAAGCGAACGAGCGCAATTGATCGACCATGGTGTTGATCGTGTCTTTCAATTCCAAAATCTCGCCACGCACATCGACCGTGATTTTTTTCGACAGGTTGCCGTTTGCAACGGCCGTCGTGACCTCGGCAATGTTGCGCACCTGACCGGTCAAATTACGAGCCATCGAGTTCACCGAATCAGTTAAATCTTTCCAGGTACCAGCAACCCCTTTGACCTGGGCCTGACCGCCGAGCTGTCCTTCTGAACCTACTTCCCTAGCCACGCGGGTCACTTCTGCCGCAAACGAGCTGAGTTGATCCACCATCGTGTTAATCGTGTTTTTCAACTCCAAAATTTCGCCTTTCACATCCACCGTGATCTGCTTCGAGAGGTCCCCACGCGCGACCGCCGTCGTGACCTCCGCGATGTTGCGCACCTGACCAGTGAGATTGCCGGCCATCGTGTTTACCGAATCGGTTAAATCTTTCCACGTTCCAGCGACTCCACGCACGTCCGCTTGTCCGCCAAGTTTTCCTTCGCTGCCCACCTCGCGCGCTACACGGGTCACTTCTGATGCAAATGAGCTCAATCGATCCACCAGCGTGTTGATCGTGTCTTTCAATTCCAAAATCTCACCACGCACATCGACCGTGATTTTTTTCGATAGGTCGCCGTTAGCTACAGCAGTAGTGACGTTTGCAATATTGCGCACTTGCGCTGTTAGGTTGCCGGCCATTGAATTCACAGAATCGGTCAGATCTTTCCAGGTTCCGGCGACACCCTTTACCTGCGCTTGACCTCCGAGTTTTCCTTCCGTGCCAACCTCACGCGCGACACGGGTAACTTCGGACGCGAATGAACTGAGTTGATCCACCATCGTGTTGATGGTGTTTTTCAACTCGAGAATCTCACCTTTTACATCCACCGTGATCTTCTTCGACAAATCGCCTGTCGCGACGGCGGTCGTTACTTCGGCGATGTTTCGCACCTGGCCGGTGAGATTTCGCGCCATGAAATTCACCGAGTCAGTAAGATCTTTCCAAGTGCCGGAAACGCCCTCGACTCGCGCCTGGCCGCCAAGAATTCCTTCCGAACCCACCTCGCGCGCGACGCGCGTTACTTCCGACGCAAACGAACGCAGCTGATCGACCATCACGTTTACCGTGTCCTTCAACTCGAGAACCTCGCCTTTCACATCAACCGTGATTTTCTTCGTCAGGTCGCCGTTCGCTACAGCCGTCGTCACGGTCGCAATGTTGCGCACTTGGGCAGTTAAATTTCCCGCCATCAGATTCACGTTTTCCGTCAGGTCTTTCCACGTTCCGGCCACGCCCTTCACTTTCGCTTGTCCGCCCAGCTTTCCCTCCGTGCCCACTTCCCGCGCCACGCGGGTTACTTCGGAAGCAAAAGCGCCCAGTTGATCGACCATCGTGTTCACGATTTTTGCCGTTCGCAAAAACTCTCCTTCCAGTTGCCGACCTTCGATGTCCGTTGCCATCGTTTTGGAGAGATCACCTTTGGCAACGGCGCCGATAACTCGCGCCATTTCGCTCGTCGGATGAACCAGATCGCTAATGAGTCCGTTAACAGACCGGATCGCATCCGCCCATGAATTCGACACGTCCCCTAACGAGGCGCGTTGAGTAATGCGCCCCTTCTTGCCAACAGCATGCCCGATCCGATCGAGTTCCATCGTCATTCGCTGATTCTTGGCGACAACCTCGTTAAACGTGTCCGCTATTTTCCCCGCAACGCCGGTCCAGTCGTCGGGTAATCGCACCGAAAAATCGCCGCGCTTAAACGCCATCAAAGCTCTTAGCAGCTCACCGTTGTCGCATTCGTGAATGCCGGAACGCGAACCGTCGGGAGGGCCTGCCCGCCGAGAGAGGGAAGTGTTTTTTTTCATGATCGAATCAGGAACCAGAAGCCTGAGCTAATCTTTCCGC
>QHRA01000202.1 GCA_003221295.1 Verrucomicrobiota bacterium | reverse complement strand
CGGCGAGAAAGACTCCGATTCGATTCACTTCGCGCGGCAAAACGCGAAAAATTTTTGTGATCTGATCCAGCGGCGTCAGACGCAGATTCGACGGCGGCAATTTCCCTGACTCAACAATTACGCCATTGGCAACCAATGCCCAAGCGGTCTTCGTTCCTCCGCCTTCGATGCCAAGAATTTTTTCGTCAGTCATCTTGCTGTACCAGCGGTCTACCTGTCGCGCCGTATTAGCACGAAGGCGGATGACCGCCGTACCTAGTGTAAGCGCAAATTCAGCGGCGGTCATAGACCGCCGCGACAGTCATCCCAAGCGAAGTCGAGGGATCCCGATTAAGGTACCTTGAAGCAGGCGCGGAACACAGGTCACCAGACCTGTGCGCCCGGCGGAGTTCTACTCCGCTGAAACCTCGCCTTACAGTAACGCACCGGGATCCCTCGACTGTCGCTCGGGATGACGGCAGAAGCGATTGTCTCATGAACCGGCGTTCGTATGATCAACCTATGACCGAAGGGGGAGCGCGCGCGCGTATCGAGACGCTGCGGCGCGACATCACTGAGCACAATCGCCGTTACTACGAAGAAGCGGCGCCCACTATTAGCGACCGCGAATACGATCAGCTGTACCGCGAGCTGGCCGAGCTCGAGAAAAAGTATCCGGAATTCGTGCGCGAGGATTCGCCAACACGCCGCGTCGGTGGCCAACCGCTCAAGCAGTTTGCGCAGGTTACGCATCGGGTGCCGATGCTTAGCCTCGACAATACCTACTCGGTCGAAGAGTTGACGGAATTTTACGCGCGCATCACCCGCTTGCTTCCGCAGGAGAAAATTCCAGTGGTGATCGAGCCAAAAGTCGATGGCGTCGCGGTTTCAATGCTCTACGAAAACGGCGAAGTCCGTTACGCCGCCACCCGCGGCGACGGTGCGGTCGGCGACGACATCACCCAAAATATCTTGACCATTCGCTCCCTGCCGCGGCGGCTCAAAGGAAAAGCGCCGGCTGTGCTCGAAGTACGCGGCGAAGTTTTCATGGATAAGCACGGCTTCGAAAAACTGAATGCCGGTCGCGCCGAACAAGGCTTACCCGCATTCGCCAATCCGCGCAATGCAGCGGCGGGCTCATTGAAGCAACTCGATCCCGCGCTGGTGGCCAAGCGCCCCCTTGGAATCATTTTTTACGGCACGGGCGCGGTCGAGGGAGTGAAGCTGGAAAAACATTCCGATCTCTTTCCGCTGCTGGACGGATTCGGGCTGCCGCACAGCGAACGCATTTGGTCTGCCTCCTCAGCCGACACAATTATCAAAGCCATTCAGGAGCTGGACAAAGTGCGCCATGATTTTCGTTATCAAACCGACGGCGCGGTGGTGAAAGTGGATTCTTTTGCTCAACGGGAGCGTCTCGGCTTCACTTCCAAGTCGCCGCGCTGGGCCATCGCTTTCAAGTACGAGGCAGAACGCGTGCAAACAAGACTGCACGACATTCTGGTACAAGTGGGGCGAACCGGGGTGCTGACTCCGGTCGCGGCGCTCGATCCAGTTCTCGTTAGCGGATCAACCGTGGGCCGCGCGACCTTACACAACGAAGAAGAGATCGCACGCAAAGATATTCGCATCGGCGATACCGTCATCATCGAGAAGGCGGGCGAAGTCATTCCAGCGGTGGTGGAAGTGCGGAAGGATTTGCGTACCGGATCGGAAAAGAAATTTCGGATGTCGAAAAAATGTCCGGAATGCGGCAGCGCGGTGGTGAAGGATGCGGCGCAGGTGGCGGTGCGCTGTGTCAATGCGCAGTGCCCGGCGCAAGTGCGGCGAAGGATCGAGCATTTTGCTTCGCGCAGCGCGATGGACATCGAAGGTCTTGGCGAAATGATGGTGACGCAGTTGGTAAAGGCCGGCCTAGTCCAGAATGTTGCCCAAATCTACACTCTCGATGCCGCGAAACTTTCCCAGCTCGAACGCACGGGCGAGAAAAGCATCCGCAATTTACTCGAGGCCATCGAGCGATCGAAGACGCGGCCGCTCTGGCGATTGATCTTCGGGCTCGGAATTTTGCATGTCGGCGAGACTTCATCCCGCGAGTTGGCAGATCATTTTCAGAGCATCGAGGCGTTAATGAATGCATCGGCGAATGAGCTACAGCGGATTCCGGACGTGGGCGAAGTGGTCGGCACCAGTATTCATCAATTTTTTCAAGAACCGCACAATCGCGAGTTAGTCACGCGATTGAAAAAGGCGGGCGTGAAGCCAACGGTCGAGTCGCGAAAAAAGAGCGATTTGGCGATCGGCGGAACGACCTGGGTAATCACGGGCACGTTGACCCAGCCACGTGATGAAATCGCAGAAATAATTATCGCGCGCGGCGGCAAAGTGAGCGGGAGCGTAAGCAAGAAAACCAATTATGTGCTCGCGGGCGACGAAGCGGGCAGCAAATTGGAAAAAGCGAAAAAACTGGGCGTGAAAATTATCGATGAGAAAGAGTTTCGTCGGCTACTGGAGTCGTCATCCTGAGCGAAAACGCCAGTCCGGCTCGGACTGAAGCACTTCGCGATTGCCCTCTCGAACGTTTGCGAGGCCCCTCGCGTTCGCTCGGATGAGGGCCTCCAAGGAGCCGCGGTCTCTGACCAACGTTTATTTAAATCGGCGGCTCCGAAGCCGCCGTTCCTTGAAATTTTACGGCGTGCGCTCCGGCGCTTTCTGCAACCTGAGCGGCAGCGCCTGGTTCATGCTCGGCTGCGCGATTACCGGCGGACGTTGACTGGCCGGATGAAAATCCGCCTTGACGTCGAACGTCAATTTCTCGTCGCCGCGGATTACGGTGATCGGCACCGCTTCTCCGGCAGTCAGAAAGAACGAAGCATCGATGATGTCGTCAGGCTGATGGATTTCCCTGTTCCCGACTCGGAGCAAAATGTCGCCCGGCTGAAGTCCTGAGTTTGACGCCGGCGTGCTATCGAGAATCTCGGTCACTTCTGCATAGGAACCGCCTTTTCCCTCCAACGCCTGCATCAACTTGGCGCCGATCCAGCCATGCCGCACTTCGCCAAAGCGCAGAAAATCGCTGCGAATTTTTTCCGCGGCTTCGATCGGCAAAGCGTAACAGGACGAATTGTTTTCCAAAGTGAAGGCAACGATGCCCACGACTTCGCCCCTCAGGTTTAGGAGCGGCGCGCCCGCTTCCCCACGCTGGGTCGCTACGTTTACGCGCAGATGCGTAGTGTGAAAATAGTAGCCGAGATATTTTCGATCAAAACCACCCACTAGCCCCAGGCTGGGGGTCTCCGGCAAATCCAGGGGATAACCGATTGCAACAACCGGCGTGGTCACCTCCATATTTTCGGATTTGCCAATAGGTAACGCCGGCGATGCGGTGTCGACTTTCAGGATGGCGACGCCGCTCCGAACATCGGTCACGAGCTGTCGCGCCGGCAGCTTCTTCCCATCGAATTCAACACTAAAGTTGTTCCCTTCCCCGCCAACGGAATAGGCCGTGTAAATCGTCCCAGTCGGATCGATAAAAAAGCCGGTCCCGGAAAGCTCGCTGTGCTCGTCGTCGCCATGAATTTTCACTACCGCTTTCTTGCAATGATCAAAAATATCTTTGACCTCGCGACTGATGGTGGAAGCCGATTGGTCCTCCGCCCGCGCCGATAGGGCAACGGCAAAAATGGGAATAAGCAGCCAACGCATCGCGAATTTCTCCGCTCGAATCGCCGTCAGGCGATGATTAGAACCGCAATGACGACTCATAACTCACAGGCATGCTGTCCAGCACATAACGCGGAGGCGTGGCCGTCCGGTGAGTCGAGAGATGCGAACGCGGTTGAGTGACGGTAATGCGAGTGGAGACCGGCGAAGCCAGACTCCAGCCACCATCGGTTACGCTTTGGGCTGGAACAATGGGAGTAAGCCGGGCGACATTCGGCGTTGGCGGGGTCTGATAAATCTTGAGCGAGATCACTGCCGCGCAAAGCAACACTGCCGTCACCGCCACCCGATAGGAGGCGAGGCTTGCAACATTCAGGCTCATCATGAAATCCTGGGCGCGGCCGAACGCGATTTTCCAAAGCGGTTGGCGGAGCAATTCATCACGCTGCCGGCGGTGAAATTCGTGCAGGAAATTCTCGAAATAATCAGGAGGCGGTTGCTCGTATTTTTTCAACCGCAACAGCCGGCCAATTTCGTTGTCGTCGAACTCGTCCATCTTCTTTTGTCTTTACGTCACCGGGTTCTTGCGAAACTCGTCCAGATAATTTTGCAATTGCCGATTCGCGTAGAAGAGCCGGGAACGTACCGTTCCTTCGGAAACGTTCAAGATTTTACTGATCTCGGCGTGGGGCATTCCCTGAATATGGAACATAGTCACAACGGCTCTGTGTTCATCAGACAGTTTCATCATGGCCTCGTTCAATCTTCGCTGGAGCTCGGACAGGTCGGCCTCCCGCACCGGACTGCTGGTTTGGGTGAGCTCGAGAAATTCCTTGTCGTTCTGAATGCTTGCGTCCACATCGTCGAGGCTGAGGTGAAAACGGCGGCCGCGTTTCTTTAAAAAATTCAGCGTCATGTTCACCGCGATGGAATGGATCCAGGTGTAGAACGAGGATTTCCCACGGAAACCGCGGATCGATTTGTAGGCCTTGGAAAAAATATCCTGAAGGAGATCGTTCGTGTCCTCGTGATTCGAGGTCATGTTGTAGACCAGACCGTAAAGGCGCGGGGTGTATTTTACCACCAGCTGATCGAAGGCGCCGGCATCCCCATCCTGTGTACGCGCGACCAGCTGCTGATCTTCATCGGTTCGTGGCTGGTCCATTGCCCCTCTCCTTCTTTTAACATTCGGGCCGGGAACCGACGACAACAAATCAGAGATTCGACGCGGCGCAGCGAGAACGGAACTCATTTTTTTCAACGGCCGCGATCAGCTCCGGCGATCGCGCACTGACAAGAGCCAGAGCAAATTACCGAGCGCGGCGATGAAGGCGGCGACGTAGGTGAGGGCTGCGGCGTTGAGCACATTGTTTACCCCCGCGACCTCAGCTCCCGGCTGCACGATCCCCATCTGCTGCAAAATAATTTTGGCGCGGCGCGAAGCATCGAACTCCACCGGTAGGGTGATTAACTGAAAGACCAGCAGGATGGCGTAACAATAAATGCCGAGTGTAATCAGGCCGGTAATATGAAAAAATATTCCGCCGATTATGATAAACGGCAGCATCTGCGACGCCGCCATCGTCAACGGCACCACTGCCATGCGCGCTTTCAAGGGCGCGTAAGATTTTGCATGCTGGATGGCGTGCCCGGTTTCATGCGCGGCAATACCAAGCGATGCGACCGAAGGGGTGTTGTAAACGTTGCGCGAGAGGCAAAGCTTTTTTTTGGTCGGGTCGTAATGATCGCCCAGAAAATCGTTCGTCTCCACCACTTCGACGTCGTGAATTTGTGCTGCTTGTAAAATCTCGCGGGCGCATTCCGCGCCGGTGATGTTGGAGCTCGCGCGCACCTTGCTCCAGCGCCCAAACGCGCTGCTCACGCGAATCTGCGCCCAGATACCGATGATCAAAGGCACGCCGATATAAAGCAACCAATGACTCCCGCCGTATCCGATTGGGTAGAACATTCCTGTCTTAAGTGTGTCTGCTTATTAGACGCCGACAAGATTGCTTCGTTCATTTTGCTTCTTTCCTCGCTCGTTATCTTGAGCGAAACGAGAAACCTCTCCTAAGGTGTTACGCCATCGAACATTTGCGAGGTTCCTCGGTCCGAGCCGGACTGGCGGTATCTGCGCGGCTCGGAATGGACAGGTTTTAGATTTCTAGCTGTTTCGGAAACTTCGAGAGAATCCGACAGCCATCTTTTTCCACAATCACCACATCTTCAATCCGCGCACCGCCGATTCCTGGATAATACAAACCCGGCTCGACGGTGAGACATTGTCCCGCTTTCAAGGTCACCTTTTGCAAGCGCGGATATTCATGAATTTCGAGCCCGAGGCCGTGGCCGGTCCCGTGAAAAAACCCGACACGGCGCCCATTACGCACTTCCGTTGGGAAGCCCCGCCGATCGAATAGTTCGGTGATCGCCTTGTGAATACTCATTCCGTCCACGCCCGCTTTGATTCGTTTCAAGGCCAACGCCTGGCCCGCCTTGACCGCCTCCCAAAGCTTCCGCTGTTGTTCGCTGGCGCGACCGCGCACCACTGTTCGCGTCATGTCGCCCCAGTAGCCGGTCTTGGCGTCGCGCGGAAAAATATCGAGAATGATCAACGAATTTGCCTGGAGCGGACCGAAGCCGCGCTCGTGCGGATCGCATGCCTGATCGCCCCCGGCCGCGATTGTGTTCGTCGGCACACCGCCGGCGCGCAAAATTGCGCTGTCTATTTCCGCGCGCAGAATATCCGATGTCAGCGTTTTGCCGGACCATTTCAATTTTTTTCCTGCGCCTGGTTTTGACGCCTTCAGAATTTCCATCCCACGCTTCATCCCTGTTTCCGTGATCCGCAGCGCGCGCTCGAGCAGCCGAATTTCCTCCGCTGTTTTCTTCTCTCGCGCCGGCCAGAAAAGCCCATTGCTCGTTTCCAGCGCGATCCCCTTCCGCTTAATCTCATTAGCAAAACCCAGCGGGAAATTAGCCGGTACCTTCGCCCGCTTTACTCCCCGTTTCCTCAGAAAATGCGCCAGGACTTTTTCGTAGGGCGGCGCCTTCTTTGCCTTGCCCTGTACTTCGCGTTCGAGCTGGCTGAACATGACAAACTCGTCCGCCTTCGCATTCTTCTTCGCCCGATCGATCTCCAGATCGCTCAGGACGAGCGTGCGCTTCCCGTTTTGCTGAAGAAAAATGAACGGATCGCCGATGAAGATCCGTGTCGCGTAAAGCATATCGGCATCGGTATCGCTGGGCGCGACAATCAAACGCGCTAATTCAGGTTTTGTGGCCATTTTTCGATCTTACCCGCGTCGGGCATTTTGTCATCCCGAGCAATGTCGCCTCCCGCCTTCGCATAAAGCTACGGCGTGGCAGGCGACGACGCTCGGGATGACGGACGGACTACGTCCTTCGCACATCCAATTGCCGCCGCAAAATCCAGTGCAAGAACCCGAGCAGCGCAAGGCTCGATCCGATCAACACCATGGTGTTGAAGATGAACACATCAACCTTCATTCCAAGATACTGCTTGTACTGACCGAAAAACACATCCGGTTTTCCGCCGCGGCGATAATCGCTTTGCTCCATCTCCGCGTTCGAAATCAAATCGGATACTTTTTGATTCAGATAGAGCGTCTCCGCCGTTACCGGACCATTGGCATCCTTGAACTGAGTGCGATCAAACGACTGCTTGCCATCGAGTACCTGATCAATCGCCCCAAGGTACCGGTCCAAATCATCCGGCGTTTTTGCCTCCAGGCCCGACAGCATGGCCAATGTATCCTTTAAATCATTCAAGCGTCTCCTTGTTTCCGGCCGAGTATCATGACGAGCCACGATCCGATCGATCTCGCGCTGGGTTCGGTCCTGGCGGCGTGTCACCGGATTTAATTTGGCCTGCGCCACAATCATCTCTTCGTAAGACCACCGCATGGCAATGAACTGGCAAATGAATGGCACCTGCAATTTGCTGTCCATTTTCTTGTTTTGTTCCTTGTTCGGATGCTCGGAAAACCAGCGGGTGAAGGTATAGACGAGCGCGAGGTTGCGGTTCATGTCCTCATATTTAATGAGCGCGCCCCCCATGATGATCTGCGGAATCAAGACCAGCGGCACGATGTTGGCCGCCGTCTTCGGATCGGCAACGAGGGACGAAATCACCAGGCCGAGAGCGACTCCGCCCATCGCGGTGATGAACACGATCCCGAGATAGATCCAAAACATCCCGCGGATTTCGAGAATGTAATTGCCGATAAGAACAAAGAGAACGCATTGCAGCAGCGCGAAGACGCCCAGCGAAACGGTTTTCGCGAAAATATAGTAGGGCAGCCTGACATTGAGGTTGCGCTCTCGTTGCAGGACAACCCGATCGCGAATGATGTCGTCGGCGCTATTGGTTAGCCCGAGGAACATTGCGACGATAAGGGTAAGAAAGAGAAACGTCGGGATGTGATAGGCGGAGGCGAAATCGTAGGTGCCGCTGTCGGAGTAGCGCAGCAAGCTCGCGATCAGAAAGGCCAGCACCGGCGCGACCCCGATAGTGATGACGAGATTGCCGCGATTGCGCAACTTGCTGATGAAGGCGCGCTTCAGCAGGGTGCGCAATTGTGTCCATTCGTCGTGCCAGCGAAACGGTACCCGTTTTTTCTTTTGCACCGGCGCGCTTGGCAACGGCGCCACTGGCTCCTTGCGCAGGGATACCTGCTTAACATCCTGGATCAGGCGGAAGGCTTCATATTTGTCCCGCCAGAATTCCGGCGCGTAACGCCGCGACGGCACCAGTTGGCCGCGATTGTTCTCCTCGTAAATAATGTCGCCACTCAGATCGCGCAGCGGCGTTTCCAAAACGTCGAAAATAAATTCCGGCCGGGTCGTTCCGCACGATGGACATGCACCCAGATCGGCGCCGAATTGGTGCTGGTGTTCCGCTTCCGCGAAATAACGCAGCATCTCGGTCGGCGTCCCGAAGAAAACCAGTCGTCCGCCTTTGTCCAGCAGGATGGCTTTGTGAAACATCTGGAAAAGTTTCGAGCTCGGCTGGTGAATGGTGACGATGATGATTTTGTTGTGCGCCATCGAACGAATGATCTCCAGGACATGCTCGGAGTCCTTTGAGCTCAGCCCCGAGGTCGGCTCATCGAAAAGATAAACGTCCGCCGAACCGATCATGTCGAGGCCGATGTTGAGTCGTTTGCGTTCGCCACCACTGAGCGTTTTCTTGATCGCAGTGCCAACGACGGCGTCGCGCCGTTCGCTCAAACCGAGCTCGACCAACTTTCCTTCCAGGCGGCGCGTCCGGTCGCGCCGTGACAAATGCGGCGAGCGAATCGCGGCTGCGAACTGCAAATTTTCGCCGATGGTGAGATGCTCATCGAAAGCGTCTTGCTGCGGGATGTAACTGACGTAGCGCTTTAGTTGATCGAGATTTGGATAAAGAGGCTGGTTATTGAGCAGGACCTGGCCGCTGGTCGACTCCAGTTGCCCGGCCAACACTCTGAGCAACGTGCTTTTCCCGGAACCGCTCGCCCCCATCACGCAAACCAGCTCTCCGCGCACGACATTGAAGGAAATTCCCTCCAGCCCGATCTCGCCGCCGCCAAAGCGGTGCGTGACCTCGCTCACCTCTAGGGTGCGAATGATGTTGCGCTCTTCCTCGATGATGCGCTCGGAAAAATTGCATTTCAGAAACTGCCCGACATCGATGCGAATGGTGTCACCATCTTTTAACGGCGCCGTAGTGCGCACATTGGTCTCGCCCACCACGATCGGGCGATCGGCCTCCAGCACTTCCAGAGTGCCGACACGCTTGTCATAATCGCAAAAAATCTTCAGCAAGACATCGCCCGCGGTCCCCGGCGACAGCAAAATGTCGTCCTCTTCGAGCAGGCTCGGGTTATTCGAGACCAGATACTCCGACTTGGAAGCTTTGAGTTGAAATCGACCGCCCAGCGCCCGGGCGCGGCGGCGCAGATCAAGCAGATCGAGCTCGGTGTCGTTATGAAAAACGATCCGGTCCTGCAACGTCGCTTCCACCAAAGTCCCGGCCCGCAACCGAGTGCCATTGAGTTCGGCATCGACGTCCTTCAAG
This sequence comes from Verrucomicrobiota bacterium, assembly GCA_003221295.1. Lineage (GTDB taxonomy): Bacteria > Verrucomicrobiota > Verrucomicrobiia > Chthoniobacterales > UBA10450 > AV69. Next base: position 21,837 of record QHRA01000202.1, on the reverse strand, counting down.
GCCTTTACCCTCACTTTTAATCCGAAAGTTACCTCCAACGCAGTCTCACGTGTCCGCGCCCGCTCCAGCTCGACCTCATCGGAATCGCGATTCACCCGAATGAAGATTTGCGGAAGCGAAACGTTTTTCTTGGCATTGAAATACTGCGCCAGATCCTGATAACTGAGCACCTGGTCGCCCACCAAAATGCGTTGGCCAGGATAAATGCGGCAAAACCCGCCCCGCGCCAATGGCCGGCTGCGCACCGATACACTCTGCGAGCTGTAGTTTTTCAAAAGAATCAAATCGTGATAACGGAAGGCCAGCAACCGGTCGCTGACACTGAGGCTTTTCAACATCACGTCCGATTGCCCATTGTTGCCAAACGAGATCGATTCCAGGGGGGAGGAGCCACGCTGGTAAACCCCGGGGTCCGATTCCTCGCTCGCGTTCAGCTGATAGACGATGTCAATCGCCTGCGCCGCCATCCCCAGCTGCGACATGAAAGAATAAAATTGCACCACCTGCTCCTGCTTGAGGCCGGCTTGCGAAATCAGATCGTAGAGCTGCACCCCCAGCATGATCTTGCGGTCGGTGCTCAGCTGAACGCTAAGCTTTTGCGCCATCGCCGTTAAATCCTGCTGCTCGTAAAGCGCCTGCCGAAACAGCTGCCGCAGCTCGGAGTAAACTGCTTCCGGATAATCATAACGCAGGAAGCCAAGGCTGGAGTCGATTTCTTCTTCCAGCAAAACGCCGTCCGCTTTCGAAAAACTGGCCAGCACCTGGATCAGCAATGGCAGCAAATTCGGCCCTTCCGAAACGCTCCGCGGTTTGCGCATGGCCCGGCGCATCCAACGCCGACCTTTCCGCTGCATGCGATACGCAAAAGGGGTCACGCGTTGCACCGCGCGATCAATTTTATCGGCTACCTGGGCTAACAATTCGGCCATTGCTATTTGGGTGTAAAGTTTACTCCAAGCCCCGTTCGACGCAATGACCGTGCCCGGCGGCCAAGGTATCTGTTCAGCGCCAATGGCGCGGTATTTATTTTAGCCTGAGGCAGCGCCCAGGTAGCTGTAAGGGGAAACCGAAAGCGCTGAAAGCGCGATTCATTTTGGCGCCTTTCGCGACTTCAGCGCTCCTCGAGAATCAAATCATAATCCTGGGGCGATGCCCAGGTTGTTTTGAGTCCGCGCCTTTGGCGCTCAAGACATACCCTGCTCCTTGCCGCACAGCTCCCCTATTCCCAATCGAACGCCTCCCCCGATTCGTTGTCGAATCAGCCAAAGGCGTGACTCCTGCTCATTGCATTGCCAACCTGCTCATGTAACTTTTCTAGCGCGGCAAGAGTTCCGCGCACCGAACCTAATGGCGCAACCTGACCGCAATCCCTCGCGCGACAACAAGCGCAATAACGAACCGAATTTTAACTGGCGCGGCATCGTTCTGATTGCCATTGCCTTTGGCCTCATCGGCATGGCTCTACTCGTCCGCAACGGCGGTTATCAGAATGTCGAGGACGTCCCCTACAACCGTTTTATAGAGCTGCTCGATAACAAGCAGATCATTAGTGACAAAAATCTCCCAGTCACCCTGCTCGTTCAGGAAGGCCAGCCCACCCGGGCCCTCATTGGATATTACCGCAAACAAACCGCCGGCGCGGAACAGGCGGTCAAGTTCCGCACCACGGTCGACCTGAATTTCAGTCCCGACCTCGAGAAGCGGCTTAGCGCTGCCGGCATTCAACCGGCCATCCGCACCGAATCGAACTTGTTCGCCCAGACCGTTCTCAGTTTTCTCCCGATCGCGCTCTTTCTCCTCGTTCTTTATTTCCTGTTCCGCCAGCAAATCCGTATGGCCGGAAAAGGCGCGCTCAACTTCGGCAAATCCAAAGCACGCATGCTGGCCCGTGACAAAAACAAGATTACTTTCCGCGACGTCGCCGGAGTTGAAGAAGCCAAGGATGAAGTGCAGGAGCTGGTCGAGTTTCTGCGTGATCCGAAGAAATTTCAGAAACTCGGGGGGCGCATTCCCAAAGGCGTCCTCCTGGTTGGGCCGCCCGGCACTGGCAAAACCTTGTTAGCCCGCGCCATCGCCGGCGAGGCCGATGTCCCCTTCTTTTCCATCAGCGGTTCCGATTTCGTTGAGATGTTTGTTGGCGTCGGCGCCAGCCGCGTCCGCGATATGTTTGAGCAGGGAAAGAAGTCCGCGCCCTGCATCATTTTCATCGACGAAATTGACGCGGTCGGTCGCCATCGCGGCCATGGCGTCGGCGGTGGCCACGACGAACGCGAGCAAACCCTCAATGCGTTGCTCGTCGAGATGGACGGATTCGATACTCAGGAAGGCGTCATCATTATCGCCGCCACCAACCGGCCCGATGTTCTCGATCCCGCCTTGCTTCGCCCCGGCCGTTTCGATCGCCAGATCACCGTCAACTTGCCTGATGTGAAAGGTCGCGAGGAAATTTTGCGGGTCCATTCCAAGAAAGTGAAGCTGGCCGAAGGCGTCGATCTCGCCGTCGTTGCGCGTGGCACGCCCGGTTACTCCGGAGCGGAATTGGCCAACGTCATCAATGAGGCTGCTTTGCTGGCGGCGCGCCGAAATTTGAAAGGCATCACTTTGGCGGAGCTCGAGGAAGCGCGCGACAAAGTCCGCTGGGGAAAGGAACGCCGCAGCCTTGCTTTGAGCGAGAAGGAAAAAACCAACACCGCTTATCACGAAGCTGGACACGCCCTCCTGCTCGAATTGCTCGAACACACCGAGCCGCTCCACAAGGTCACTATTATCCCTCGTGGTCCATCCTTGGGCAGCACCATGTGGTTGCCCGAGGAAGACAAATATACCAACCGCAAAGCGGAATTACTCGCCAGCCTCACCGTCAGCATGGGCGGTCGCGTGGCCGAGGAGCTGGCTTTTGGCGATGTCACCAATGGCGCGCGCGGCGACATCAAAATGGCGACCGCCACCGCCCGCCGGATGGTGTGCGAATGGGGCATGAGCGAGAAATTGGGAATGGTCGAGTACGGTGACCACGAAGATTACGTTTTCTTGGGGCGCGACATTTCGCGTGCGCGCGACTACAGCGAAGCCACCGCCGAGGAAATCGATCGCGAAGTGCGCAAACTCCTCGACGAAGCTTACCAAAGGGCGAAGCAAATTCTCACCGCCAATCGTGACAAACTCGATATCATCGCCAAAGCGTTGCTCGAGTTCGAGACTCTCGACGGTTCGCAGATCAAGGAAATCGTCGAGCACGGCCGGATGTTGAATCCACCGCCCGGGATCGCTCCGCGCGGCGGCGAAAAAATGGAGCCGGAGAAACCGCCCAAGCAAGTCGTCGTCGCCCCCGACGTCACTCCTCCGCTCCCCGGCGCCCTCGGCGGCGCGCCCGCGTAAACCGCTCCTTTTTCCTCGGCGTTCGGCGTTGGATGTTCGATGTTCGACGTTCTGTCTTCCTGCTCATGTTCAGGCTCGGCTCTTCTTCGTACGGGCAGCGCGCGCGTCTCGCGTGTTGGCGAAGGCGTCCCGCCTTCGCGGACTTCTCTTCGGATCATCGGGCTTATTCGTACAGCCGTGAGCGAAGGCGAACAACTTCTTCGCTCTTTGCCCCACTCGTTCACTATTCACCATTTCCGCATCCCCCGGCTTCTCGCGCCGCCTAGAAATCGACGAAAAAATGTTCGCAATTAAATACGAATTTTCAGATATATCTCGTTAGACCTCATGGCACGCGCAGTCGCTGCACGCTTAATGCTCTGCTGGGCTCTTTGTTCCTGTGCGACCTCGCGACGTCCTAGCCTCGACACAATTCTTGCGGGGTCGGCTCGCGAAGCTGAATCGTTTTGCTCAGGATTTGCTCGTGCGTCCCGAACACCGCTCGGGAGGGAGGCGGATGTCGCAGCTGTTCGAGAAGCTATTCGACAGTACACTCACGATACCGGCTTTATTGCTGAGATTCGCTAGGTTTCGAAGACGCGCGTGATCGCCGACGTTGTACAGAATCCGTATTTCAATCTTGGGATTACGAACTACTGCTGTAGGCTAAAACGCTCTGGTAATCGCTGGGTTGTGACAAGCTTCGAGAAGATTTCCATCGCACCAGCCGATGAAGCCAACGGCCCCATTGCGATATAACTTCAGTCGGTTTGCCACGACACCCTGCCGTGGCTTATCTTGTTCTCGTTAAGCCTTAACGCACCACTGATGAAAAGCATTATCCTAATCTCACTAGTGGCCGTCCTATGCACAACGGCACACGCACAAGACCCAGTGAAGACATCGCCCCAATATTACAAAGTGTTGCTGGAAAACGATCAGGTGCGCGTCCTCGAATACCGGCTCAAAGCGGGGGAAAGGGGAGCCAATGCATTCGCATTCGGCGGGCGTGGTATATGTGCACAACTACCGACTTCTGGACCTCTGACTTCTGTCCTCCAGCCTTCGCGCAAGGCTACGGCTTGGCCGGCTGATCCCTAGCGCAGCAATTTCTCTAGTGAGGCGTCGGGTTCGGCACCGAGCTCGGTTGCTTTGGCGTAGTGGCGCTTAGCCAGTTCTTTCGATGGCGGAGAGGCGGTAGCGTAAATCACAGCCAGGTTGAAATGCGCATCGGCGTAGTCCGGTTTGACCGCGAGGGCCTCGAGCATTTCCTTTTCCGCCGCTTCCTGCCAGCCTTTCTGGCTGGCGGTAATTCCCAGGTAGTTGTGGGCAGCCGCGCTTTTGGGGTTAATCGCGAGCGACTTGGTTAATTCGTTGAGGGCGTCGTCGAACTTACTCTGGCGATAGTAAACAATACCCAACGTAGTATGCGCAAACTCGTCCTTCGGCGCGATAGCTACTGCCTTCTTCAAGGTAAGTTCAGCTGCTTTTAGCTTGCCCGTCCTGAAATAAACAACCCCGAGGTTCGAAAGGGAGTAAAGATTGTTCGGGCTTTTGGTTAGTAGTTCCTGGTATTGGCGCTCGGCCGCATGATACTTCCCTTGGTCGAAGTTCTCCTTCGCCTGTTTCGCAATATCCATTAGATCGGTCGGCACATTCGGCTTGAATCCGTTCTGCAAATTAGCTTCCGGCGGGGCCGCGCTATCCGTTGTCTCGACAATCGGTCCACCCGGCTGATTGCCGGTTGAAGGCTTGGCGTAAGTAAAGCTGGCCTTAACCGTGTTTGGACTTTCGTCCGAAATCGAAATGACCGGCTGGCGAAGTAAGGCCAGCTCTTCATCGGTTAGTTTCGTCACCGGTTGTGCCAGGAGCGCGATCTGTTCGTTCAAGGTATCCGATTTGATCTTTAGTTTATCGAACTCCGCCAGCATCAATTTCTTGGCCTGCTCGCGACGCGCTTCTTCCTGCCGCTCGCGCACCACAATGTTGCGCAAAATCTGATTTTCGCGGGTTAACTTCGCGGTCTCCTCGGCATTCGCGCCGGTTAACTTCGCTTTCTCGAGTTGACTGGAAGTGTCCTCCAGTTGGCTGCGGAGCGAAGCCACCTCGACCTCAAAGTCTTTGTTCTGTTTTTCGCTCGCGGCCAGTTGCGCGCGCAGATCCTCCAATTGCTTCCTCGCGTCAGCCAGTTCCTGCGCTTTTTTCGGCTTGTCTTCGCTGACCTCCCGCACCGTCTGTTCGGCGGTCGCGAGCTTCTCCTTTAGTTCCGTATTCTCGGCCAGCAGAACCGCGACGCGATGCTGGGAATCTTTCAACCCCGTCAGCTGGCCCAGAGCGTCGTCGCGTTCTTTTGAGATCTTTGCAATCTGCGAGTTGGCGTCAGCCAATTTCGCGTTCTGCGAATCCCGTTCCTTTTCTGCCGTGGCCCGACCTTCCTCAGCGGCGGCGAGGGCCTGCTTCAACTGCACAATCTCTCCTTTCAACGCTGCCTGCGCTTTCATGTCGGCGTTGCCGGTCTCCTGAATTTTCTTCAATGACGCCTGCGCTTCCGCCAGCTGACCACGCACGTTTTTCTCCGCGCCCTTCGTGCGTTCGAGCTCCTGTTGCGCCTGTTCCAGCTTCGAATTCGATTCCTTCAATTTCGAATTCAGCTTCTCCTTTTCTTCCTCCACTTCGCTGACCTTGGAACGCGAATGTTGTAGCTCCGCTTCCAATTGCTCGACCTTGTCCCGCAACTTTCGGGTCGCGTTCTTAATCGCGGCGTCGCTCGCGGGAGGCGCTAGCGCTGGGGCCGCGGCTTCTCGTTCTTTCGGAGGCGGCGAGGCTTGATCCGCCGGTTGCACAATTATCGACGGCTTCGATTTACTCGGCCCAACTTCGACCGTCGGCTCGGAGGATCGTTGTGGTGAAGGCTGAGTCTCAGCCGGCGGCGGATTGGTCGCGGCCAGATCCTGCCGCGTTCCAGATTTGCTCTGCACCCGCAGAATGCTTTCGGAAATTTTCCGGCTGCGGTATTCGACGATGGCCGGCTGCCACTCCGAGTGCGCTTTCTTGAGCTCTTCGAGCAGGCTACCGGCTAAACGGTATTTCGCCAGGGCCCGCGTAAATTGATTATCCCGCTCAAGTTTTTCGCCCTGTTGCGCGGTCATGTAAGCCTTGAGAAACGTCTCACTCGGGTCGTCACTCTGCGCTTGCGCGCTGGCGACGACGAACAACAGTCCTGCGAGGAGGAGCGAACCAAGTCGGGTCATGCGGGGACGAGCGCCTAGAATAACCCGGCGCACGCCGCTTGCAATGCCAAGGAGAAGCACCACGGCGTTGCTGTCAGCGAAGAGTGTGCCAAGCTCTGACGGTTTGGGGGTTTGCCTTTGCAATCGGAAATCTAAAACCTAAAATCTGAGATTCAGGTGGTGGCCATAGCTCAATGGTAGAGCCCCAGATTGTGGTTCTGGTTGTTGCGGGTTCGAGTCCCGTTGGCCACCCTGCTTTTCAGCGTGATTGGTGAGAAGGGATTAGTGAGAAGTTACGTCCGTTCGATTTCGACCTGCGACTTTCGCCTCTTCCTTCTCACTAATCACCTTAATCTTGTGCCTGTAGCTCAACCGGATAGAGCTTCTGACTTCGGATCAGAAGGTTGGGGGTTCGAATCCCTCCAGGCACGCCATTTCCTCATCTTATCCCATGAGCCTTTCCCGACGCGAACTCGATAGCACCGTCGTTAACATCGAGCTCACCCTCGTCAGCATCATCCAGGGCGTTGCGCTCTATTTCCTGACCGAGAACGCGCGCACCGGATTATCGCTCAATAACTGGCCAGCCCTTCTTTATATCAGCGCGGGCTTGTGCGTGATCTTTATTTTTTGGTCGCGCTCGATCATTCACACCCTCACCTTCATCAAGTGGCCGCTCGAGTTCGGTCACAACTTTTTTTACATCGCCTGCGCCTTGGGCGAAGCCATTCTCTTCACCCGGCTCGAGCGACCGCTAGCCTGGTTCCGCTTGACCACCGTCTACGCCGCATTCGTCTGGTTGCTTTTCGTCTATGATGTGCGCCTGATTCGAGCGCGTCTGCGCGAAGCCGCTAATGAGGCCGAGAGGTCTCTCTATCAGCGCACGATGGAGGATCAATCGCTCAATATCCGGGCGCTGATGCCCTTGCTTTTCTTTTTCAACCTCTGCTGCGCGCTTGCCATTAACCACTGGCCGGACTTTTTCATCGATCGCGCCGGCAACGTTTGGCTAATTGCGGCCCAGTTGCTCTCGTTTCTCATCTATCTCTTTTACGTGACACGATTCTACAACAGGCTTGCTCCCCTTATCTTGCACAGCCACGAAGCGGCGAGCCAATCCTGATCGCGTTCCCGTTTTTCAACAACACGGACGAGCAGGTGCAACTCGACCTGGTCGGCAAATGCAGTGTATATAATTGCTTTCACCTGAAAGCACTCACCCGTTCCCGTACTATTCTAAAATCACCCGCTCGAAATCGATCGCGCTGGCGCCTGCCGAGGGTTGATCAAGTGATGGCGGACGAACGAGCTGCCGCCTTCGGCCGACGAAGCATCAAGACTTCGGCCAAGCTCGAGGGCCTGAAGTTAGTGGTTTCGATGACGGACCTGACAACGCTGGAAGGTAGCGATACTCCGGGAAAAATCGCGTTCCTCTGCCGCAAAGCGATGCAACCACTCGATCCCCGCTACCAGGTGCCGAGTTGCGCGGCCGTTTGCGTCTATCCAAATCTCGTTAGAATCGCGAAAAAATTTCTCGAACACTCCAGCGTCAAAGTCGCCTCAGTCGCGACCGCGTTTCCGGCCGGATTGATACCGGCAAAATTGAAACTCCGCGAAGTCCGTGGCGCCGTCCGTGATGGCGCCGACGAAATCGACATGGTGATCAACCGCGCAGGTTTTCTGGCGGGCGAATACGAGCGCGTTTTCGACGAGATCGCCGCGACCAGGGAAGCGTGCAGGACTGCACATTTAAAAGTGATTCTCGAAACCGGCGAGCTGCAGACCTACGATAACGTTCGCCTGGCCAGCGAAATCGCGATGCGCGCGGGCGCGGATTTCATCAAGACTTCAACGGGAAAAATTTCACCTGCCGCAACCATGCCGGTAACGCTGGTGATGCTGGAAGCGATTCGCGATTATTTTTACGAGACCGGGATTCGCATCGGGATGAAACCAGCTGGCGCAATTCGCACCGCCAAGGAAGCGCTGGCCTACCTCGTGATGGTGAAGGAGACGCTGGGCGACGACTGGCTCACCCCCGCTCTTTTCCGCTTTGGCGCCAGCACGCTCCTAAACGATGTCCTGATGCAACTGGTAAAAGTGGTCGACGCCAACTACCAGAGCGCGGATTATTTTTCCTTACCTTAGCTTTATGCCACGACGAAAATCATCCTACTCTCAGCTCGCGATCGTCGATCGAAATGGCGAGGCCGATGAACCGATCGCAAAAAAGGATCGGAGCTTGGATTTCGGTGGGCGCTGGAATTACGCGCCCGCGCTGGAAGCGAACAACTACATTAAATTGCGCGATCGGTATCAGCTTTTCATCAACGGCAGGTTCGTCGCGCCGAAGTCTGGCGAGTATTTCGATTCCATTAATCCTGCCACGGAGGAGAAACTGGCCGAGATCGGCTCCGCTAATGAAAAGGACGTTGATCTCGCGGTAAAAGCGGCGCGACGCGCTTACAAAAATGTCTGGTCAAAAATGCGAGGCCGCGAGCGCGGGAAATATCTTTTTCGTATCGCGCGCTTGATTCAGGAAAAGGCGCGCGAGTTGGCTGTGCTCGAAACCATGGATGGCGGCAAGACTATCAAAGAATCGCGCGACATCGATCTGCCACTGGTGGCGGCACATTTTTTTTACTACGCAGGCTGGGCCGACAAATTGGAATACGCTTTTCCCGGCCGAAAAGCGCAGCCGCTCGGCGTCGCCGGCCAGATCATTCCTTGGAATTTCCCGCTGCTGATGGCGGCGTGGAAGCTGGCTCCCGCGCTTGCTTGCGGAAACACCTGTGTCTTGAAGCCAGCCGAGACTACTTCCAGCACTGCTCTTCATCTCGCCCAAATTTTGCAGGAAGCGGAATTGCCCGATGGCGTGGTTAACATCCTCACCGGCGCCGGCGAAACTGGCAGCGCGCTCGTCAATCATGCCGATATCGATAAGATTGCGTTCACCGGTTCGACGGAAGTTGGCAAACGAATCGCGTCAGCTACTGCCGGAACGAAGAAAAAATTGACGCTCGAGCTTGGCGGCAAAGCGGCCAACATCATTTTCGAAGACGCAGCGATCGATCAGGCCGTGGAAGGAATTATCGCCGGAATTTATTTTAATCAGGGCCACGTTTGTTGCGCCGGTTCGCGTTTGTTCGTGCAGGAAAGCGTTTTTTCAAACGTGATTCGTAAGTTGCGCGATCGCATTTCCACTCTGCGCCTGGGCAATCCACTCGACAAAAACACCGACATCGGCGCGATTAATTCCCGTGTACAGCTGGACAGGATTTGCGAGCTGGTGGACAGCGGATTGAAACAAGGCGCGCAACTGGTGCAAGCCCGCGCCCGTTTACCGGCCAAAGGCTTCTGGTATCCACCTTGCTTTTTCACCGGGGTAACAGCCTCACACCGGGTCGCGCAGGAAGAGGTTTTCGAGCCGGTCCTGAGTGTGATGACGTTCCGCACTCCAGAGGAAGCAATCGCGCGCGCCAATAACACGCCTTACGGATTAAGCGCCGGCGTCTGGACGGACAAAGGGAGCAAGATCTTCAAAATCGTCAGTCAACTTCGCGCCGGGGTGGTTTGGGCGAACACCTATAACAAATTTGATCCCTCGAGCCCATTCGGGGGTTACAAGGAAAGCGGTTTTGGTCGCGAAGGCGGCCGGCACGGTTTGCTGCCGTATCTCATGCTCAGTTAAAGCGCCGCGCCCTGCTTCTTTTCTCCAAGAAACTGTGAGAGCGGTCTTAATATCGCTAGCTGCCGTCTTTGGCGTGACAGCGGTTGCCGGTCTAACCTGGCTTTGCCGGCGCGACCCAGGAATCAACTTCCTCCCTCCGGGTAAAGGCGCAGAATGGATCTTTTTTCCATCCGCGGTCGAAGCCAATGCGCGTGCCGTGGCCGATCTGGACACACTTTTTCGTCGTCACTTCACCCTCGGACGACCGACGCTCAGGGTGTTCCTTAGTGTTCGCGCGGCAAAGCGGGTCCAGGTGAGGATAAATGACCAAAAGGTCGATCTTCTCGCCAGTCATAACTGGAAGGATGTCTCGACGGCTGAAGTTTCCGGATTGCTGCAAGACGGCCCCAATACAATTGAGGCCAGAGTATTTAACGATAACGGCCCACCGGCTTTATGGTTGTCGCTCACAGGCGATCAACTATCACTCCGCAGCGACCAGAATTGGATTGCCTCGTTCGCGGGCTCGGCCTGGCGAGGGGCTGCTCTTGCTACTTCACCAAGAGTCCCGGGCCGGGGCAATTCGGTTGATAGTAGCGAGCGAACGATAACCAGTCTCACTAAAGTCTGGCCACTCTGGCTATTGTTCGGCGCCGTCGCCCTTGTTTTTTGTATGGGAGGGAACTGGTGGCTGCATCGCCATCCCCTAAACGCTGATTGGATGACGGCCGTCATTGTTTTCGGTTTCGCCAGCTTGTGGCTGATTCTTTTTTGGCATAACGCGCAAATTCTCCCCGTGATTGGGTTCGATTCGTCGCACCACCTTAATTACATCAAGTATTTACAGGAACATCACAGCCTTCCCCTGCCTACAGAGGGAGTCGAAATGTTTCAGCCTCCGCTTTACTACCTCGTAGCGGCGGTTGTCCTCTCCTTATTCCATCTCTCTACTACGGATCCCTCAGCAATCTTACTTCTCCGCGCACTTACGACGCTATTTGGTATCGCGCAGGTCGTCCTGGTCTTCGCCAGTCTGCGACTCATCTTTCCCGGCCGGCTGAATCTTCACCTGATTGGCGCCGGGGTAACTGCTTTTCTGCCAATGCACCTTTACATGTCGCATTATCCGACTAACGAGACTTTAGCGGGAGTGCTTGTTTCCGCTTCCATTTATCTGGCGCTTCGGATAGTGATAAGCGGGACTAGCTCGTGGCAGAGCTATAACATCCTCGGGCTGCTGATAGGCGCTGCGTTGTTAACGAAGGCGACTGCTATCCTGGCTGTCCCGTTCATTATCCTGGCTTTAGCCAGGCAGCTTGCCTGCGCACGAGCCTCCGCCGCAAAATGGGCAACAACGCTCGGCAGCATGGTTGTGATCGCGGCGCTGACCTGCAGTTGGCATTACCTTCGCGTCTCGAAATTCGGAAGCCCACTCGTCGGTGGCTCGGATCCTGTGACCGGGCTTTTCTGGTGGCAAGACGATGGCCATCACACAATTTCTTATTTCTTGCGCTTCGGAGAAAGCCTGACCCGACCTCTTTTTAGCGTAACAGCCTCATTCATGGATGGGCTTTATTCTACTTTGTGGGGCGACGGGTTATGCAGTGGAGAATCGGATTTACTGGGTCGACCCCCTTGGAACTATGACCTGATGTGTGCCGGCTATCTGCTTTCGTTATTGCCCACAGCCCTTCTTTTGATAGGTGCGGTCACAGCCTTGGCGCAGCTTTTTCGCGATCTCCGCTCGGACGTTTTCATCATGGTAGGCCTGTGCTTGGCCCTGGCGCTGGCGCTGGTCTACTTCAATCTCAAGGTTCCATGCTACGCATCGGTAAAAGCATTTTATGGATTATGCGCGGTCATTCCGCTCGGTTTCTTTGTCGCAACGGGCTGGAACATCGTCACCCGCGGATCCAGAGTTCTTCAATTATCGATTGGAGTTCTATTGGTAGTTTGGGCGATGAACAGCTTCGCCTCGTTCTGGATTTACAATCCGGTAGCCCAACATTTCTACGCCGCCATGCACCTTTCGAGCCATGGGAAACCTGAGACGGCACTGACAGAAGCTAAGAAGGCGGTAGAGGCCGATCCTTCTAATGCCGAGGCCAGAATAGCCCTGGCCGTCACTTTGGAGGATACGGGACAATCCAGCGAAGCGCTGGCCGAGGCTGAGCATGCGACTGAACTTGCGCCGGTGAATGGCGCGGCTCACCTGGAACTTGGGGCACTGTTGTTCAAGCAGAACAAGCTGGAGAGAGCAATTAAGGAAGCCCGTCTGGCCGTGGCTGCCGCGCCGGAAAACAAGAGTGCCCATTTTCTCCTGTTGATTTCCTTGTTCTACCACGACGACGATGCAATAGATGTTGCGCGGGAGGCACTGGCGGTTTCGCCATTTGACGCCGAGATGCATCACCTCCTCGGCGCAGCATTGATGCGAAGGGGGAATTTTACAAATGCCTTCAACCAACTCAGCTACTCCGTTCTACTTAAACCAAACGGCGAGGAAGCACTTTCGAATCTTCATCGTGCCCTGCTCGGGCTGATTAATTCTTCCGCCGCTCCAAAGCTTCTCCACCAAGTCGCATCCACGATTCCCGAGTCAAGCGCGGCGCTTGACGATCTGGCCTGGGTCTTCGCCACTCACCCAAGTGAAGATTTGCGCGACGGACAGGAAGCGGTGCGCCTGGCCGAACATGCATGTGCTCTGACAAAACGGACCGATCCGATATTACTCGCAACTTTAGCTACCGCTTATGCCGAGACCGGAAACTTTAGCGAAGCGATCAACACAATTCAGGAATCGCTTTCGAAAGCGCGTTCAAGCAGTAACAAGGATGGAATCGCGTTGGGTGAGAAGCTTCTCAGTTTCTTTCAATCGAACACACCTATTCGCCAAGATCCAAATTCGAGGTGACGCTATGGAGTAGTGGAATAGCGGAGTAATGGAGTGATGGATTTGCTGCGGCTAACACTCCAATACTCCATCACTCCACCAGGGCAATTCTTAGCGGGGAGCATCCGGTGGCGCCAGCTCGCTCTCGCTGAAATCAGCGCGCGCATCCAAATAAACCAGGACAAATGCAATGCCGAGAATTGGCCGCAGCAGTGCCCGGATTGAGCTGCTGATAGCCATGCTGCCGATTAACATGGCATCGGCAACCTTTGGCACGTTCAGATCCTGCCACATTTTTATAATTTCTTCAGGAGACGAAGTCGAAACGCTCTGCAACTTCGGCAAGATCAGCGGAATTTCCGCGCCGGCGCTTAAACCAAGCACGAGCAGGACCCAGAGCGATGCGAGCAAAGCGCCGCGCCAAAGAGGACGAGTCGATTTCCGCGGGCGGCGCTGACTGCGCGCCAGCATTTTGCTTTCGCGCAACGCAGCGGCGCCTTCGAGATTTGAAATGTAAGCAGACTGTTGCCAGAAGAGGAAGTTCACCCACAAACGCGCAACCATTATCACCTGCACCGCCAAAATCAGGAGCGCCAGAAGAAGGGAGAGAATCGTTGGACTCTCGCTGGCAAGACTCAGGATAATCGCGACCGGGATGGCAGTACAAAGGAAATAACTTCCGTAAACAATGAGACTGAGCCGGGCAAACCGGGGAAAAAAATTGGCCGCCCGCCGGAGCAGTTCGCCTACCCGCACCTTGTGTCCTTCGAGCACATCGACGGTGGCGATCTGGATACCAGCAAGAAAGACCGGCCAATCCACCACCAGTGTGATAAAAGCGAACAACGCAATGACCCTGGCTCGCGTCAGGCCGGCCCCTTCCACTTGTGGAAAAATCCCATACATAGGACTAGTGAGCTCCAGCATGAGCGTCGGGATCGCGATCAACAGAGTCACAACAAAAAACGGCAGGAACGCCGATTTATAGATGCGGAAACTGTCCCGAATGATTTCGCCACAACTGCGCCGCCGCACCAACGGATGGCCTGTCTGCGCTGGCAATGGCGGTGGGCCGAACAATTCCGGAATGGTATTGGCCGTGGTCCAGACGCTGTCTGATTCACGGCGCACTTCATTTGTCGGCAGCAAGCGGCCTTCACGTTTCCAGTCGTCAAGCGTGCCGAGCTCAACCGGCCCGTATTCCTTTTCGCCGACGCGCACGAGCCATCGATCTGCCATAGCCAGATTTATCCCGAAAGACCGATGCTGTCATCCCGAGGGAAAGTCGCCTGCCATGCCGTAGCTTTACGCGAAGGTCGGGAGGGATCCCGCAATAAAAGCTTTAAGGTAGCACAACGGGATTCCTCCCGACTTGCGCTCGGAATGACTGGACACGGGATCCCTCGGTCCGAGCCGGACTGGCATTTTCACCCAGAATGAGGGAAATAGTTTAGTTTCTCCATTTCATGAAATTGCTTTTGATCGACGGTCATTATTACGTTTATCGCTCATTTTTCGCGATCCCGAACCTGAGCAACTCGCGCGGCGAACCAACCAATGCGATTTTCGGTTTCACCAAAACGCTGAGGCTGATGCTGAAACATTTGCAGCCGCAACTAGGGGCGGTGTTTTGGGACGAAGGCTTACCGCAGCGCCGGGTGGAATTGCAGCCCGCCTATAAGGAAACGCGCAAGGAAATGCCTCGACCGATGATTCCGCAGTTGGATTTTATCCGCAGCACCATCACACCGTTGCTTGGATTCGCCAATATCGCGCTGCCTGATACCGAAGCGGACGATCTGATGGGATGTTATTCAATCGCAGCCTGCAAGGAGAATATCGAGGTGGTGCTGGCGACGAACGACAAAGACCTTTATCAGCTCGTTGGCCCGTGCGTGAAAGTTTACACAACGGCCAAGGCCGATCTAGCTTCGCCGAAAGACGCCTTCGCCTTACTCGGAGAGGAAGAAGTCACGATGAAATGGGGCGTCCCGCCAGCGTTAATCGGCGATGTGCTGGCGATTTCAGGCGATACGGTCGATAACATTCCCGGGGTCGGAATTGGGCGAAAAACTGCGGCCGGCCTGATTCGTGAGCATGGGGGGCTGGAGCCTTTGCTGGCTAATCTTGCCGCGGTCAAGAGCGTAAAGACGCGGGAGAAATTGCAAAACGGGCGCGAGCAGATCTTCCAGAACCGAAAAATGGTCGAGCTTGATTGCATGACGGAACTGCCGGTGGCGATCGATAAGCTTCGCGTTCGCCCGGATTACCCGGGACTGATTGCGGCCCTGGAAAAGTGCGAGTTTAAATCGCTTCTACAGGAAGTCCGGGAGGAAGCAGCAAAGCGGGCTGCCACGGTCCAAGTCGAGCTCAGGCTATAAGAGCCAAAATTCTTTCGTAAAAGCCCGAGAAATTTCGAACGACGCCGAAAAACCTGCTGTCTAAGGAGTCAGGTTAAGGCGATTCGGGTAGCCGCACGTTGACTGTATTTGCTGTTTCTCCTTGGCGTGCGCTGCCCGAATCTTTTTTTGGGGATTCGCAATTATCTGAAATACCCCATTGCGCCTGGTCTTGAGCCGAGTTTGATAGACAGCCTGGAGAGGGTGCGAAAACAGTCCTTAATGCCGAGTCACGCCTGCGACCCCGAACGGCGGTGGGAACGTGTCGCCCTGGTAGCGCCGGTAGCACAAAGATGAGTGAAGGTGATCCGATCGACCTCGCGCTTCGCGAAGACATCGGCGGGGGGGACGTGACAACTACGCTGCTCGTACCGGACGATAGTCGCGCCTACGCCCGCATTTTGCCGCAAGAAAAAGCCATCATCGCCGGGACGATGACGGCGGCGGAAGTTTTTCGCCGAGTTGATCCAGGATTAAAGATTTCCGTGGAACTGACGGACGGAACGGCCGTGCTTGGCGGCGAAACTATTCTCAAAATCCAAGGAGCGGCCCGGAGCATTCTTACCGCAGAACGGGTAGCCTTGAATTTTTTGCAGCGACTTTCCGGCATCGCGACGCTGACGCATGAGTACGTGGAGGCGATTGGGAAAAATCCCGCCAAAATCATGGATACCCGAAAGACAACGCCGGGCTTGCGCGCGCTCGAACGAGCGGCGGTTGTCGCCGGCGGCGGCAGTAATCATCGCTTCGGTTTGTTCGACGGGATTTTGGTGAAGGACAATCACTTGGCAGCGGAGCAGGACTTCGAAAAACTAGCGGCCGCGATTCGGCAGGCGAGGGCGCAGAACCCATCGATGAAGATTGAAGTAGAAGCGGATAACCTCGAACAGGTGCGCGCGCTGGTGCAAATCGAGGGCGTCGACGTCATCTTACTCGACAACATGGAGACGGCGGAAATGCGGGAAGCTATTGCGCTCGGTCGCAAGCATAACGTGAAATTCGAAGCTAGCGGCGGAATCAATTTACGGACGGTGCGGCGCATCGCCGCGACTGGCGTCGATTACATTTCGGTCGGTGCGCTCACCCACTCGCCGCGCGCCATCGATTTGTCGCTCGAGCTCACCCATGTTGGTAGCTGACCATTTGAGCGGGGAGAAATTAAGCGTCGAGCTCGGCCCTTGCACGATTGGCCGGGAGATCATCGTCCTCGAGCAAACAACTTCCACTAATGACGTGGTGTTGCAAATGGCGAACGGTGGTGCGCCGGAAGGGATCGTTGTTTTTGCTGAACACCAAAGCGCTGGGCGCGGCCAGCGCGGCAATACTTGGGAATCGGCTGCGGGAAAAGGTCTTTGGTTTTCAGTGCTGCTCCGGCCAAAAGTCGCGATTAGCGATCCGGTGGAATTGGCACAACGAACCGCACGAATAGTGGCGACAACAATTCAGAGCGAATTTCATCTCTCCGCTGTCGTGAAGCTACCTAACGACATTTATATGGAGGATCGCAAGGTCGCAGGAGTATTGGTAGAAATGCGCGCCCAACCAAAAGCGCCGCATTTCGCCGTTCTCGGCATTGGCGTGAACGTGAACCAAATGCCGCACGATTTCTCGGAAGAACTTCGTGAACACGCAATCTCGCTCGCGATCGCTCGCCGTGGCCCGATAGACCGTTCTTCCTTTGCCATCGCACTACTGCGCAATCTCAATTTACTCTACCACGCTGGCTCTCTCTAAGCTGTCGCGCAGAGAGAAAATTGTAGGGCAGGCGTTTCCGCCTGCCGATCCCAAGTTTGGTATGCGACGCGGGATCATTGCGAAATAATAACGGCGTCATCCCGAGCGAAGCGAGGGGCCTCTCATACGGTCATGGATCACCCTAAGTGGCCCTGTGTGTGTGCCCTAATCTGCGAAGGCGAGGTCCCTCGCCGTCTTCGCGGCTCGGGATGACGGCAGTGCAGGGGCAAGCGCGTCGCTCGCTGATCTCTGCATCGGCAGGCGGGAACGCCTACCCTACAATTTTTTCCACGGCATAACAGAACATTTCAATTCTGCCGCCGGAGACGGCGGTAGCTACAGCCATCGGCCCTCGCTACAAAGCGTAATTTTGCAATGCCTTCAATTTTTCGAAGGCGCGACCGGATGCAATTTGCTCGCGCGCCATCGCGATTCCCGCATTCATTTCGCTGGCCAAACCCGCCACCACAAATCCCGCCGCCGCATTCGCAATCACCAAGTCGCGCTTTGGCCCCATTTCCGTGCCTGTGAGAATTTGGGTGATCGTTTCCGCATTTGTCTTGGCGTTCCCGCCAGTCAGTTCTGGCAATGTTGCTTGCGGAATCCCGAGCCAGCGTGTGTCCAGGACCGCAGAGGTAATTTTCCCCGAATTGACTTCCGCGACTACCGTCGGCCCGATCGTCGAGACATCATCGATGGTTAGGGTATCAAACGCGGTTCCACTTACTATCCAGGCACGCTTGCAATCGAGTTGCCGCAGGACATCGGCGAACAGCATCGTCAGGTGAGGAGAGAAAACGCCGATCAGCTGGCGTTTTGGTCGCGCCGGATTCAAGAGCGGACCAAGCAGGTTAAAAATTGTGCGTTGATGTCTTCTGGCCAACTGCTGCCGCATTTCCGCCAGCACCCGAAACGCGGGGTGATAGGTTCGCGCGAAAACAAATCCGCAGCCGACCCGTTTGATGCACTCGCGCAAATCATCCGGCTCGAGATCAATTTCGACCCCGAGCGCTTCCAGCACGTCGGCGCTGCCGCTGCGCGAAGTAACGCCGCGGTTGCCGTGTTTCACGACCGTCGCCCCGCCTGCCGCCAGAACAAACGTTACCGCAGTCGAGACATTGAATAGATCGATGCCGTCGCCGCCTGTCCCGCAAACATCGATAATCGGTCCGCCAATTTCCTCAATTTCCAAGGGCACGGCGCGCTCCAGCAGCACACGCACAAAACTCGCGATCTCGTGCGCGCTTTCGCCCTTGTCATGGAGCACGGTCAGAAAATCAGCCTTCGTTTTTGCTTCAATCGAATCGGAAAGCAAAAAAGCGGCCGCTTCCTGCACGTCGAAAGCAGAGAGATCGTTGCCCGCGCGAATTTTTTCAATCAGCGAAGTCATTGCGCCGCCGCATCACGCCGCCTGCGGCGTCATCTCGCCCAGCCATTCCCGGTAAAGCATTGGCGAAATTTCCGATGGCTTGATTTCGCTGCGGCCACCCCAAAAAACATTGGTGTAGGACACCGGAATATTTTTCGCGGCCAGATGCGCATCGATCGCCGCTTTGTGTTCGAGGAGACGCATTTTATCGGTGCCATGCGCGACTGCCATGATATTGACGTTGCGAAACTCCGGTCCGCCTTCTCGCCAGTAACAGTGAGTCAAAATATGGTGACGACCGACCTCGCCGCCCGCTTCAATCTCCCGGCCCGGCCGCACCGCCCAATGAAACAGCGCGTTGAAACGTGTTACGCGCACGCCTCCCGCACTCGGCTTCACGTGTTCGAGAAAAGTGGAAAAGCGCCCGATGATTTTGCGGGCGTTCAATTCTTCAGCTACGCAATAAAATTCTTCGAGGGAAACGCCAGATTCGTTCGCGCGTGAGGCCCACGGCGTCGGCCGAATTTCTTCCGGCGCGAATTCCCGTTTCAGTGCCAGCAAAACCTTCCACTCGCGCTCGCTTAATTCGACCGCGCGCACCTCGATCATTTTCGCCGGTGATTCTGCCCGGCTTCCGGGCTCGATTGTTTTGCGACGGACATGGCCGACTCCAAGAGTGAAAATTCCCTTCGCCGGCATAATCCGGAACCGTTCCGCGCCGGCCTTGCCGGCCAACAACCGGCAGTGCTCTTCCAGCGAAAAACCGTGCGGCACCTTCACTGTCGTCCACAATTTGTAATCTGAGCCTGCCGTCAGGGTGTCGGTTGATCGCAAAACGACGTGACCGGAAAACGGATCGCGTTGGAACATGAAATCGAAAGCGGCATCGATTTTTTCTTCGGGAACTTTCCAGGCCACCAGCGCGCCATCCGCCAGATTTGTCGCGAGCAATGTCTGACGCACCCGCCGAATCGTCCCCGCGCGCAGCATCGCCGCGATCCGCGCCATCACCACATCGGCGTCGACGCCACTGCGCTCCGCGATTTCCTGAAATGGCTCGCGCACGAACCCTTCGATTTTGTCCTCTGAGATGGCGAGAATCTTTTCGTTAATCGGATCGTTGTGCTCGACCGGGAGCATGCAGCGTTAAACTCGCACAAATTCTGGGAAGCGCAGGCTTCCAGCCTGCCAGCGAGAAGGATTGGCTTAAACAAATCGACTCCCCAAAAATCTTTTCGGCCCAGCGGCACGGAACACAGGCCAGCGGCCTGTGCGCCAAGCGGACACTCTGTCCGCTTTCCGCGGCATAGAAGCGGAGTGCAACTCCGCTGGGCGCACAGACCTGGAGGTCTATGTTCCGAACTGCCGAAAGGACAGGTCGCCAGTTTCCGCCCGCCACATTCGGCATTCTTGCCGAATATTCTTCCTCCACGAATGTTCGCAGCAGGGGATGCTACGAATGGACGAGCAGAATGCTCGCGCCCCGAAATCGATGCTCAAAACAATCTTCTTCGACGCCGTTGGCACTCTCTTCTATTTAACAAAAACCGTTGGCGACCATTACGCATTCGTCGCCGAAGAAGTGGGCTTGAGTTTGAATGCAAAGAAATTGGATGCCGCGTTCCACTCCGCCTGGAAACAAATGCCGCCGCGTGAGGCGATTAATGGCCCGCGCGACAACGACGACAAAGATTGGTGGCGCGAGCTCGCTAATCTTGTGCTGGAAGAAGCCGCGCCCACCATTGACGAATTAGATCGGGACAATTTTTTTGAAGTCGCTTACGAGCATTTCGCCGAGGCCGGCGTATGGGAGTTGTATCCCGAGGTCGTTGACGTTCTCGAGGAACTGCGACCACGCTTTGAGCTGGCGGTCGTTTCAAACTTTGACGGCCGATTGCGCGTTATTCTGGAGCGTCTCGGCATTTCGAAATATTTCCGCCACGTCTTCATCTCGAGCGAGATCGGCGCCGACAAACCCAACCCCGAAATTTTCCGTCGCGCGCTCAAGTTTCTCGAGCTGCAACCCGGCCACGTCTTGCACGTCGGTGATGATCCCGAGCGCGACTGGAAAACCGCTGCTGGCGCAGGCCTGATGATCTTCAAATTAGATCGCAACAAGAATTCCCTGCGCGATCTGATTCCTCTTCTGTAGCGGCGGTCTATGACCGCCGATTTTTTAGTTTGGAGGGACGCACACTGTCGCGTCCTGTTTCCCAGGACGATATCGAACAGTCCCTCGACCGTTCTTGCAGCAATCTGCGAACTGCATTACAAAAAGTCCCTCGGGGTCGGTAGCTCAATCGGTAGAGCAGCGCCCTTTTAAGGCGTTGGTTCCGGGTTCGAGTCCCGGCCGACCCACCCCTCTGAAATCGCCATTTTCACGCTGTAAAATGGCTCTATTCAAGTGACGGATGCGAACGCACAAAAACGGAAGATAACGCGATTTTGCTCGCAAAAATAGCAACAGTTGCTATTTTCCGCTCTGTGGGAAAACCAGCTTATCGGATAAAAAAATACAAGCATCCCCGCTTGAAATATGTCGTCAGGTCAAAAATCAGCGGCAGATGGGAACGGAAATTTTTCGAAACCAAAGCTGAGGCCCAAACGTACGTTCAGCAAAAGGACGTTGAACTTTTGAACCAGGGGCGGGAGGCAGTGCAGTTCCCATCTTGGTTACGAATCGAGGCGCAACAAGGGCAAGAACGGTTGCAACCGCATGGCAAAACGATTTCAGACGCAGTTGATTTTTACGCGCGCCATCTTGAGGCAACGCAGAGGTCAGCAAAGGTTTCGCAGGCAATTGATGAGTTAATCGAGAACCGGAAGGGAAGCGGTGTCAGCGCGCGGTATTGTTATGATTTGAAGCTCCGCATCGGACGCTTCAGCAACGATTTTGGCGATCGAATTGTTTCAACCATCAACACCGCAGAAATTGATGACTGGTTGACGCGCCTCAACCTCGCTCCGGTAACGCGAAACACGTTTCGGCGTGATTTGAGAACCTTTTTTTCGTTCTGTGTCACGCGGCGCTATTGTCTGGATAATCCTGTCGCCAAGACGCGCAAGGCCAAGGAGGTTGATAGCGAAATTGGGATTCTCTCGGTTGATGAAACAGCCCGGCTCCTCAAAGCGGCAGACGATACATCACTGCCATATTTTGCGATCGGTGCATTTGCGGGATTACG
>QHRA01000144.1 GCA_003221295.1 Verrucomicrobiota bacterium | reverse complement strand
CGTTTCCGGCCGGCACCGGTGTGTGGGTGGTGAAAACATTGGCCGAAGCGGCAACTTGGAGGGCCGTGTAAAAATTGAGCCGCTTCTCCGCGACGAGACGGCGAATCCGCTCGAGGCCGAGAAAAGCGGAGTGTCCTTCGTTCATGTGAAAGACGTCCGGCTCGATCCCGAGCGCGTTCAGCGCATTGACGCCGCCGATGCCGAGCACGATCTCCTGTCGCATTCGCATTTCGAGATCGCCGCCGTAAAGCTCCGCCGTGATAAGCCGATCTTCCGCTTTGTTCTCCGGAATATCGGTGTCGAGCAGATAAAGCCTGACGCGCCCGACGTGAAGTTCCCAAAGGCGGGCGTAAACATCGCGGTCCAGAATCCGCACCGTCACCAGAAGTGCGCGATCGTCGCGCCGGACTTCCCGAATCGGCAGATGATGAAAATTTTGATTGAGGCTGACCGCGTGCTGGATTCCGTCCTTGTCGATTTCCTGCCGGAAATATCCGTGCCGATAGAGCAACCCGATGGCGACAAAGTTCAGATCGAGATCGCTGGCCGATTTGCAATGGTCGCCGGAGAGAATGCCGAGGCCGCCGGAATAATTTGGGATTGATTCGTGAAATCCAAATTCGGCGGAGAAATAGGCCACCGGTTTTTGCATGGCCGCGCCGGCACCGGTCTTCCCGTAAGTATCCTTGCGGGTGAGATATTTTTGGAAAGCGTCGTAAACCTGCTTGAGCTCGCGCAAAAAAGTTTTGTCGGTCGCGAGTTCTTCCAGCCGGGCCTGGCGCGAGAGCTGGAGCATGCGAATGGGATTGTGATTGGTCCGGTTCCAAAGCTCGGGATCGAGATGACGAAAGAGGCGGCGGGCGGACGGCTCCCACGTCCACCAGACGTTGAAGCTCACTTCGCGCAGCGGTTCGAGCGCGGCGGGAAGGGTGGGGACTATATTATAGCTTTGGAAGTTTGGCATGGCGCGAAACGGGCCAACATCGCGATTTTGTCACGAAACGGTAAAGCATCAAATCTCAGGCGATAGAACGCAGCGGGTTATGTGCCGCGGGGCGTGAAGCGCTTGAGTATTGGAGTGATGGAGCATGAGCAGACGAAACGTGATCGGTGAAACGTGATCAGTGACCGGCAGAAAAAAGCAAAAGGCAAACATCGAACGTCGAAAGCGGACACAAGCGAGTGGGAGTAATGGGGTGGCAAAGCGCAGGGAGCAAGGAACCACCGTTGACTAATCACGGTTCACCGATCACGTTTTCCCTGCTTTGCCGGGACGAGCAGGCCGAGGAGGAATCCGGTGAGGAGACCACCGAGGTGGGCTGACATGCTGACGCGAGGAGTGACAAGATCGAAGGCGAGTTGCAGGAGGACGATCACGAAGATGTTTCGCAAACGTTGTCGGGCGAGCGGAGCGTGGCGATGACGGAGGAGGAAACCGGTCCATGTGCCGACGACGCCCATAACGCAACCGGAGGCGCCGACGAGTTGCACCGGCTCGAGCAGTCTCAGTTTCGTTAGCAAAACGATGGCGATGCTCGATCCGATTCCCGAGACCAAATAACAAACGGCGAAAAAGAATCCGCCAATTTGCCGCTCCAGGGCCGGACCGAGCAGAAGGAGGGCGAAGAGGTTAAAGAAAATATGGATCGGTCCGTAGTGGAGAAAAAGCGCGGCGAGAAGTCGCCAGTATTGGTGTCGAAAGATCACTGAACTGGTGTCGAGCTCGCCGAGGCGATGCAGTGTGACTGGATTGGTTGAGCCGCCGGCGAGAAGTTCGAGAACGAAGACGGCAACGTTGACGATGATTAGCGCGAGAACGACAGGCGAGACGGTAATACCGGACTGGCGGAAAGGGTGGAAGCGGGCGCGGTTCCGGAGAAAAGCAGGCACGACCAAAAGAGCGCACCAAACAATCGCAGCTAGCCAGCCCGCAATGGGACGCGCGAGGAGCCACCCCAAAGCGGATGCGATCAGAACAACGGCGGCTCGGGCGCGCCGGCCGCGAGTTTGCGGCTGGAAAGCCTGAAGCAGAATGAGCGCTGAAGTTGCGACGGCAGTGAAAAGAAGGATGTGGTTGAGCTCCATGGGTTCGTTGAAGCGTTGAAGGGTTGGAGCGGTGAACGGATGAGAAGTTAAAAGCGTTAAAAGGGTTACAAAGTTAAAAAGATTAAAAGTGAGTCATTCCCCATGCGCATCGGCTGGGCAATGCAGATTTCGCCGGGCGGACAGGCCGAGAAGAAATCGGGGAAGGACGCTACCCCCCGGCGATACTGTAGCGGCGGTCTATGACCGCCGGACCCGACTTTCGAAAAATCTTCCGCCATCAACGGGCAAGATGCCCGTTGGCCCCACAGCCAGGATGGCTGTGCTACGACGTCACACGAAAGTTTCTTTGCGCGGCGTGATTTTTTGCGAAATTCGGCAGGTGCGCATTTCCATCACGAATTATCTCGATGTCATGTCTTCCTGGTGTTTTTGGTCGCAACCGACCTGGGCGGAATTGAAACGCCGCTACGCTGATCGGGTGGACTTCGATTGGAAAATTGCGCTGATGGATGGGGAGGGATTGCCGAAGTCGCGCGCGCAAGAGGAATGGTATTACCGACGCAGCGGGTTGATGAACCGCTCACCTTTCATGTTGCGGAGCGATTCCTACGAGCCGGTTTTGCCGGAATATTTGGCACCAAATCTCGTGGCCGAGGCCGCGCGCGACCTTGGAATCACGGACGATTCGGTGCGGCTCGCGCTTTCCAACTCCATCCTGCGTGAGGGCTCAAAAGCCATTCGCGATGTCGAAGTGGCGGCGGAAATCGGCGGCCGGGCGGGCGGAATTGAGAAAGAGAAATTGCTGGAGCGCGCCCAATCGCCGGAAATCGAGAAGCGGATCCGCCAAAGCACGGCGGATTGGCAGGCGCTCAAGGTGACGCAGCGCCCCACTTTTCTTATCGATACTGAAATTGGTGATCGCGCAATCTTCTCAGGCATGATAAGATTGGAACCTATAGCTGCCACATTGGATTCAATGATCGACGACGCTGCCGCCTACGCCGCGCATGCCGCCCATTTCGGCGCGCCACCTGCTCAATAGATTTAGATTCACCTTGCGACTCTTTCATTGTGGCTACAATTTTCCCCGGCGCGCGAAATTGCGGGCGCCTCGATGTGGTCTTCGCAGCCGCATCGTTGCCGAGTGCTCCGCGGTCGCGTCCAATCGACCGCGGATTTGCGAAAATGAAATAACAGCGATGCGCCGCACTCTCGTCTCGCTGGAAGGAGCCTAAATCTGCAACTACAAATTCGTGTAAATGGTCGGATTCGCGCCCGCGAAGTGCGGGTGATCATGGGATCGACTGGGGAACAACTCGGCGTCATGAAGTTGTCCGACGCCCTGCGCAAGGCTCAGAGTCTGGAGCTGGACTTGGTTGAGGTTGCGCCTACGGCAAATCCGCCGGTGTGCAAGATCATCGATTTTGGGAAGTATCGTTATGATATCGCCAAACAGGAAAAGGACCGCAAATCATCGCCCGCGGCCAAGCTGAAAGAAATCAAGTTTCGGGTAAACATCGACGAGCACGATTACCTGACCAAGATCCGGCACGGCGAAGAATTTCTCGATCGCGGGAACAAAGTGCGGGTGCAACTGCAATTTCGGGGGCGCGAAATGGCGCACCAGGAATTTGGGATGCAGTTGATGGATAAGGTAAAGAACGATCTGGCCGGGATGTCACAGGTGGAAATGGAGCCGAAGCTGGCCGGTCGTAACATCACGATGACGCTTTCGCCGTTGCCCGCTAACCGACGCAAACGACGGTTCGCCCCGGTGGTCGAAGCAATTTCGCCCAACGGTAGCGATGCTCCGGCGGCGAATCAAGAAAACTAGATCCGGGAACAGCCGCTGCTGAGGTTTGCGTTTTTCCTAAGTACCCTCGGCGTTATAGCTGCCACTGTCCTCAGCGGCAGCTACATTTCTAGGGAGCGCCAGGCTGCTAGCCTGCACTCGTCTGCCGACGTCACGACTTGGCGGTCGGGGTTGCAGTTGCTGCAGCTGGCGGACGCACGTTCGGATTAGGAATGGGACCAGATGGCATCGGCTCTGGCGTCGGTGTTCCGTGCAATTTCGCGTCCAAAAATCTTTTTCGCTGCTGCGCATCCTGATTATTGGGATCGAGCTTGAGGGTTTTGTCTACGTCGGCCATGGCGGCCTTTAAGTCGTTCTTAGTTTGATGAATGAAAGCGCGCACCTGATAATATTTCGGTTCCTCCGGGCTGAGCTTGATGGCTTCGTTGTAATCGTGCAGCGCCTTGTCGTAATCCTTCAACTGCATCTCCGCGTAGGCGCGTCGCTCAAAAATATCGGGATCGTTTGATTTTACTTTTAGCGCCTCGGAATAATCAGCAATCGCTTCCTGAAATTTCTGCTGACTCACGTAAACACTGGCGCGTTGCTGCAAAGCCGAAGCCAGATTCGGAGCGTAGCGCTGCTCCAGCTGTGACGCTCTTTTAAAAGCGTTAATCGCTTTGTCCCAATCGTTCGCCTTGGAAGCTTCGATTCCTTCGCGTGTGAGATTGGCCGCTTCCTGGTTGCCTTGCCCGAACAGCACCGCTGCCCCGAAGGCGAACACCATTATTCCCAAACCTGACAATTTCATATAACGCATGTTGCTCTCCCTAGAAAAAATTGTGGGCAGACAAATGCGACGAATGCGCGCTGCCTGTCAATCGTTCTCTTGCTCATTCTTGTATTCGTTTTCCAACGCTGCGGTGGACTGCGTTTCTCCTGAAGTAGTTGCCGCGGCCTCATCCACCCGGCTGATGCGAAGCGCGCGCCCCGTCCCTTCGTCGATCTCAACCAACGCCCCGCGCAAGCGCACCTCGCCCGTGGCCACTGGGAATTGCGCGGGCAAGTTCGACATAAAACGCTGCACGATTGGTTCGACGGCGCGACCTATAATAGAATTCACCGGTCCGCACATTCCGGCATCGCAAAGAAAGGCAGTGCCGCCCGGAAAAATCTGCTCGTCTGCCGTTTGCACGTGGGTGTGGGTGCCGAGGACGGCAGAAACTTTGCCATCGAGAAAACGGGCGAGCGCAATTTTTTCGCTCGTCGTTTCGCCATGAACATCAACCACGATGACCGAAGTTTCTGTTCGCATTTTCGCAATCGCCGTCTCCATCGCGTGAAATGGATTCTCCAAAATCGGGAGCATGAAGGTACGGCATTGCACATTGATTACGCCCACTTTTCCTTTCG
>QHRA01000143.1 GCA_003221295.1 Verrucomicrobiota bacterium | reverse complement strand
GTGTGATAATGAAGCTACAGGACAAACTTCCCAAAGCTGACCCGCGCCATGATCTTCTTGTGAATGCTTTCGACGCTTACCAACGGACGGCTATCGCGATGAAAGCTAACGAGCAGGGCAGGGGTCAACGCTCGGATGTGACAGTGACAATTGGGACGGCGAGACTTTGCAAACATCTGCTCAGGAGAATCCTTGAGGGCAATCTGACGCCCGAAGAAAAGAGCCTATATTATGCATGGCGAAAAGGTCTGCGGGAAAATCCGTGATAGAGGCAACGAGCGCTTTTGGCACGTCCGTTCCTTTTTTTCGCGGCAAAGCCTCAGTGCTCATCATTGAGTTCAAGTAATCGTGCCGCGAGTTTATGGTGATTATCTAAAAAATAGCAGTACAAAGCGCCATACTGACGCCACGCATCCTTCGACCAGACACCCTGATTTCGAATAGTCCTCTCGAACTAGGGCCACACCAGTCATTCAACGGAGAGTGGCGAAGATTTCCATAGCGGCTCGCCCGTCGATGTTCCCTTCGAGCTTGCTCGCTTGTCGATTGCAGTGCGATTCCAAATCCAATCTGCATTGGAAAAAAGGCTCAACGGCGTTAATCAGTACGATGTGAAGCGCGTCATAACAAAAGCGACGTGGGCAGAAATTCGCACGGCATACGCCTCGGGCATCGGTCTGCGCGAGATTGCCCGCAACATGGACATTCCAGCGGGAACTGTTTTGGCGCGGGCAAAACGCGAAGGATGGTCACGGCAACGCGAGAATGCCAAAGCCCTCGCCAAACGCGAGGACACGGCGAAGGTAGTTACTCCATTCGAAGCCGCCAGCGCGACAATGCAGCAACGCGGCGAGCGTCACTTAGGCCGCATGGCGAACATTGTCGAAAAGACGATGCCACACGTTGAAGCAATGGAGCCAGACGGGCATTTCCGATGATGATGTACACGGCAATAACGTGGTGAACATCGCGATTTTGGGGAATAACACCACCGACTGCAATCAATCGCAATCAGTCTTGCAATCATAAGGGCAGGCTGGTAACGCAATTACGGCGAAGATCGGCTGAAAGCGGGCCGGGCGCTTGGCAAATAGTTGGCGAATAGATGGCGTATTCGTACGTTTTGATGCGTATTCTTGCGCGATGACAAAATCACCCATTTTGCCTATGAAATTGCACCTGACGAGAGTGGCTACCCCGCTTGGATTCGAACCAAGAATAACGCCTCCAAAGGGCGCTGTGTTACCGTTACACCACGGGGTAAATCGGCTGGCCGATTTACGATTTTCGACGGCGCAACGGAAGTTGCAACTCGCGGGACGAAGAACCTACCCACGCGGACGAAATTTCTTGTCCGCTAAACACCCAAAAGACGCGAAAATCCACAAAAGGGAAAAGGCTTCAGGCTCAGCAGAGCGTTCGCCCTATCAAGAGAAGTTCATGGTCACGCGCGCGGGTAAAAATTGTAGGGCGGTCATTTTGACCGCCAATAAAAAGAACGGCGGCGAAAATCGCCCCCTACAATTGGGTTGCTGGGACGACTGCGTCTCCCGCGTTGCTATTCGCTCGGTTTTGGCAGGCGAATGTCAACCGTGGTACCGTTACCGTAAACGCTGGAGAGTGAAATTTTGCCGCCATGCGCTTCCACCACCGAGCGGGCAATGGCGAGCCCAAGACCGGTGCCGCTCGATTTTCCATGGGTCACGAATGGCTCAAAAAGCCTGGGCAACACCTCAGGCGGAATGCCAACTCCGGTATCGGAAATCCGAAGCACAACTTGATCCTGCACAAGATCGGTGGTGATGGTGAGAATTCCGCCGCCGACCATCGCTTCGCGCGAGTTTTTAATCAGGCTCGAGAGCATTCGAACGAAACGGGCGCGATCGATCGCGAGGTTCCCGTCATAACGGATGTGTTTAACAAAATGAATGTTTTTACCCGGAAGCAGACGCAACGATTGCTGATTAAGCTCATCGAGAATTCCCCATACGGAAATGAGCTGTTTGTTTAGCTGAGTCGAGCCCCGCGCGTAATCGAGCAGCTCTTGCGTCATCGCCAGCATTCCGTCAACCGCGCCATCGAGCATGCTGGTCAGTTCCCGCAGGCGCGGATCGTTCGTTTCGCTCGCGATCAAATCAGAGCAGCAGCGGACAATGCAGATCGGGTTCTTGAGATCGTGAATGATCGAGTTCGCCATCGAGCCGACGAGGCTGAGGCGTTCGCTGCGCATGATTTCGGTAATGAAATGCGAGTTCACACTCCGCATGCGCTCGGTGATCGAGCGCAGAAAATTCATGTGTAGGCGGCTGGGGGCGAGTTCCAGAATATGCTGGAAGGTTTCTTCCTTTACCGCGCCGAGCACGGTCGGTTCCGCGGCGCTTGCCATCGCCGAATGCGGTTGCCCGCCCAGGAGCGCGACTTCGCCGAAAAAGTTTCCGGTTTGAACATAATCGAGCACTTCCTGTCGGCCGCCGCGACCTTGCTTGGAGATTTTGATCGAGCCTTCGCCTACCAGATAAAGCGAATCGCCCAAGTCGCCTTCCTTGAAAACGACATCCCCGCGTTTGAGTTGCAGGATGTTGACGTCGGGCCGGATTCGTTCCAGCACCTTCGCGCCAATGCCTTCAAAGAGCCGGTTTTGACACAGCTGCTGAAAAGCTTTTGCGGGCGCGGAAGTCATCGGTTTTTTCAGATAGCAGCGGCGATGCCATTGCCACCTTCCTTGGACCGTTCCGCTGCTGAAATAACCGAGGTGACAACCGCAAGAATCTCCACCGGAGCGAAAGGTTTGCCCACAAATCCGCTCAACCCATTGTGCATCATTTTTTCCAAACGAGCGCTATCAACGAATCCCGCCATCAGCACTACATTCGCTGTGGGCGACATCTGCCGCAGCCGTTGGAAAGTCTCTTCGCCATCCATCAAAGGCATGGATAAATCCGTCAGAATTAGATCATAGGCATGTGCGTCGCGGCGGAACAAATCAAGACATTCGAAACCCGATTGAGCGACAGACACCTCGTAGCCGGCCTCGGTCAGGACGCCATGCAACAATTCCAGCGCCATCGGTTCATCATCCACTAGCAGGATCGAGTGCTTGCGTTGGTTTGGCGCCCCCGCGATCAGGGCTTCGTCAAAGCGTTGTTCCAGGTCCGGACGCAGAACCCTTTTGCGGTCGGCCCCGCCAGCTTGTGCGACCAGCTGGGCCGTCACTTGCTCGGCGCGCTCGATACTGGCGCGCAACATCTCGAAATACTTTTCCGAACCCGGACGTCCTTCCCAGATATTCTCGATCAAGGAGCTCGTTCCGGAGATGATCTGGATCAGGTTGTTTAGCTCGCTCGCGACTTTGGAATTGTCGTCGCGTTTCTGCGTTTCTTTTTGATGGGACTCACTCATTTAGGTTAGGAGAACTGCGATCAGGGTCAGGCTGCTGCGCGAGGTTAAAGGCATCGCCTAAAGGCGAGCAGTTTAAATGCCTATAGGGCTCGGTTTCGCGAAAATTCCGGGACGGTGCCGATCCAACGTCCAACCCAGCAAAAGCGGGTTATCGCGCCGCCTCGCCCACGGGAAAATTGGGCACCACTTCCCTCGCCAAACGGCGAAAATTGGCTATGTTTCTTTCGTCCCCTTTTTATGCAGCAGCTGGAGATCAAAAACTTACGCGTCGCCATTGGCGAGAACGAGATCATTCGCGATCTCAGCCTCTCCGTTGGCTTGGGCGAACTGCATGCCGTCATGGGCCCGAATGGCTCCGGTAAAAGCACGTTAGCCAAGGTGATAGCCGGGCATCCCGATTACAAGGTGACGAGCGGCGAAGTGTTTATGGATGGCGAAAACCTCTTCGAGCTCGAGCCGGACGAGCGCGCCCGCAAAGGGCTTTTTCTCGCCTTCCAGTATCCGAGCGAGGTTCCAGGGGTGACAATTGCGAATTTTTTGCGTGCGGCCATGCAGGCGCGTTTGCCAGAAGGCGACGAACTGGAAGCGACCGATTACTACGCCAAGCTTTACGAAAAAATGGATTTGCTGGAAATCGACCGCTCATTTACCTCGCGTGCGGTTAACGAAGGATTTTCCGGCGGCGAAAAAAAGCGGTGCGAAATTTTGCAAATGGCCATGCTCGACCCGCGCTATGCCGTTCTCGATGAAACCGACAGCGGCCTGGATATTGACGCCTTAAAAGTGGTGGCTAACGGCGTGAACTCGCTGCGCGGGCCGAACCTGGGGGTGCTTTTGATCACGCACTATCAACGTTTGTTGAACTACATCGTCCCCGATTTTGTCCATGTTATGGTGCAGGGCCGCATTGTGCGCAGCGGCGGAAAGGAACTCGCGCTGGAATTGGAGGAAAAAGGCTACGACTTGATTCGCGACCACGCGGAGGAGCCAGTGGCAGCGTAATTATTAATAGAGATGAAAACGGACACTTCAGCCGTCAATATCGATCGCGACGTTGGCGACTTTCATTACAAGGTCGAATACGGCTACGACGCGGGCGTCGGGCTCGATGAGCGCGTCGTGAATTATATCTCCGACGTGAAACAGGACCCGGATTGGGTCCGCGAATTTCGCTTGAAGGCGTTGCAAACTTTCGAGAGCAAACCACTGCCAACCCATTGGGCGAGCAAGGATCTCGAAGCAATCGATTTCAATAAGATTCGTTATTATCTCGCGCAAGGTCAGCGCGCGACGCGTTCATGGGATGAAGTTCCCGAAGATGTAAAGCGGACGTTCGAGCGCCTCGGTATTCCGGAGCAGGAACGCAAATTTCTCGCCGGGGTGGAAGCGCAATTCGATAGCGAAGCGGTTTATTCCAATATCAAGAAGGCGGTCGGCGAACAGGGCGTGATCTTTGTCGGTTCGACCGAAGGTTTGAAAGAACATCCGGAGATTTTCCGGCGATGGTTTGGAAAGGTAATTCCGACCGGCGACAACAAATTTTCTGCGCTGAACTCCGCGGTTTTCAGCGGCGGCTCGTTCATTTACGTGCCGCCAGGCGTGAAAGTGAAGCATCCGCTACAAGCTTACTTCCGCATCAACGCGGAGAACTTTGGTCAATTCGAGCGCACGCTCATCATTTGCGACGAAGGTTCCGAGCTGACTTACATGGAGGGTTGCACCGCGCCGAAGTTCAACACCGCCACCTTGCACTGCGCGGTCGTCGAGCTCATCGCGCTCAAAGGCGCGAAGCTCCAATACATCACCGTGCAAAACTGGTCGCCGAACGTTTTCAATCTCGTGACCAAACGCGGACTCGCGCACGAGGAATCCGAGATCAAATGGATCGACTGCAATATCGGTTCGCGCCTGACCATGAAATATCCAGGCGTGGTCTTGAAAGGACGCAAGTCCCGCGGCGAAGTGCTATCGATCGCACTGGCTAACAATGGCCAGCACCAGGATACGGGCGCGAAAATGATCCACGCGGCCGACGAAACCACATCGAACATCATCTCGAAATCGATCTCGATCGGCACCGGCCGCGCCACTTATCGCGGGCTTGTCCACGTGCCGAAGCATCTCAAGAATTGCAAGAACAACACCGAGTGCGACGCGCTTCTTATCAACTCCACCTCGCGCACTGATACCTACCCTGCGATCACCGTCCGCGGCACCGGCAACTCCGTTCAACACGAGGCCAGCGTATCGCAGGTTTCGGCCGAGCAAATCTTTTACATGCAACAGCGCGGCCTGAGTGAAGCACAGGCCATGAGCCTGAGCGTAAACGGATTTGTTAATGATCTCGTCCGCCAATTTCCGATGGAGTATTCGGTCGAGCTCAAGCGTTTGATCGAGCTCGAAATGGAAGGCTCGGTCGGCTAATTCGCCTCGCTGCGCATTTTCGGTCTCGCAAAATGAGCCACGGAGCTGCTGTCCTTGAGGAAGTGACACAATCACCGGCCGAAAAGTCCACCATCACCTCCTCGCCACAAGAAGGTGCGGATGATCTCCCCCTGTGGTTTCAGCAACAGCGGGAGCAAGGTTGGCGCGAATTTTCCACGATGCCCAATCCGACGCGCAAAGATCAGGCCTGGCGATTTTCCAACGTCGATGCGCTCGATCTTTCGCCGTATCGATTCGCAAATGCACCGTCCGACGATGAGCAGGTCGAAATCCTGGAACGCTCGGCCATGCTCAACGGAAAATCGGGGCGTCTGATTTTTGCGAACGATCAATTGCTCGAGCGCGACGCCCTTCCGGAATCGTTGCGCCGGGCTGGTGTTATTTTTCAACCGCTCGAGCGAGCTCTGATCGAGCACGAAGATCTCGTGCGCAAACATTTCATG